>JADFKK010000048.1 GCA_022564995.1 Planctomycetota bacterium | reverse complement strand
CTAATCCCCCCACTCATCAGCTTCATCCAAGCAAAAGCAAAGCGTGGTTGAAGCTAGGTCGAAGTTTATGGCCCTAGAAATCAGCCTTCGGAGAAGCTAGGTCGAAGCATCCTCCAAGCTTATTCGGTCTACGGAACCGAAGGTTAGAGGTTCGAATCCTCTGGGGTGTACTTACCATAACACGATACAGTTGTTGCTTTTACCGCAACTACTCCGGCGAGCAGTGCGGCCTCAATAGGTCCGAGGTTCTCAGTAATTTACTGAGGATCGCAACCTTGGGAGCTGCATTATGCCCCGGAAATCTGGCAAAGTCCCGTCGTATTGCCACCACAGGCCTTCAGGCCGGGCCGTAGTCTATCTTGTCCGTAAGCCGACGTATCTCGGCCCGTATGGCAGCGCGGAAAGCTACGAGAAGTACGAGCGCGAGATTGCCGAATGGCGGAACGGCCGTCTGACGGGGGCAACCGAACTCTCCGCGTTGCGACCAGATCAGCTCAACTCGTTCACGATCAGCGAGCTGATCCTCGCGTACTTCAAGTTCGCCGAGAAATATTACGTCACCTCTGACGGCGAGCAGACAAAAGAGTTCACTGAGATGAAATTCGCGCTAAGGCCGCTACGAAAGTTGTATGGCCGGACCTTGGTGCGAGATTTCGGACCGCGCGCCCTCAAAGCAGTCCGGCAGCACATGGTCGACTCCGGCGAACTCAGCCGCAAAGTCATCAATCGACGAATCAACCGTATTCGCCGTGTCTTCAGATGGGCTGTGAGCGAGGAACGTGCGCCCCAGGGCGCTTACGAGGCACTGCGTAGTGTTGAAGGGCTGAAAGCGGGCCGGACTCAGGCCCGCGAAACGGAACGAATTAAGCCGGTACCCCAGCCCTACGTAGATGCGGTTGTTGAAGTTGTTTCGCCGCCCATAGCCACGATGATCCGGGTGCAGCAACTTGCAGCGATGCGACCGTGCGAGGTCGTTGAAATGCGGGCGTGCGATATTGACATGTCCGGCGACGTGTGGCTCTTCGAGCCGTTCCATCACAAGAACCGCTGGCGCGGTCACGACCGCCACATAGCACTCGGCCCGGTGGCTCAAGACCTCATCAAGCCGTTCCTCAAGCTGAACACCCAAGCATTCCTGTTTAGTCCTCGGGAAGCGGAGCTATGGCGAAACGCTCAGCGTCGCAAGAATCGCAAGACGCCGATGACCCCGTCGCAACGCGCGCGAAAGCCGAAAAAGAAACCCAAGCGCGACAAACGATGCTGTTACGACGTCGACGCCTACAGGAAGGCCATCACGTACGGTATCAAGAAAGCCAATCGACAACGGGAAAGGATCGGCGAGCCGGAGCTTCCGCACTGGTGCCCACTTCAGCTTCGTCACAGTCGAGCCACAGAGATCCGTAAGCGTTACGGCATCGAGGCAGCACAAGTAACGCTTGGGCACACGAAGGCAGACGTCACACAGATCTACGCCGAGCGCGACTTGGCGGTTGCGGTTCAAATCGCCCGTGAAATCGGATAGCGGAGTTCTCCTTGCTGTAAACGGTAATCGGTACCGATTCAGCACGTACGTAGATGAGTTCTTGGATAGCAGGAAAAACAAGCGTTATGGATCAGTTCATTTTCGACCCCTATGAGGACCGACAGGTTTCGGACCCGGCCGTTGCGGCGGTAACGGTCGGCCGATGCCTGGCGCGGCTATCTTGGCATCTTCAACAGGGCTGGCTCCTTGCTGGCGCACCTGACGGGAGCCCCGTGTGGAAGTCACACCAGAAACACTTCGCACGCGCGGACCGTGTTTACAGCACGATTGCATCGTCGGTCTTCCAGCTTGAAATCGAGGACGCCGCCGAGCTGTATCAGGAGGTGGTTGATGCCAGCAAGACCGCTGAGGATGCCGCCTTTCCTGATGGCTGTTACGACACTATTCGCTACGCGATGAGTGATCGCCGTATCAGCCATGATCCGGACCGGCGCGCGGAGTGGTGTCGCGAAATCGTGGAAGGCCATATTCGGCCTGGTCATCGCCAGGTTCTCGCCGCAGTTAGCAAGCGTCTTTCCCAAAAGGATGCCAATTTGCTCAGTCTTGGCGAGTGTATTGAAGAAGGACTATGTCGCCGAGACGTTTACGAGTTCTTGCGTCCGAGGGGCATCTGGCAGGAGTTGCGAGAAGACGACCAACCCACTTTGCTCGACCAAGAGCTTGAAGACCTAGCGGACTATCCGGTCGATGTGCCAGCATGTGACACGTCCGAATCTGAAAATGACGTCGATCTCTTGGCCACCCTTAGCCGAGACCCCGGTGATCTCGCGCCACATGACATGTGGCTAGACCGGTTGCGGCCAGAGCTTGAACGATCAGGCCTCGACGTACGCCGAGAGTGCCTTCGTGATCTTGCGCGCGCGATCAAGAGAAGAAAGCTAACCAGAAAGGGCCTGCGGGAGCGGGTGGCAACCTTACACGATCGTGTGTGTCGCGACCTCGCCAAATCGATTGGCGGTGATCGGCTGCAAGTAAACGTACGCAGCGAACCACCGTGTATTACGTTGGATGGAAGACCCTATGACGTCGAACCGGAAGCGGCCTATCTATTCCACGGGCTTCTGGAAGCAGGCGGATCACGTAGCTTGACCTCTATCAAAGCGCAATATCCCTGCGTGTTTGGTAAACATCCCCATCTCGACCGCATCGTGAAGTCGTTGCCGCCCAAACTTCGAAAACTGATTGACTCTGGGAGCGGCAAACCTACACGTCTTGTGCTGTCGTAGGCCTTTTCAAATGCCGCGATTTGGCTTTTTGAAAAGCCAAGAAAACCAAGTAACATCCTTGCAAGTGATAACCACGACTTGCGAGGAGTGACATGATCGATCTGACCAAAGAGGAGCTGCTCACATTATCCGAAGCAGCCGGCCTGCTTCCGCCGCGCCGTAAGGGTAAACGCCCTCATCCCACTACGCTCTTTCGATGGGCAAGTAACGGGCTGCGGGGCGAGAAGCTGGAAGTGTTGCGCGTAGGCGACACGACCTGCACGAGCATCGCGGCGCTCCAGCGGTTCTTTCGCCGCCTGACAGAACTTGACGACAAGCTCCGCGACGCAAGCAGAAACGATGCCGGTTGCGACGAGGAGGGCACCGAAGGTGCCCTCGATGAACTGGGCGTGTAGGAGCAGTCTTCAACACCGGCGAGTACCAAACTCCGGAAGGATGCAGCACGTGAGGCGCGCTTTGCGGTCGCGCGGACAAGAAGCGATCCATCGAGCACCGAATACCACGGAGACGGTGATGAAACACAAGAAGGTCAAATGGAAGACTGAACACCGACCTCTGTCGGAGCTGAAGCCGCATCCCAAGAACGTCATTTTCGCGGACCTATCGGATGCCGCACTCGACGAGTTGGCGAGTGACATGGATGCTCACGGCCAGGAACATCCGATCGACATTCTTCCTGACGGCACCGTAATCGGCGGCCACCAGAGACTGCGGGCAGCCCGGCGGCTCGGTTGGAAAACCATTCGCTGTCGTGTCCGTTTCGACCTTGCCGCCGCCGGCGAAGTTGCCATTGAGGAATTCCTGCTGCGTGACAATTTGTTGCGTCGCCAGCTTGATCCGATCGAGGTTGCGAGAGTCTACCGGCGCTTGAAAGAGTTGGCGAAGAACAACGGGCGTGCATTTAAGGGCGACGTTCGTGATCTAATTGCCAAGCGATTCGGTAAATCGGGACGCACACTCGACCGCTGGCTGCGGCTGCTGGACACGCCGCTTGAGGTACAGAACGCCGTGATCGCAGGCACTCTCCGACTCGTTGACGGAGGTAAAGTTGCAGACCTCCCGGAAGACCTTAGAGAAGAGATCGCTGACCGACTGCGGTCCGGGCAGGCACCCAAGAAGGCGGTAAGCAAATACATTGGCAACAGATCAACGAAGCCAGTGAATGTAGGAACTCTTCTGAGCCGCCTCGTTCGAGATGTCAAAGGGCACTCGGTCGTGCTCGGTGACCGCGTAGAGGAAATCAAGGCCGCGTCTTGGGTGCGCGATCTAAAGACCCTACGGGAAGCTCACGAGTTGATTTCGCGGATCTGCGCTCGGATTGAAAAGAATGCCGCCCGCATAGATCGGCAAGACATCGTCAATCACTACCGCGATCAAGGAGACGAAGAATGATGCAACCGCTCGTGTTAGTATTGGCCCGGCCACCGTGACCGGATTGCCATTCCCGTTAATGCCGTCATTTGTGGCTCTGTTGCACACGTCGCGCTGAGCGCATGAAAAAGGCACCGTGGCCCGCTAAGCTCAGGTGCCTTAATCGACTCCCACACGCGCGGAGGCAGTCAATGTCTAACACTGAAAGTGTACCCAGTAACGGCCGGTGTGCCAACGGTAATATCTTGGTTCGTCGAAGACTAATTGGACAGCGCCACTTTGAGCCGTGCTAGCATGGCTAAGTGGTGTTGTGGTAGGGGATTATATCAAGCACGTAAATTGGTCTTTCACGAAGGAGCTAAAAGAGACGATCCTCCGCGTTGTTAGTAACAGCCGCTAAGGACTCACGGAGGACCGTCTACGATGAAATTAGAACAGATTTCGGCCTTGGGGCGAAAGCTCACTTCGTTTCTTTCGCGGTTCGCCGACTGCTTTGGGCGGCGCGACGCGCGGGCCTTGTTGCGAGTCTACGTCCAAGGGCAATTGTCGAATCTGCATCGCAAAACAGCCGAAGCCATCGCATTGGAATTCAAGACCGCACCGCGGACCTTGCAGCGTTTTCTCGAATCGATCAAGTGGAATGAAGAACAACTCCGAAATTGCTGCCAGCAGATCATCGCCCGGGATCACGCCCATCCTGAGTCGATCGGCTGTGTGGACGAGTCGGGCACGACCAAGAGCGGCCGACATACCGTGGGCGTCGGCCGGCAGTACAACGGCAACCGCGGCAAGGTCGATAATTGCGTGGTGGGAGTTCATCTCACTTACTCGGCGCCCGGCTTTCAGGTGTTGCTCGATAGCGCGGTGTACCTGCCGGAGGAATTTGCGAACGACCCGGCGCGCCGAAAAAAACGCACGTCCCAGACGACATCGAGTTTCACACCAAACCGCAGCTCGCCGTGCAAATGATCGATCGTGCCTTGGGCAATGGCGTCTGCGTTTCGGCTTGGACCTTCGACGAGCTTTATGGCCGGGACGGCAAGTTTCTCGACGCCTTGGAGCAGCGCCGGCAGGTATTTGTGGGCGAGATTCCAGCCAACTTTCACGGTTGGGTGCAAAAGCCGGAAATACTCGAAGAAGGGCCGAAAAACAGGCGTGGCGGGCGTTTGAAGCAGTATCCGCGATTGGCCGCCGGCCACCATTCCAGCGAGGTTCGCAACTTGGTCAAGCACTCGCCCGTGTTTCGCAAGCAGTCGTGGCAGCCGTATCGCATCAAGGACACGGACAAAGGCCCCGTGGTGTGGGAAGTGAAGTGGGCCGTGTTCTGGCGCAAGGACGAAGACGGCCTGCCAACGCGGCGACATTGCCTCCCTCCTCGCGTCGCCGGCGTTTCGAGGAAGAACGCGACAAACAGCAATACCACCAGCAGGCCCGCCGTTCCCACTGGAAGACCCGACTCGAACTCCTGCGCGCCGTGGGAATCGACGTCGGCAAGATCAAATCCTGCATCCCCGACACCCGACCCCCATGACACACACCGTTTCAACCACACGACTTACAACAAAATGCCGCGTCAAAGTGGCGCTGTCCAACTACTCAGCGGCGAATTGGCATGGACTGGATTCTGGATTTTCGGTAGGAGCGTACTGGTAAGGAGTTTACCAGATGCTCGAATGTTTGCCCAATCTCTCGAAACCGTCCTCGGATGAAAAAGATGCGTGGATCGTTCGTCTGTTGGACGAACTCAAGGCGCTGCGGGGGGCCGTCAAGAATTTACAAGACCGAGTCACTTCGCTTGAGGCGGAGAACGAGAATCTGCGTGCAGAGAATCAACAACTTCGCGAAGAAAACAAGGAACTTCGCGGGAAGCTGGCGAAAAATAGTCAGAACAGCAGTAAGCCGCCTTCCAGCGATGGCTTGAAAAAACCGAAACCCAAGAGTTTGCGAAAGCCCAGCGGGAAAAAGCCGGGAGGCCAGCAAGGTCATTCGGCAGCCCGGCTGGAAATGGTGGAGCAGCCCGATCACACCATCGTTCACTCGGTCGACGCATGTCAGCAGTGTGGTCATTCGCTGGAATCGGTCGCTGCGGTCGACTGCCGCCGGCGTCAAGTCGTCGACATCCCTCCCATGCAACTCGAAGTTACCGAGCATCGGGCAGAAACCAAATGCTGCCCCGGTTGCGGCTGCCGCAGCGAAGCCATGTTTCCCGAGTCGGTGAAAACGTCGGTACAATATGGTGTGCGCATCAAAGCGTTGTTGGTTTATCTGAACCAATACCAACTGCTGCCATATGACAGAACGTGTCAGTTGGTCGAAGATTTGTTTTCACGCACAATCAGCCAGGGGACGCTTTACAACTGGAATCTGACCTGTTATCGAAATCTGGCATCGACCGAAGAGCAGATTCGTCAGGCAATTCTTGCCAGCGAAGTGGTGCATTTTGACGAGACGGGAATTCGCCAGCAAGGCAAGCTGCACTGGCTCCACGCCGCCAGCACCAGCCGTTTAACCTTTTACGGTTTGCACGCGCGTCGCGGAGCCGAGGCGATGATCGACCTGGGCATCTTGCCGCACTACACGGGTCACGCGGTGCATGACCATTGGAAGAGCTACTTCACATTCTCCTGTGATCACTCGCTGTGCAACGCACATCACCTGCGCGAGTTGACCTATCTTGTCGAGCAGGATCAGCAGGCTTGGGCCGCATCGATGATCGATCTTTTGCTCGAAGCGAAAGAAATCAGCGAGGCAACTCCCGAAAATTGTCTTGCGGAAGATGCTCCTGAACTGGCATCGATTCGTCTAAGGTACGATGCGTTGATCGCGAAGGGACTCGAACAAAATCTTCTGCCACTCGTTCAGGAAGAGTCGAAAAAAAAGAAACGTGGACGCCCGAAGCAATCGAAAGCGAAGAACATGCTGGATCGCCTGCGAGATTTCAAACCCCAGGTATTAGCATTCTTGACGCACCCGCTGATCCCGTTCGACAACAACCAAGGCGAACGAGATATTCGGATGGCCAAGCTGAAGCAGAAGATATCGGGCTGTTTTCGTGGTCCGCAGGGCGGAGACATTTTCGCCCGCATTCGCGGCTACGTTTCGACGCTGCGCAAAAACGATCACAGCATCCTCGCCGGCCTCCAATCCACCTTCCGCCAGCCCCCCAAACTACCAGCCGGCATTATCGCTGCTGAATAGTTACGAGAAAAGATGAGAACCTGTTTTCAGATGAACAACCATCATAGATATAGATCCGATGACGGCGGTAACTTATGTTTTCCACGATTGATCTGAGTTATTAGCGTTTATCAGCGTCGATTAGCGGTTCTCTGTTTCAATTCGCGCGAACGGTTACGTGTTTATCGCCTACAGGCCACGCAGCCCCAGCGGATCGCTCGGATCGCAATGTAGCGCTCGCTTGACGATTTCGCGGGCCAACTCGTCTCGGTCGAGTTGTTTCAGGCAGTGGATCAGGCCCTTGGCCGATTCGAGAAACGATCGATTGGAGGCCAGTCGATACGGGAATTGTCGCGGACTCGCCCCCGCGCGGTCGATCGCCTGAACGGCCAATTGATAGGCGTTGCCGAAATGTCCGCGGGCCAGCGGCAGATCACCGTCGACCAGCGCGATTTCCCCCAGCAGCCGGTGCGCGTCGATAAAGTCGCTGCACCCGCCCAACAGCCAACGCAGTTCATCGCGGGCCACTTCAAATTCACCCGCCTCGAACATTGCCTGCACTTCCTGCACGTCGTCCAATCTCTCGACGGCACACTTGGGGTGCAGTAACTCCCAGCCCTCGCCGTCGGCCGCGCGGCGCACACGAACCACGGTCGGCGAGCGCGCGTCGGACGAGCCCCCGGAAGGTTTCTTTCGTCGGCGAGATGTCTGGCCTTGATTCGTCAAAGTGAACTTTGCCGCAACGTGCTGGTATTGGTTGTCTCCTACAAACTTCTTCAACGGGCTGCTAGTTTACCCCGTTATCGCCGGTGTCGATAGCTTCGATGCGTCGCAACGGGAGGTCCAGCGCGTTGCTCGAACCCCGCGGCTTCCGCCGGGGGCTATTTTGAGTGACCGTGAGCTAGGGCGCGTGAGCGGTTTGCGCCGTCCGTGCCGCCGCTTTATGCCGGCGCCATTTTTGCCAGCGCTCGAATGTTTTCAGCAGCATCGGGCTAACGCCGCGGGGCGAGGCTAGGGCGACGCGACCGACGGCGTAGGAGGTGGTTTTCCAGTGTCCGTGCCAGTCGGTTTCGGGGCCCCAGAAGTCGAGCAGGCGGCAATCCTCTTCGCCGTGCAATCGCTCCAGCAGGTGCATCATCAACTGCTGGCCGGGGCCGAATTTTCGATAGGCGTCGTCGTAGCCGATCTTCGGCGTGAAGTGAGCGGCTTTGGCCCGCCAGCCGTAGTCGAAGGCGATCGGTTGGCCTTGGTGATCCAGGAACACCAATTCCAACATGCCCCAGCGGGCCATTTGTCGGGCTTCTTCGAGATAAAACTCGAACATGCCGGGCGTCTTGAGAACACTCGTGCCGGCCGCGCCCTTCCAACTGCGGTCCTCGACTTCAAAACCCTGCCGCAATGCCTGCTCGACCTTTTCGGGAGCGATTTCACGCTCGACGCGCAGCCGCACTCCACCTTCACGGTCGAGCATTCGGGCATAGCGTCGTCGGCTGCGACGCTGATTGCCCTTGCGGCTGTTGTGGTAAGTGTCCCAGTCGCTGCCGATCTCGACCTGAGGGATCTGGCAAACCTCTTTGATCGCGACCGACCATCCGGCACGCTCGGCTGCGCTGCGCAGGGCAACCCACCGCGACGTCTCGTAGGCGGCTTCGCCAATCCAGAGCAGTTTCCACGGCAGCGTATCGAGGCCGGCAACGAGTTGGTCGGCCACCGCGTCGACGTCGCAATTCGGATCGATCAGCAGATCTCCACAATGACTCCATTCATTCACCGGCAACGATCCGACGTGCAGCAGCTTCCTCAGCCGCCGCTCAACCAAGGGCAGGGCCGCGACCATCTGGCCGTCTTGCTCGATTATCAACACACGCAATGCGCTTTTCGGCGCAAAGTGCCTGAGCCAGTTTCCGATGCAAAAAGCCCGAGCGCTGGGCGCACGAACCTCGCTCCGTTGCCAGAGATCGTCCCAAGCGCCGGCCCGATCGAGCAGTTCGTCAAGGCAGTCAAGCTGTCGCAGTGTGCGCGTCATAATCGTCGAATGAAGCCGAGTGGGTGCCAATGAACGTCCATTGGAGAATATAGCCCACGCGGCAAGCCGCGCAGCCGGATCGACACGGCTGCAACGGTTATACCGACGATGTGCCTTTCAGTCGGCCGAGAGTTGAGCGTCGGCCGCCCTGTGTTGCGCCTTGACGTTGCGCACGTGATGTACCCACGCCGGCGGAACATTGGTCAACACACAATCGCGCTTGGTTTCGCCCTCGTCGAGAAAACGACCGACGACACGAGCCACCTCCCGAATTCGGCGGCGCTGCGCACGGCCGCTTAGCGCCGCCCTGGCCCTGTGAATGCCGATGTACTCGAAGAAGGAAAGCGTTGCGCCGGGCGCCAGCAACTGCCGCAGAACGTCCAATATCCGTTCGACCTCGTCGACTTCAAAGTTATTGAGCGGCAGCCCGGAGATAATCAGGTCGTAGGGCTCTTCGCCAAGCAAATTTTGCACCGGCTGGTGTAAAATACGCACCCGATCGGCCACTGACTTGAACGGCGGTTCCCGATCGAACCGCCCCTTGAGTAGCTCGACGAATGTGCCGTTCAATTCGACCAAGTCAAGCTGGTCGGTCGGCCGTAGCGAGGCGACGATGCGGCGTGTCACCGGCCCCGTGCCGGGTCCGACTTCCAGAATGCGCCGCGCGGAGGTGTCTCCGCCCGACGACGGTGAGCCTTGGCGAACGTATTTCGACAGCGCTTGCGAAAGCGGCCGGCTGCTGGGCAGCAGCGTGCCGGTGGTGCGGAACGTGCGGCGAAACTCACCAAAGACAGCCTGGTACTCGCGAATTCGGCGAAGCATCGAAAACCAGTTCTTCTGGATGGGTTTTCACGGCGGCTGCGATCAATTCCCAGCACCGATTCTATCCGAATCGGCCCGCGCGGAAAAGGTGGTGTGCCGGCCACCGGTCCTGCCCAACCCACGTTCTGCGTTTTTAGCTAACCAGTTTCGTTCGCACGGCCCACACGGCGGCTTGCGTTCGATCGGTAACGCCGATTTTTCGCAAAATGTGCTGCACGTGCTCTTTGACCGTCTCGTAGCTGATCTCCAACTCGTCGCCGATCTGCTTGTTGCTCATGCCGTCGCAGACCAGCTGCACGATCTGAATCTCGCGCTGCGTGAGCGGAACTTCAAGACGGACCCCCGGTCGCGGCGTGGCCAGCGCGCCGGTCACGCGACGCAACTCGGTGCGCGTCCAGATGTTTTCACCCGTCGCCGCGACCTTGATCGCCGCGATCAGATCCTTGGCCGAGCAATCCTTCATCAGATAGCCATTGGCCCCCAGAGCGACGGCCCGCGCGATGTAAGTCGGATTGTCGAAGCCGGAATACATCACCACCGGCATCTCGGGATCTTCAATTTTAATCCGTCCCAGCGAGTTCAGGCCGTCGCCGTCCGGCATGCGGATGTCCATCAGCACAACGTCAGGCTTTCGCTTGAGCGTCTGCGCGACGGCTTCTTTTCCGGTGGCGCACTCGGCAATGATCTTAATGTCCTTGCCCTCGATCATCTTCTTAATGCCGGCACGAACCATCGGGTGATCGTCGGCAACAAGCAAGCGAATACTCATTTGATACTCCAAGTTTGAAAAAAACAGGTCTGCCCGGAAGGACGGCAGGGTAACACGTGACCCGGAGGTTAACCACTGCCCCGGATGGGTGGAACGCAGGTGATGGTCGTCCGAGTGAGGGGTTACCTTAACGGTTGCGTGATTCGGTTCAATCACCGCCTCCCCCACCGCTTACTACCCGCTCGCGGGTAGTGATACCGTTTCAGCCGTTGTCAGAAATAAGCGGTGGGAATGAGAAGAAAAGCCGGGCACTACGACTGTAGCCAAGCAATAATACGCCGATAGTTCGCGGCGATGCACATCAAGTAGAGTAGATCAACGCAGAGCATGGTGACGTGCGGCGCAAGGCTGCCATTGGTCCACTCCTGCCAGTGAGTCAGAGCCTCTTGCTGCCAAGCCCAAAGACCTGCCGCAACGACGACTCCTAGCGCTAAGCCAGAGAGTGAGAATTGCACTGGTTCCCAGTTTTTCGGGAGGAAAAGCTCGCAGACGATGAATACCGCCAGCAGGATGAAAAGGATCATGGTGATATTGGTCCACATCTCCGGTTTGTAGTATCGACTTCTCGAAGGGAAATAGATCGTTGAACCGCGCTCGACGTTGGCAGTCATTCGCAAAAACGTCTTCGGGAAACCGCAACTATACGTGTACGTTCCCTTTAGACGGTAGTGGTCGTCCTTCCCCAGAACAGAAGACCCGCCAGTCTTGGTAACCGCATAACGTTGCCAAACATTTGCCAGCAGGAACGCCGTGCTAATCGCCGTGAGAATGACCAACGTCAGTGGGCGAGGTCTGTGCCAACGGGGTTGCGGCGCTTCAGACATTCGATTGGCTCCAGCCCCCATTATCGACATGCGGACGTACAGCCAGCACAGCCAGAACCCTATTAGCATCACGGGACAAGCAACGCTTCTAAGCAGGAAGGGCTCGCCGGTAGTGAACCAATTTAGTATGAAAATCAGGAGTGCTGCCAAGAAACCGAGCCCGAAGTAAACATCCATCCGGCGTCGAAATCTTGCTTTCTCATCGTTCATGTCCCCATTATCCTGTCCGGGGCGGGGGAGGGGAAGGGATTCCGGGGCTTGTTTCGGGGAGCTTTTTCGGACGGTCCTAAATCCAGCAACACACTATTAGGACACTACCCGCTCGCGGTAAAGCTGGACACAGAACGGACGATGTGATGTAATAGTAAGTTACCCCCCCGGCTGTCGTGGACGATGCGACGTACGGAGCTTGGCGTGCGTCTCCGGCAGATTCTTAGGCGAAAGGCAGACCCGCGATGTCAGGCCGACGTTGTTCGATTCGCCGCGGCAACCGCGTGGCCGCTCTGCTGCTGTTTTTTGCCGGGGCAATCACCGCGGCCGATACCCACGCCGAATCTCCAAAGCCGCCAACTGGGCGGACGACGAAGGTCGACTTCGAGCGACAAATTCTGCCGATCTTCAGGGCCCGCTGCTTCGAGTGTCACGGCCCGAAAGAGCAAGAGGCCCGGCTAAGGCTCGATGTGCGGCGGATCGTGTTTTCCGGAGGCGAGACCGGCCCGGCCGTTACGCCGGGTGACAGTGCCGGCAGCTTACTGATAAAGCGTGTCTTGGCCAAGGACGAAGATGAGCGGATGCCGCCCGAGGGCAAGCCGCTTTCGGCCGACGAGATCGCGCTCGTTCGTGCCTGGATCGACGCCGGGGCGAAGTGGCCCAAGGGGGTCGGCGCGACCATCGCCGAGAAGCGGCACTGGGCCTATGTCAAACCGACGCGGCCCGCGCTGCCGACCGTGAAGGATACGGCGTGGCCGCAGAATGCGATCGACCGCTTCGTATTGGCGCGACTGGAAGCGGCCGGGCTCTCACCGTCGGAGCTGGCGAGCCGAGCCCGGCTCGTGCGCCGCGTCTATCTCGATCTGATCGGGCTGCCGCCGTCGCCGGATGAGGCCGACAAATTCGTCGCCGACGATAGCCCCGCCGCTTACGAACGTCTGGTCAACCGGCTGCTTGCTTCGCCGCGTTACGGCGAGCGTTGGGCCCGCCCCTGGCTCGATTTGGCCCGCTATGCCGACAGCAACGGCTTTCAGGCCGACCAATATCGCAGCACCTGGCCCTATCGCGATTGGGTCATTGAGGCGATGAACGACGACATGCCGTTCGATCAGTTTACGATCGAACAACTGGCGGGTGACTTGCTGCCCAGTGCGACGGTTTCTCAGCGAGTTGCCACCGGCTTTCATCGCAGCACGACTTGCAATGTCGAGGCCGGAGTCGATCCCGAGGAAAACCGGGTGAACCAAGTGGTCGACCGCGTGAACACGACCGGCACGGTCTGGCTTGGCACCACAATCAACTGCGGGCAATGTCACAGCCACAAGTACGATCCGTTCACGCAGCGAGACTATTACCGGCTGTTTGCCTACTTCAACAACACGCCGCTGGAGGTGAAGCTAACCAGCGGGGTGACGTACGACTTTTTCGGACCGAAGATGAACGTGCCGGTCAGCCAGGATCAGTCGAGCCGTTTGGCGCAGATTCGGCGGCAGCACGACACCGCGGGCAAGCAGCTAAAAGGGGCGATGGCTATCGCCACGCGCGAGCAGTCGAATTGGGAAAAACAATTTGCTGCGAAGACCGCCAAGCCGTCGGCAATCGCGAGGATTGTCAAGCTGCCGCCGAAGAAGCGCAGCAAGAAACAGCGAAACCAGCTTCGCAAGTTTTACCTTGCCCAGCGGCCGGAGATTAAGTTGCTACGCGACAAAATCGCGAAGCTGAAAAAACAGATCGACGCGGCTGCCGTGCCGACGACGTTGGTGATGGTCGAGATGGACAAGCCGCGGGCCACTCACGTAATGAAACGAGGCAATTTCCTGGACAAGGGCGAGCGCGTCGAACCCGGTACGCCGGCTTCGCTGCATCCGCTTTCATCCGAGCTGCCGCCCAATCGGCTGGGGCTGGCCAAGTGGATCGTCGACGCGAACAATCCGCTCACCGCCCGGGTGACCGTCAATCGTTGGTGGCAAGAGATTTTCGGCCGGGGCATCGTGGCCACGAGCGAGGATTTCGGCACACAGTGTGAGCCGCCGACCCACCCGCAATTGCTCGATTGGCTGGCTGTGGAATTCATCGAAGGCGGCTGGTCGATGAAACACGTCCACAAACTGATCGTGATGTCGGCCACGTATCGGCAATCGGCGCGGGTGTCGACGGAGTTGCTTGAGCGCGATCCGCTGAACAAACTACTGGCTCGCGGAGCGCGGTTTCGGCTCAGCGCCGAGGCGATTCGCGACAACGGCCTGACGATCAGTGGATTGATTTCGACCAAGATGGGCGGCCCGCCGGTGTTTCCGCCGCAGCCCTCGGGCATTTGGCGACACGTGGGGCGCAACGCGCCGAAGTACGCCACGTCGACCGGCGCGGATCGCTATCGCCGGGGCATTTACGTGATCTGGCGCCGCAGCGCGCCGTATCCGGCCTTCGTCAACTTCGACGCCCCGGACCGTGCCTCGTGCGTTGTAAAACGATCGCAGACGAACACGCCGCTACAAGCGCTCACGCTGCTCAACGACCCAGCGTATATGGAGATGGCCGTCGGGCTGGCGCGGCGGATTGCGACGGACAAGCGAGATTTGAGTGATCGCGAGCGCGTCGAGTACGGCTACCGGCTATGTGTCGCGCGGCGCCCGAACGATAAAGAGGCGGAGCATTTGCTCAATGTTTATCAACGTGAGTTGGCTCGATTCAAAACAAATGCCGCCGCGGCGAAAAAGCTCGTCGGAAAAGAACCACTTCCGAAGGACATCAGCGCCGAACAACTGGCAGCCTGGGTTTACGTCGCGAACATTTTGTTGAATCTGGATGAAACGATTACGAAGGGATGACGAGGAAAAAAGGGGATAAGTCCAATTTCCTGCGGCTTGACCTCTACATATCGACACCCGACTGACGCAGGAAATTGGACTTATCCCCTTTTTTCCGCCCCGTGAGGACGACAACCGTGACGCCTCTGGAAGAAGCTAAACTCCGTCTAACCCGACGCGGGCTGCTCCAACACAGCGGCGCCGGCCTCGGCGCCGTCGCGCTGGCGTCGCTGTTGGGCGAGGGCGCCCGCGCGGCCAAGAGGAGCCCGCTGGCCGCCAAGCAGCCGCATTTCGCGGCCAGAGCGAAGCACGTTATTTTTCTGCACATGGTCGGGGCGCCTTCGCATCTCGATCTGTTCGAGAACAAGCCGGTCTTGAAAAAATACGACGGCCAGCTTTGCCCCCAGCGGTATCTCGAAGGTCAGCGGTTCGCCTTCCTGCGTGGGCATCCCAAGCTGCTCGGCACGCCGTACAAGTTCACCCGTCACGGCGATTCGGGCATCGAGCTGTCGGAGTTGCTGCCGCATCTGGCCGGTGTTGCCGATGAGATGGCGATGATCAAGACGGTCCACACCGACCAGTTCAATCACGGCCCGGCCCAGTTATTCTTCCACACCGGCTTCCCGCGGTTCGGCCGGCCGGCGGTCGGCTCCTGGACCAGTTACGGCCTGGGCAGCCAGAACGACAACCTGCCGAGCTTCGTCGCGCTGATTACCGGCAGCGTCGGCGGGGCCGGAAACGCGATGTGGGGCAGCGGCTTCTTGCCGACGCTGCATCAGGGCGTCGAGTTTCGCAGCAAAGGCGATCCCGTGCTGTTTTTGTCGAACCCGCCGGGCATCGACGCCGCCGACCGCCGAAAAATCGTCGACAGCATCAAGTATCTGAACCGGCAACAACTGCTCGACGTCGGCGACCCGGAGATCGAGACGCGGATCAACCAATACGAGCTGGCCTACCGAATGCAGACGTCGGTGCCGGAGTTGATGGACATCTCGAAGGAGTCGAAGCAGACGCACAAGATGTACGGCACCCAGCCGGGCAAGGCCAGCTTCGCGAACAACTGCCTGCTGGCCCGCCGGCTGGTCGAGAAGGGCGTGCGATTTGTGCAACTGATGGATCAGGGCTGGGATCATCACGGCTCGGTTTTCTCCGCATTGCCGAAGAAAACCAGGCAGGTTGATCGGCCGATCGCCGCGCTGATCCGAGACCTCAAGCAGCGGGGACTGTTGGACGAAACCTTGATCGTCTGGGGTAGCGAATTCGGCCGCACGCCGATGCTACAAAACGACCGCGCCAAGGCCGGCCGCGATCACCACAAAGACGCCTTCTGTGCGTGGATGGCCGGCGGCGGAATCAAGGGCGGCGTGACCGTCGGCAAGACCGATGAGTTGGGCTATTACCCGGTCGAAGACTCCGTCAGCATGCACGACTTCCACGCCACGATCTTGCATCTGCTGGGCATGGACCACGAACGGCTGACGTTTAAGTTTCAGGGAAGAGATTACCGGCTGACGGACGTCGCCGGAGAAGTGGTCAAGAAAGTGGTAGCGTAGGGCGTATGAATGCGGCACTAGCCACATCGCCCAATGTTAGAGAAACGAAAAGATGACTCAAGCTGTTACAAGACGCGCGTTCTTGGTGAGGGCCGTGGACCGGCGCCGCCAGCCTGCTCGAACGCTGTTCCGGCTGCTTGCACTCATTGCTGTCGCGTGGATCGCCGTCGTCGCTTTCCAAGTGGTCCGTGGGACGACAATTTCTGACTGGACGTTGATCGGATTCGTCTCGCTTGCCGCGACGGTTCTGTACGTGATGCGCTGGGGAGCCGCGAGACTCTATGCCCGCCTCGACTACAAAGGTAAGGCCGTCTGTCGAGCGGCAGGCGAAGTTCTCGGTACGCTCGCGGTGACGGCTGTCGGGATTCTCGCGTGGCACAAGTTTCAATCTGGAAGTACGCTCTTCGGCATCGCTATCGCCGTTGTTGTATTACTAGAATTCATCAAAAAGGGATACGAGCGATTCCGCCGGGACATCGGCGCAGAAGAATAGCAAACGTGCTGCGCCGCAGAAAAGTGACCTCGTAGCGTTAAGTTGGTTTGCAGTGGGAAATCCCTCAGCGGACTGGTACGGTTCTTTCACGCGACGTATAATTGAACCGGATGTATTGTTGTGGCGTAAGTGCCGTCCCTAGATCGATCGAGAAACAACCCATGATGCGAACCGTGGAAGCCATCATTGACGAGCACGGCCGGATTCGATTGCTGGAGCCGTTCGAGTTGTCGGGAGAGTGTCGAGCTTTGGTGACGATTCTCGATGACAAGGCCGTTGGTAAAGTCGCAGAAACCGCCCTGCTTTCGGAGCAAGCATTGGCGGAAGACTGGAACCGAGCAGAGGAGGACGCGGCATGGTCACACCTACAGGACCCGGCGCAGTCGTCCTAGTGCCGTTTCCGTTTTCGGACCTTTCTCAGGCGAAGTTACGGCCAACTTGATCGTTCGCGAGGTTGCCAAACTAAAGCCGAACACGTTCGACACCGCGATCGATCAAATCATCGACATTCTCCGTCCCGGGGAGTCATCATGAACGGAAAATCGCTTTGTCCTGACGACGCGGGTTCGCAGGTCGTATGACGCGATCAGTCCAGCGACTCTTCGTCGGGCGAATCCTTGCGGAACACGGCCACGACGTCTTCGACCGGGATGATGTGCAGCTTGTTGTCCTGTTCAAAATCGACCGGGATGCCGTTTCTCGGGTCGATCAGCACCTTGTCGTAGCGGCTCAGCGGGTAGTCAGGGTCGTTTTCGACTTGAATGCTGAGGGCCACGATGCGGCCGGAAATGACCGGGATCTTCGCGTCGTCGGGCAGATGAATGCCGCCCTTGGTCGTGCGCCGCTCGTCGTCCTTGCGGATCAACACCCGATCGCCGATCGGCTCGATGACTTCTAGTGCTACGCGGGATTCTTTCTTCATCTTTTCTTACCGGGCTCTCTTCATCGAACGGTTTCCAAAGCAAACGCAGCAGGGGCCGCGTGATAGTCCGTTTCTATTGTGTTTCCCTCGCCCCGGCGGGTCAAGGTCAACGCAGACAACACGTGACCTGCCGGTTGGATTCAGCGGGAGCGGGGAATAAACCGATCGGCCTCACGGCGAAAATGAGAGAGCCGCCGTGCGCAGGGGGCACGGCGGCTCGGGAATCATCGGGTTGACTGTGAGACGCGACGCCGGACGGGCTACTCGTCGTCATCGTCATCGTCGTCGTCATCGTCATCGTCGTCGTCATCATCGTCATCATCATCGTCATCATCGTCATCATCGTCGTCATCATCATCGTCGTCATCGTCGTCATCATCGCGGCGGCGGCGATCTTCGCCCTCGTGCTCTCGATCGCCCCGCTCTCGACGAACGTCGCGGTCGCGCTCGCGATCATGCCCACGATCGCGGCGGGCCTCGCCGTCCTGGTGACCGCGTTCATGTTCGTGTTCGCGGCGCACACGCCGATCACGGTCATCGCCTCGGAAACGCTCGCCACGCATACGAGCGACTTCCGCCCGCAATTCTCGCACTTCGGCGCGAAGCTGCATCACCATGCGGAACAAATCGACGTCGCGAGGATTCGGCCGGCGGTCGCCATCACGTCGCTCACCCTCTCGTCGCTCACCCTCTCGACGCTCGCCCTCACGACGTGGACGGTCGCCGCGTTCTCGATCGGGTCGTCTCGCGCCCGGTCGGCGATCTCCTTCACGGCGATCCCCTCCTCGGCGCTCCCCTGCTCGACGTTCTCGATCACGACGTTCTCGATCACGACGTTCTCGATCACGACGGGCGTCCGGCCTGCGATCTCCTTCACGGCGCTGGCGGGCCTCGCCGTTATCCCGCCGCTCCCTTCGTTCGGAGCGTTCGCCATCCTTGTCTTTGTCGTCCTCGGCCTGGACAACCAACGCCCACATGGCCAGCGGCATCGCCAGAATGAGTAATCCGGCCGGCCACCAACGTGGCTTCGCCTGCAGCACATTTCGTACACGATTTGTTAGGGCCATTTTTTCTCCCTCCGATTCCGGTCGCCAGAGAAGTGCCCGACGAGGGCCACGCGCCAGCGATCCAGGGGGTGCAAATCATCGGCATCATAATTCGTTGGTCGACCGCCAAGACACCAGCCGAGCCGTCCACCACCGTACCACGGAACGGAGAATACAACAAGGTTTTTCCCGCGGTGATGCGGCGAATCCGCAGAGGATCGGTGCAATGCCGCGCGGTCACGGCGGCTCAATTGATCGAAGTGGGCATTCGTTGCGACGCGGCTTTCGGTGGTCGCTGTGTTCTGTTGGGCCGTCGCCTCGACAGCGGCCCGCTACGCGCAGTGGCTAGCCCGCGCGGCCGGCACGCAGCGACTCGTCCTAGCCGTTGACGCCGCCAACGAGCCAGCCATCGCGGCCTACGGCACCGCCGCTTTTCCGCTTGAGACCGGCGGAGTGTGTTCGTGCGGCGGTTTGGGTAGCGGCGAAGTTTCGGTTGTAGCCAGAAAGAAAAGCTGGTCGGCCGCTCAAATCCAAATCCAATTCAAAAGCAAAAGTTCAAGAAACAGCCAGAAAAAGAACCAAACAGGTACACCCACCAAGAGTTCAACAACGGTGCGTGCCGAGACGCGGGGTTTGGCGCACGATGCAACGTCAATCACGAAAGAAACGACAGGAATAGTGAGAATCGCGATTGGGGTTCCGACGTAGTTGGCAATCGGTAGAACGTGAGGATTGTTCCAGTCAGGAGAAAGCGCCCACAATAATGGAATCGACGCAGCCACCAGCATTACGAACAACAGGGAGGCAATGACCTTCGTGAAGTTGTGCAGAAGGAGTAGTTTTGCACCGAATAGGGATAGAACAAGCAAGGGCGCAAAAACGAGGGGCGGCGGCAGGAAGACGAGCAAGAGCTTGACGCATGCCACTCCGACAACGAACAACGTCACCGTCATCAGCAGCGTCCGCAAGCTGAACTGAAACGGGTGGCGTTCGATTTGGTCGTTGCTCATTTCCCTATTATCTAGCCCGAGGTGGAGGAGGACAAGAGCTAGAAACGGCCCGCCGTTCACTCCCATTATTCGGTCAGATCTCGACAACGTGTACCGTGGCAGACCGCTCCGAATCGCGTACAATACCCCCATGAATCCGCCCCCTAAATTTGACATCACGCCGACCCAGGAGCAGCTTGACGCGATTGAGCGCGAGTTGAGCTTTCAGCCGGCGGAGGCGTCTGCCGCCAAGACGCTTTCGACCGACCAGGTCGAGCGATTTAACCGCGATGGCTATCTGAAAAACCTCCGCATTTTCTCGGCCGACGAGATCGACGCCCAGCGTAGCTACTTCGACGAATTGCTCCGGCGGGTCATTGCCGAGGGCGGAGACAGCTACTCGATCAGTTCGGCCCATCTGACCTATGGGCCGGTTTACGACTTGCTGACCCACCCGAAAATCGTCGCCTGCGTCTGCGACCTGTTGGGCGAGAACGTGATCGGCTGGGGATCGCATTATTTCTGCAAGATGCCCGGCGACGGCAAGACGGTCGCCTGGCATCAAGACGCCAGCTATTGGCCGCTCACGCCGTCGCGGGCCGTGACGGTGTGGCTGGCCATCGACAAGGCCGACCGCCAGAACGCCTGCATGAGAGTGATTCCCGGTTCACACTTGCACGGTCACGTCGACTACCGCCGCAGCGACCGGGACGAGCACAACACGCTCGATCAGACGATCGACGACGTCGCGCAATTTGGTCAGCCGATCGACGTGGAGCTCGAAGCGGGCGAGATTTCGATGCACAGCGATCTCTTGCTGCACGGCTCCGATGCCAACGATTCGGAGCGTCGTCGCTGCGGCCTGACGCTGCGTTACACCACCGCCGACGTGCAGGCTCATCTCGACTGGAACCAGAAAGGTGTTGTCGTTGCTGGGTGTGATGTGCGGGGTCATTGGTCGAACGCGGCGCGCCCAGGTGGTGATTTAGAATTCGCGCCTGAATAGACCGAGCGGAATTGCCCTTCAAATCCGAAGCACGAAATCCTAAACAAATTCAAAGCACGAATGTCAGAAAACCTCCAGCTCCCGGCCTTTTTTACATTCGAGATTCGGATTTCTGATTTGTTTAGGATTTCGTGCTTCGAATTTCCGCTCGCGTGAATCGGCTTAACTCATTCACGCGACCGCTACCCCGTCTGCAATCGCGTCTGCACGCAGCGCAACGCCTCTTCGACCGGTATCTGCTGAGCCCCAAACTTAACGGCCGCTCCGTCACGGAGCCAGCGGTCGATCTTCTTTTGGGCGGAAATCACCGTGCTATGCCGTCGGCCGCCGAAGTGGTCGCCAATCTCGCTTAGCGCGGCCCGCGTGACGCGGCGAGCCAGCCACATGGCCAACATGCGGGGATGGCTCACGGCCTGCGTTTTACAGGTCGAACGAAGCGATTTGGGCGAGAGGGCGAACGTCTGACAAACGGCCTCTTCGATCTGCTTGAGATCGACGGCCCGCGTATTATGGCGGATCAGATCGGCCAGGGCGCTTTCGGCCATCGTCGGCGTGATGTTTCGACCTTCGGCCTGCTGGATGGCCTTGAGCCGGTTCAAGCCGCCCGAGATCTCTCGCACGTCGCCGGTCAAATTACGGGCGACAAATTCCTGCACGCCCTGGGATAGGTTCAAGTCGAGCCGACGGGCCATTTGCCGGATGACGCCCCGGCGGGTTTCGTAGTCGGGCGGATCGATGCGACAGACCAACCCGGCGGAGAGTCGCGAGCTGAGTTCGGGCGCAAAGTCTTCGAAGTCTGCCGGCGCGCGATCGGCCGTGAAGACCAACTGCCGGCCTTCTTGCATCAGCGTGTCAATCGTGTGCAGCAGTTCGACCAACGTGGCCCGCTTGCCCTCGAAAAATTGCAAGTCGTCGATCATCAACAGCTCGACGCCGCGATATTTTCGGCGAAAGCTCGGCAGTCCACTGCCGCGCAGCGCGCCGAGAAAATAGCTGGTGAATTGCTCGGCGGAAAGATACACGGCCCGCACCGCGGGGCTGGCCCGGCGAGCGGTGATCCAAAGACCTTCGAGCAGATGTGTCTTGCCGGTTCCGGTGGGGCCGTAGATCAACAACGGCGAATACATGCCGGGGCTGTCGGCCGCCATCTGGGCTGAAGTGAAGGCGATACGATTGCACGCTCCGACAACGAAATCTTCATGCCGGGCGAATCGTCGCGGCCGGCCGCTGCGCTGTTGCGCTGCCGCTTGCGGTTTTGCCTGATCGGCAGAGGCGGCCGGCGCGTCGCCCTCGCCCGCGTCGTCGTGCAACGTCCGATCGACGCGAAACTCAATCGGCAGATCCTGCCCGGTAACCTGCTTACCCACCTCGCCAATCGTGGCGCGAAACTTGGTCCGCATCCAATCGACGGCAAATTCGCTCTCGACCAGCACCACCACGGCGCCGTCTTCGACCATCAGCCGCCGGCCAGCCCCGAACCAGGCCGAAAAGCGGTCTTCGCCGACCTCCTGGGCCAGCAATTTTCGCACAGCGGCGGCGATATTCGTATCGTCCTTGATCACTTCCTTGCGCATCCTTGGCGCGCACCTTCCACGCAAACGGATCGCAACTTCTTGATGCGACCTCGTGTCCCTGGCGGGACGCTATCTAGGAAAGTGGCGGCCGGCTGTGACAGCAGCGCCGTCCGTAAGAGTTCAATAACCAACTGAAACGACGATTGTACGACTGCTAGCTTCGCTGTCAAACCACCCTCAAAACTTAGCGAAACAACACGCTTGAACCGGCCGGCGCCCGTGCCGCGTTTGCCGACAATAGCCGTCGCTACGCTCGGAATGGCCGAAAAAGAACTTTCTCGGTCGTTGTCGTTGCGGTGGATAAACTGTTGGCGTTTAGGCTCCTCGGGCGTTCGTTTCTGTCGCTCGCAAGGCGCAACACGTTGGCTGGCTTGGAGAAGCGCAATCGGAAAGTGCCAGCTTGTGATCGTGACGTGGCCGGTTACCATGATGAGTGGAATAGGCGGCGACAATACGATATTCGCCGACAGAGTCGCCTCCTACATTCGCCGACAGAGTCGCCTCCTACAGCTCCGCCAACATTGAGACGCGGTCCCATGATGCCGAATTGGGTTGTCATTGCGAAAGTCGACGATTGTCCGCCCGGTTCGTCGTTGGAACGGGTCGCTGGAGACCGCATCGTCGCGTTGTTTAACGTCGATGGCGAGTTTCATGCGCTCGACGGCGTCTGTCCACACCAGGGTGGTCCGCTCGGCAAGGGCTCGCTGGTCGGCTGCATCGTTACCTGTCCCTGGCACGGCTGGCAGTTCGACGTTCGCAGCGGAAAACACCAAACCAGCCAGTCGCTCGTCCACCCGGGCTTTGCGGTGAAGGTCGAGGATGGCACGGTGTTGATCGATTTGGGAGACAACTAGCACTACAGCGATCTCCTTGAGCGGCGCCTGACGCTTGGCGCCGCTGTGCCGAATGCTCCAGTGCGGGCGTCCGCCAAAGTTCCGTAACCGGCAGATTCGCATAGCCGGCTAGGCGCGGTGGCGCCGATCCATTAACCGTATAGGTTGGCTTTCTTCCTCATTCGGCCTTGCCCACTTGCCCGCCTTGATTTGCTACCGAGCTTTCCGCAACAACGACCCTCCGGGGCTGGTCGATATTTGGCGCAGCCAAGTCCCGGTGCGCCATCTGATGCAGCCGATGACGCTGCAAATTTTCAGCCAGTTGGTGCTGGCCAAGCCCTACTTCGAGCGCGAGGGGTTGATCGTCGCCCTGCAAGACCATAAACCAGTCGG
This sequence comes from Planctomycetota bacterium, assembly GCA_022564995.1. Taxonomy (GTDB): domain Bacteria; phylum Planctomycetota; class Planctomycetia; order Pirellulales; family JADFKK01; genus JADFKK01. The sequence continues at coordinate 10,238 of JADFKK010000048.1, read as the reverse complement.
CTTCGTTCACGCCGGCTTCGGGCCTAGCGACGATCGCCGCGGCCCGTCGCACGAGGTCGGCGTCGTCTGCATGTTGATGGTCCGCCCGCACGACGAGGAGGCGGCCATTCGCGATGAGTTGCTGTCGCGGGCCGAACAGTACCTGGTGGATCGCGGCGCCCGGACGATTCTCGGCGGTGCGGGCGGATCGTACCGGCCGTTTTATCTGGGGTTGTACGGCGGCAGCGACATGCCGGGGGTGCTCGACGAAGATCGCCCGACACGGCAGGCATATTTGGCCCGCGATTACGCCGAGGAGGAACAGGTGTTGATATTTCAGCGTGATCTATCGAGTTTTCGCGCGCCGGTCGATCGTCGCCAGCGAGAGCTGCGTCGGTCGGTGAGTATGACGGTCGAGATAGATCCGCCGGTGCGTAATTGGTGGGAAGCCTGCACTTGGGGCTGCTTCGACCGCAAGCGGCTGTCGATCCAATCCCGCGCCGACGGGCAAACGCTGGCCTCGGCGACGTTTTGGACGATGGACGGCTTCTCGACCAGTTGGGGCGTTCATGCCGAGGGGCTGGCCGAGGTGACCGTCGATCCTGGTGCGACGCGGCAGGGGCTGGCCACCTGCCTGCTGGGCGAGGCCATGCGCCGCCTGCACGATCAGGGTATCTCGCTCATCGAGGCCCATGCCCCCGCCGACCACGTCGCCCTGATCGGCCTGTGCCAAAAGCTGGGCTTCGAGCAGGTCGGCCGCGGCACGCAGTTTCGCAAGACGCAATAGCCCCCGTTCCATGAAGTCGTCCCGCCGAGAAACCGTGGCACCGGCGTCCCGCCGGTGCTCCGTGAACCGCTGCGCCGCAGCTACGGTTTTGCGGATGGTGCGGCTTCTGCGGCCTGTCAATCCAACATCCCCGGCGCGCCTTTCGGACGGTCGTAACGTACACTTCATACGGGTCTTGGCTGCGTGGCGGACCCTTCGACGCAAACTCGATACTTGGGAATAGGAGCAATGTCGGACTACATATTTCAGGCCTACTCGTGGCTCATGTCGTTTGCAACTCGGGCCGATCGACACCAATGGGTGATTGTCTTGCTGGCGATTACGTTTTTCGGCTTCATGTGCATGCGGGGCATGGGCCGGCGTAACTATTGAGATGCCGGTCGTCCCGAGTGAGATCGAACGAGCCCGGCATCGGTGATTCGGTGCGTCGCTGCTAGTCGACCCCTTCGCTACAAACGGACGCCGTGCGGCAAGCCGCGAAAAATGCGGCCCTGGGGCGCACGGCGTCCTATATTCTTTTGGGCGCTCACACTGCCGCTGGGTCGGCGTGTTCTTGCCCACGGCTGATCGATTAAATTACTCCCATATCCGCTTGAGATGATTACGGTTGTGTCATGACTGCATTTTTCGCGCTCGACGTTGGATCGCTACAATTGCCATTGACCGTTGCTCTGGCGGCTGTCGCTGCGATTGGCTACCTGGTCGGACTTCGTCGCCGATACGAACAATCGCAATGCGAAGAAGAAACGGCTGCCCGCGAGGAGCTGCACAAGGCGACCACTGTGGCCGCCGAGCTTGAATCGATCGTCGAATCGGTTCGCAACGCCATGGCCATGCACCACGGCGCGGTGGCCCGATTCAAGCAGCGGATGAAAGAGCTGGGCAGCGAAGACAAAGAGGTGGCTTGGCAGAAGCTCAGTGCCGAAGCGGAGGAAATGCTCAAACCGACATTGCAACTGGCGGGCGAACTCTCGCAAGCTTACGAGTCGATTCGCCAACAAACCAATCATCTGGCGACCTTTACCGACGCCCGCACCGATTCGCTCACCGGCGTGGGCAATCGCCGTGCACTGGACGAGGCGCTGACGTCGATGTTCGCCATGATGCACCGCTACGAGCAGCCCTTCTCGCTGCTGATCCTCGACATCGACAACTTCGGACAATTCAACGATGAACAAGGGCGCTTGCACGGTGACCAGACGCTGCAAGGGGTCGCCTCGTTGCTGGCCGACGCGGCCCGCGACACCGACGTGGTGGCTCGCTACGGCGGAGGAGAATTTGTCGTGGTCATGCCGCACACCGACCTGGACGGCATTTCGATCTTCTCCCAACGATTTCGCGAGAGAATTGAGCGTGAATTGCAGGTCACCGTCAGCGGTGGAGTCGCCGAGGCGCTCGACGGCGATACGAGCGAGTCGATCGTCACGCGAGCCGACACCGCGCTCTACAGCGCCAAAGCCGCCGGGCGAAACCAAATCTATCGGCACGACGGCGTCGACACCGAACCGGCTCGCGTCGCGATCAGCGCCGCGCCGGCAATGGGCGTCAAAGCCGGCGCGAAGGGTTAGCCAGGCTCTGTCTCAAAACACCTTGGATTCGTGTTTCTCATCAGCCGCCGGGCGCTAGCCCACGGTTCTTTGCGGCATATCTCCCCTTGGAACCGGACGCTAGCGCGTCGCGGCTGATGACTTTATGGGGTTACGAGACCTTGAATCGCCCGAGCGCGGCGGCGTTTAATTCGATGCCGAGGCCGGGTTTCTTGGGCAGCGGAAGGACGCCGCCTTCGATTTGTAGTTCGTCTTCGACGAGTTCCTTGCGCAGCAGCGAATCGCACAGCCGGGCCGGCAGGAATTCGATGTAGGGGCAGTGCGGCGTGACGGCGGCCAGGTGGGCGCTGGCGGCGATGCCGATGCCGGTTTTCCAGCAGTGCGGCACGATGCGGCGGTTTCGCTCGGCGGCCATTTGGCAAACCCGCAGCGCTTCGGTCAATCCGCCGACGCGGCCGACGTCGGGCTGGGCCACGTCGACCAGGCCGATGTCCATCAGGTCGGCGAATTCAAAGCGGGTGTTCTGCCATTCGCCGGCGGCAATCGGCATCGGCGCCTCGTGATGCAGCCGGGCGTAACCTTCTAGGTTGTCGATCTGCAGCGGCGTCTCGACAAAGTAAATGTCGAACTCCCGCCAATCGTTCAAGGTCCGCAGCGCCACGTCGACGTCGTCCCAGGTGTATTGCACGTCGACCATCATCACGAATTCCGGCCCGACGGCGGCGCGGCAGGCGGCGACCACTTCGGTCATCCGCTCGTCGGGCTCATTCAGGCCGCTGTGATGGTACGGGCCGCTGAGGGTGACTTCCATCTTGCCGGCGGTGAAGCCGAATTCCTTTGCCCGCACGGCCCAGGCGACGAGCGAATCGCGATATTCCTCGAAGCTACGGCCGGTCGGCTGCAACGACGCATACGGCGTGATCGGGTCGGGCCGAGCCTCGCCCATAAGCTGCCAGCAGGGCTTGCCGGCCGCCTTGCCGCAGATGTCCCAGAGCGCCATGTCGAGGGCGCCCATCGCACAGATCACCGCCCCGCGGCGGCCGTTCATGGCGCTGCCCGTGTAGAGCTTTTCCCACAGCCTTTGCGGTTCGAGCGGATTCTCGCCGAGCAGCATTTCCTTCAGCCCGAGGCCCATCGTGTGCGTGCCGGGCGTTTCGATGGCGGCCTTGGCGATCTGAGGGCTGACGTCGGTCTCGCCGATGCCGGTGATGCCCTCGTCGGTGTGGATCAGCACGACGATATCGTCCTGGGCACTGCTGGTGGCGTCTTTATCGACTTCGGGAACGAGCAGGATGTGACACTCGACGTCGGTAATTTTCAAGCGAGTATCTCCTCAACGACGCGGCATTCCAGCACGCCGGTCAGTTTTTCTTCCAGGCCGTTGCGCAGGTAGAACAGCTTCTCGTAGTCCATGCCGAGCAGGTGCAGCACGGTGGCGTGCCAGTCGGCGACGCTGACTCGGTTCTCGACCGCCGCGAAGCCCAACTCGTCGGTCTCGCCGAAGGCCAGCCCGCCGCGGACGCCGCCGCCGGCCATCCAACTACACATGGCGTTTTTGTTGTGATCGCGCCCGGCCGTTTTGTCGCTCTTGTCGCCGGCAAGCTGGGCGATCGGCAGCCGGCCGAATTCACCGCCCCAGGCCACCAGCGTTTGGTCGAGCAGGCCGCGGCGTTTCAGGTCGGTGAGCAAGCCGGCGATTGGTTTGTCGGTCCGATCGCAGGCCGACTTCATGGCGGTGGCAATGTTGGTGTGGTTATCCCATATCTGGCCGTCGATGAACAGTTGCACGAATCGCACGCCCCGTTCGATCAGCCGCCGGGCGATCAGGCAGCGGCGGCCGTAGGAGTCGGTCGTCTTTTGGCCGATGCCGTAGAGCCTCTTCGTCTCGGCCGTCTCTTGCGACAGATCGAGCGCGTCGGTGGCCGAAAGCTGCATCCGCGCGGCCAACTGGTAACTGGCAATCCGGGCATCGAGCTGCGGCTGACCAACTCGCTTGCGGCGATGCAGATCATCCAGCTTTCCAATCAATCCCCGCTCCAATCGCGTGATCTCATCCGGCTCGTCAAACTGCCTTTTGAGATTCAGCACCGGCGAACCGGTCGAGCGGAATCGCGTGCCTTGATACACCGGCGGCAAATAGCCGGCCTGCCAGTTCTGCGTGCGGTTGATCGGCAGGCCCTTGGGATCGTCCAACACGACGTAGGCCGGCAGGTTTTGGTTCACGCTGCCCAGGGCGTAGGTGATCCACGCGCCCATGGTCGGCTGGCCAGAGAGCATTCGCCCGCTGTGCATCTTGAAAAGCGCCGGCTCGTGGGTCAGATTCGTGGTGAACATCGAGCGGATCACGGTGATGTCGTCGACGCAGCCGGCCAGATGCGGCATGGCATCGGAGACCCAGGTGCCGCATTGTCCGTGGCGGGCGAACTCAAACGGGCTGCGAAACAGCGCCCCGGCCGCGCCCGGGTTTTCCACCTCGCCGGCGATCTTGTCGAAATACGGCTTGCCGTGCAGCTTGTCCAACAGCGGCTTGGGGTCGAACAAATCCATCTGGCTCGGCCCGCCATTCATGAACAAGTGGATCATGCCGGTCGCCGAGGGCCGGTGATGCGCTGGGCGCGGCTGCAAGTCATAAACCCGGCGTTGGGCATGTTCACCGCTGGCGGGTTTGCCCGCCTCCGCGTCTTCTCCGAACCCATCGCGCGCCAACAACGACGCCAGCGCCGCCCCAAACACCCCGCCGCTGATCGACGACAGAAACCCACGTCGATCTGTAGGAGGCGACTCCGTCGGCGATGTTCTTGCTCTGTTGTTCATTTATCGCCGTCGGAGACGCCTCCTACAGACTGCTAATCAACGTACAAAAACGCAGCCGAATTCATCAATGCGTGACAGAAATTGTGCAGCGCCCGCCGGGCGGCTTCTTTCGGATCGGCTCCGTTTTCAAGCAGCTTGACCCAAAGATCCGTCAATTGTTCGAGCGACACCGAGGCGATCTCCCGCTCTTCGCTCGTTGGCTGGCGGCCCAGGGCGATCAGCCAGGCGCGCTGGATCTGTTGCCGTGGATCGTCGCCGGCTTCTTCGCGCACCCGCTCGGCGAACTTGCCGGCCAGATCGTGAATCATGGCGTTGTTCAATAGATGCAGCGCCTGCGGGGCGACCGTCGAGACGGGTCGTGTAATGCAATTCGGGTTCATCCGCGGCAGGTCGAAGTTTTCCAGGATCGTGGGGATCTGCGTGCGGCGCTGCTGCACGTAAACGCTCCGCCGCCAACCTTTCGGACCGGCCACCGACGTGACCAGCCCGTCGGCGCGGACCTTAACGCCCTGCGGCGGGCCGAATTGCGTCAGGTCGAGCCGCCCGGCCACGGCCAGCAGCGTGTCTCGCAAGGTTTCCGCGTCGAGCCGCCGCAACGGCGTTCGCCACAGCAGCCGGTTCTCGGGATCGAGCCGCTCGGCCTGCGCCGTTACTTTTGACGATTGACGATACGTGGCCGAGGTCATCACCAGCCGGTGCATCGTCTTGATGCTCCAGCCGCGGCGGACAAACTCGGTGGCCAGATAATCGAGCAATTCCGGATGCGTCGGCCGGGCACCGGCGCGGCCGAAGTTGTCGAGGGTGGCCACGATGCCCGTCTCGAAATGCCGCTTCCATAAGCGATTGACCATCACCCGGGCGGTGAGCGGATGATCGTCCTCGACCAACCAGCGGGCCAACGCCAGACGGCGTCCCGTTTTCTTCGCGCCGGGCCAGGGCGGTTTGATCTCGGGCGGCGTCTTGCCGTCGGTGAGCGCCGCGGGCACGCCGGGCTGCACCAATCGACCGGGCGTGAGGTAATTTCCGCGCCGCAGGATGTACGTCGGCGACGGCTCGCCGCGATCCCACAGGGCGCGAATCAGCGGCTGCGGGTGTTTTTCCTTCTCCTTGCCTTTGAGGTTCTTGGTTTTTTCCTGCCAGGCCCGCCGCTCCTGGTCGGTGACAAACGGCAGGTAGCGATCCTTCGATCCCGGCTCGCCCGATTGTCGGCGCGGACGGAGCCAGTCGTGTTCGTCGAGCGCGCCTTTGAACATCGCGGTCAGCCGGTAATAGTCGCGCTGCGGAATCGGATCGAACTTGTGCGAGTGACAGCGGGCACACTTGAGCGAGAGGCCCATCACGGCCGAGCCGAGCACTTCCATCTGATCGTCGACGACCTTGAGCCGGTCGGGCACGAAGCCGGTGATGTTGGCGAACGTGCCGTCGGCCGACATCCGCAGAAAGGCGGTGGCGACCAGATTGTCGTAAAGCTCCTGGGTAATCGTTTTGGCGTTTTCGTAATCGGCCAGCTCGTCGCCGGCGATCTGCTCCAGCAGAAAGCGGTCGTACGGCTTGTCGTTGTTGAACGAACGAATCACGTAGTCGCGATAGCGATAGGCGAACGGCCGCAGCGGGTCGCTGTGCTGGATGCCTTCGGAATCGCAATAGCCGGCCAGGTCGAGCCAATGACGTCCCCAACGCTCGCCGTAATGGGGCGAGGCGAGCAGCCGGTCGATCAATTTCTCGTAGGCTCGCGGGTCGCTGTCGGCGAGAAACGCTTTCACTTCTTCGGGCGTCGGCGGCAGCCCGATCAGGTCGACGTGCGCGCGGCGCAGCAGCGTCAAGCGATCGGCCTCGGGCGAGAGCGTGAGTCCTTTTGCTTGCAGGCGGCGGAGGATGAAGTTGTCGATGGGGTTGCGGACCTGCGCCGCGTCTTTCAACTTGGGAACCGCCGGTTTCCGGGGCGGATGAAACGCCCAGAAGTCGCGGTCTTTGTCGCTGACCAGCGGATCGGGCTTGCCGGTGGCGAGGCCCGGCGGGTCGCTGATTTCGACGGCCCCTTGGGCGATCCAGCGGGAGACGGTTTTAATCTCATTTGGCAGCATTACCTTGATGCTGACCTCGACCAGCTTGCGTCGCGGCGGCATTTCGCCGGCGTGAATTCGTTTGAGCAGCAGGCTGTCTTGCGGACGACCGGGCACCATCGCCGGGCCCGACTTTCCGCCGGCCAGCATCGACGCGCGGGTGCGCAGATCGAGCTTCGCCTCGCGCCGCCGTCCACCGTGACAGACCGTGCAGCGCAGCAGCATAATCGGGATCACGTCGTGCTGCGTGACGCGGGCGGTTTCGATCTTTCCTCCGGCGAATTTCGCGCCGGCGGCGATCCAGGCGCGAATCGTTTCGATCTGCGCCTTGGTCGGCCGCGGCTTCTCCTTTTCCGGCGGCATGTCGCCGTCGCGGAGCAACTCATACAGCAAACTTTCCTGGGGCTTGCCCGGCACGACGGCTTCGCCCGATTCGCCGCCCTTGAGAAGACGAGCCTGATTGGTCAGCGAAAGTTCCGCCTTGTGAGTCTTCTCGCCATGGCAGCGAAAGCAATTCGCCCGCAAAATCGGCAGCACATCGGTCTCGAACGACGGTTCCGCGCGCAGCGGTTGGGCAAGCAGAATAAGAAAGACGCCCGCGAAGAACGTGCTCAGAAAGATATATCGACCGCCGAATACCATGGCAGTATTCTACTCGAACCGAGAAGGGATTTGCCCGCGAATCTACGCGAATAAACCAAGAATTTACCCGATACAGCCCCTCGCGTAATCTGGTACTGATGCCATATCGGCCGTTATTAGGGTGAAACGGTCGGAACTAGAAAAAACAGGGCAAAGCGCACTTACCTGATTTGCTTGGAAGTGCGGTGATCGTATTCATCAACCATCATTCCAAGACGGACAAGTTGCGCATCTAACACTCGAGAGGCTTGGCCGAAGGCGACTTTGCAACGATTGCCGTTGGCATCGCGAAACTCGAATCCCATGTCGAGTTGGAGAATGCCAATGGCCGGAGCATCGTGAGCTAACTTGTTCGGCGACGAAACGTGAGCCGCCGATGCGACGACTAGATAGAACAACGAAGTGCCCGCACTAAGCAAATCGACCTCGCACGATGTGCAAATGTGGTCTATTAGGCGCAGCATGGGCGTGAAGTCGCCTTCTTCGTCACGAGTCCGTTCCTCGAAGCGCATCGCGACGTAATTCCACGAATCGGCTGCCCATCTCGCTTGATCCGGTGTCGGTGAATTCATAGTCGAGAAGACCTGAATCGGCCAATGTTCTTCAGCACAAACAGCCCCGCCTCCATCATCCAATCCGGGACGGGAGAGGGGAATGGCATGAAACGACCCGCCATCTGTTCCTTACATTCAGACAGACAGCTTCACTACCCGTTATCTCGCTGAGTGGATTTATTCATGCGTTCAAGCCCGCACGATTCGCGTCCATTCGCGTGATTCGCGGGCAATAGGTTTCCTTCTCACGCGACAATCCCCTTCACCACCTTCCCCGCCACGTCGGTCAAGCGAAAATCTCTTCCGGCGTGACGATAGGTCAGCCGCTTGTGGTCGAGACCGAGCAGGTGCAGGATGGTGGCGTGCAGGTCGTGGATGTGGACCTTGTCGTCTTGGGCGAAAAATCCGTAGTCATCGGTCGTGCCGTAGCGGATGCCGCGCTTCGCGCCGCCGCCGGCCAGCCACATCGTGAAGCCTTCGGGGTTGTGGTCGCGGCCGTCCTTGCCTTGGGCGGTCGGCGTGCGGCCGAATTCGCCGCCCCAAACGACCAGCGTGTCGTCGAGCAAGCCCCGCTGCTTTAAGTCGCGCAGCAGACCGGCGATCGGCCGATCGACCTCCAGGGCGTTTTTCGCGTGACCTTTCTTCAGGTTACCGTGCTGATCCCACTGCACCTTTGAGTCGCTGTGGGTGACCTGCACGAACCGCACGCCCCGCTCGGCGAAGCGGCGGGCCAGCAGACATTGCCGGCCGAAATCTTCGGTCACCTTCTCGTCAAGGCCGTATAGTTTGAGCGTGTGGGCCGATTCGTCGGCGATGTCTTGAATGGTCGGAATCGACTCCTGCATGCGGAAGGCCAACTCGAACGAGGCGATGCGACCTTCCAATTCGCGACTGGCGCCGGCAGCGGCGCCATCACCAACACTGTCGAGATGGTCGCGATTGAGTTGCTGCATCAGTTCCAATTGCAATCGCTGCTGCCGCGGCGAGCGATGCCGGCTGGTGATGTGCCGCATCTGCACGTGGGCCGAGGCAACGCTGGCGTTGCCCAGCGGGGTGCCTTGATGTGGCGCCGGCAGAAAGGCCGCGCCCCAATTGTTCACGCCGCCGTGGGCCAGCGTGGGGCAGATCGTCACGAAGCTCGGCAGGTTTTGATTCTCGGTGCCCAGGCCGTAGCTGATCCAAGAGCCCATGCTGGGCCGCACGAACGTGTCGCTGCCGGTGTGCAACTTCAAGCACGCCCCGCCGTGGGCCGGATTGGTGCCGTGCAGTGAATTGATGATGCACATGTCGTCGACGCAGCGGGCCGTCTCGGGGAACAGCTCGCTGACCGGCAGGCCGCTTTGGCCATGCTGCCGAAACTTCCACGGCGAGCGGAGCAGATTGCCCGTCTTGGCGAATTGCACCCGCGGCTTGTCGAACGGCAGCGGCTTGCCGTGATCGCGCGTGAGCAAAGGCTTGGGGTCGAACGTGTCCATGTGCGCCGGCCCGCCCTTCATGAACAGAAAGATCACCCGCTTCGCCCGGGCCGGGAAGTGCGGAGTTTTCGGAGCCAGCGGGCCGGCCGTTTTGGCCTCGGCCGCCCGCGCCTCATCCGCCAACATGCCACGCAAAGCCAAATAGCCAAAACCCGCGGCGCTGGCTTGCAGCAATTGGCGTCGTGTTGTTGATAAAGCGTGGGGCATGGTGAAAGACAATGGTCGGACTCAATTGAAAACAAAAGAAACGATTGCCCGGTAGAGTAGAGGAGGAATGTTAGATGGGTAGGCTCCAACATAGATCAGTATCCTGGTTTCCCGTTCGTGCCTCAATAGCTGTATGCCGTGCACTTAACATTGCCTCCCCCCTCTTCAAA
>JADFKK010000358.1 GCA_022564995.1 Planctomycetota bacterium | reverse complement strand
GACAACCATCAACACAAGAGCCCCCAGCGTGCGGATTCTCGGCACAACACGATGTTCAGGTTGGCGTCTAGCAATCATTGATCTGTCTCCTTGGTATTACATGCTACGGAATGGCAACTCGGCGACGGGCGAAGCCGAATAGACCGATCAGGGCCAGCACGGCGAGGAGAAAGCTGGAGGGTTCGGGGATATCATGAATCAGGTACGCTGAGCCGGACTTACCTCCCGCGTCGTCGTTGCCCGGTGCCCCGACGATGAACGTGGTGCCGCTAACAGCAACACCGAGGCCGAAAAAGTCGTCGTCGCTGGCGTCGGAGGCGGTGAGCTTGGCCAACTCTTCGCCCGTGGTCACGTCGAACAGGTAAGTCGTGCCGGATTTACAACCGATCAAATTCCGACACGCCGTGTTGGCGGGTGCCCCGACAATGGCCGTGTTGCCGCTGATGCCCACGAAGCGGCCGAACCAGTCGAACGCCGCGCCGTCAGAGGCGGTGAGCTTAAAGAGCTCTACGCCCGTGTTCACGTCGAACAAATAGGCCGAGCCCGACTCCTCGCCAGAGTCGTCGTTGCCGGATGCCCCAACGATGGCTATTCCGTCGCTGATCGCCACCGAGACGCCGAACGAGTCGCGCGATGCGGCGTCATGGGCCGTGAGCCTGGAGACGCGGTTGCCGGTGGTCGCGTCGAACAAGTAGGCCGCGCCGGTTTTGGCTTCCGAGATTGGGCCGATCTCGTCGCGGGGTGCGCCGACAATGACCATGTTGCCGCTCAGGCCAACGGAATAGCCGAACTGGGTCTCCCCGCTGCCGTCGATTTGGAACCGCTCCCTGCCGGTGGTCACGTCGAACAGGTGGACGGAGCCGGCGTCGTCGTCGCCGGAGTTGAGTGCGCCGACAATAGCCGCATTTCCGCTGATCGCCACCGAGTGGCCGAATCTGGATGGCCCCGGCGCGTTGAAGGGCGTGAGCTTAAAGAGCTGGCCACCAGACGTCGTGTCAAAAAGATACGCCGACCCATAGTTGTTGTTGTGTAGTGCCCCGACAATGGCCGTCCTGCCGCTGATGGCCACCGAGTGGCCGAACTGCTCGAGCTCCGCGCCGTCATCGGCGGTGAGTTTGAAGAGTTCCTTGCCGGTGATCGCATCGAACAGGTAGGCCGAACCGGCGCCAAGGCCCCATCTGTTGTTGTCGGCAACTGCCCCAACAATAGCCGTGTTGCCGCTGATCGCCACGGAGTATCCGAACAGGTCTCCCGCCGCGGCGTCGGAGGAAGTGAGCTTCTGTTCAATGAAAACCTGCGCCCGGGCCACCGTGTCGACGGCCAGAATAAGTGCCAGCGACAAGCACGCCATCGCAGCGCCGTGGTATCGCGTCACAAAACTACATCCGCTCATTTGTGTTATACACATCGCTATTCTCCCGCGAAGAGAAACTGGAATAGATCAAACCATCGAACGGACAAATCGATCGCTTGCTTCAGGAGAGCGCATAAAAAAACGCCACCCGTGTGTCGCGCTTTTCGCGAACAACCAGATGACGTTGGTTAGGCTGCGTCAGTAGCTTGGTCCCGTGTTACACTCCGCACGGTTATGAATGGCTTGCCGTTAAACGATGCGACGTATCGTTTTCATCCGCGAGTAGTAGAGGAGATTTCGATCTTCACCGGGAATCATACTCCAACGGCTAGCCCTGGGGAAGATACTCGCGATCCCTCAGAGGGAAATTCTTTCGGAATCTGGACCCGTAGCTGAATTCGCAAGAATTCAGACAAGCCGCGTCAGGCGGAATTCTTGCGAATCCCGCTACTCCAACCCCCGCAACAACTCCTCGACCGCGACCCGCAGCCGGGCGCCGTCGAGCTTGCGTTCGTCGCTGCCGAGTTGGTGCATCCAGGTGGCCGGCTGTGGCGGATCATCGCCCCAGGTCGCTTGCGGGTCGAAGGCGAAATAGACGTCCCAGGCCAGCTTTCGCTCGCGCGGCAGCGTCACGATTTTGCCCAGCGAATTGCCCAGGCTCTTGTCGGCGTCCCAGAAATGCACGGCACGCTGGTCGGAAACATTTCCGATTGCTTGGATCGCCGCTTGGCGATTGTCCTCCAGCAAGACGGGCGTCCAAACCACGTAGATCTTGATCTTCTCGTCCGCGATCGCGTCGAGAATCGTCGTCTGTACCACACGGGCACCCTTTTCACACGGTTCTCACGTGGCCGAGAGGATCAGCAGCAGCCGCACGTACCCCACGTCACGGTTAAACGCCGCTCGGATTGGTGGTGTATCCCATGCCTCCTCTGCTGAATGTGCTACTCATCTAATCGAAAATCTATCGAATCACCTTCACAACGCCCACAATCAATGCAATGACCAAGCAGCCGAGAATACATTCCATAGTTTTTGCCTTCGCTCACGTCAGCATACATGGCACGCGAATGAAGACCCTCAGTTCTTTGGTCTGCTGACTTTGCTTTCAAATCCACTGTCCGTGACAGCCTTCGCCATTTCTTCGGGCCTCACCTTGTCGGCATCAAATCGCACGAGGACTTCCGCGGCCTTGAGATCGACTTTCGCGGAGTCGACACCAGCCAGTCCGGTCAGTGCAGACTGCACCGAGGCGGCACAGCCCGCTCATGTCATCCCCGACACGCTCAACGTGCAGGTGCTCCCGACGTTCTGTCCGGATGAATCGGTCCGCTCCGACGACGTTTGCGGAATTGATACACCAGCCTGACCACAGCCCATCAAAATGGGCGCTACGGCAGCAGCGAATACCAACATCGGCAACCACATTGCGACTCTACGATTCATAGGAATTCACTCCCAAAAAGGATGTTTAGAGTTCATAGTCGAGTTTTCGACACACAACCCGCCGATGTCAGCCGTGGTCGAGAACATGTTCAAATGCCAGCCGACCAAGCTCAAAGCCGTCTTCGACGGACAGCAGTTTCATGTCGTGGTTCTTCACGGCAATCCACTCCGCTGCGGATTCTTGGGAAACGAAGAAATGCACATGACAACAAAACGTGTTTCTAATCTCGGCGGAGTCACGGGTCTTGCCTATTTGGTTGGGCAGTACCATGGAAACGACGGCTGCGGATGGTTGGATGTTTTCCACTTTGTCAGGAGTTATTCGAGCATGAATGCTTGCCTTCGTTGCAGGACACGTCGATTCGACTTCTGCGGTCTGTCCAAGCAAAGCGGGAAGGAACAAAGCATCCCATGCACACCACGTCGAAAGTTTGCGACCATTAACTTGGAAATGGTGCGGATGAGGTCTCTGTGATAGGCCAAGTATCCCAACGATGTTGCCATCGGTATCGAACTCGCACGTCCTGTCCACAAGCAATGCGGCCCCATCGGGGTGTACCCGAAGACGCGTTGCGGTCTGTTCGGCCAAGTGGCGTGAAACGGGATGTCCAATAGCCACAAGATGCAAAAGCTTGATGGCGAGCCGTGATTCATCAGCATCGAATCGTGGCAGGAGGTCTGCGATTCGCATCTTCTTTGCAATTTCGCTCACAGAAAAGTCGTTCACTCGGTCCCCTCCGTGTTGGCCGCTGGTTTGGACGGTGCGTGACGCACAGAGCCTGCGACGATTGTGCCGCCATACCCGGCTTCCTCGAGTGCAACTAAAATCTTGTCCACCGGAACAGGCTGCGCGGAGTTCGTGCCTACGATCGCCTCTCGCTTCTTGTAGCTCACCGTGACGGCCTGCACGCCGGGCACGCTCCGAATGGCCTGTGCCACGGTCGCGGCACATCCGTCGCAGGTCATCCCTTCCACCTGGATGACCGCTCGATTCATCTCCGCAGTTACGTCTTTTCCGTCGCCGGTTGCCAGCAGCGCTCCAATGTAACTCGGAAAGAGCATCAGCGCGACCGCCAGGATCGTCACGAGCCAAAGCATCATTTTGTTCATCGAATTCATGTTGAAACGCCGCTTGCCGGTCGTTGCACAACATCCTACCGCAGCGGTCGGTTGGGAAGCACAACCATCGTTTCCAATTTCAGCCGCGGCCTTGCGGGGCCGATAGGTGAAATAAAACGCCGCTCCCAGGAAACCGAACGTGACGACCAGGAAGACGGGTCGGTAGGCTTCCAACGTCGAGGCGATCCCGACGCCTGAAACGCCCATCGCCAGCAGAACCAACGGCAACCAGCAGCAGCTTGACGCCATGACTGCCGAGACGAGCGTCCCGATGTTCGCAATCCTTTCCCCCCGGCTGGACGTTGATTGCGAATTACTGACCGATGTTTGCAAGTCCGAGTCGCTCATCACAATTCCTCTTGGGCGATCTTGATGCCTTTGGAGACGCTACCGAGACAACAGGAACCAGATGGATTCTCCGTTTCGCAGCGGCAGCCGGGCGTGTTCATTCTTTCACGAATGTCCTGCAAGGCATCGCAGCGACCTTTTGTGCGAAGTTCTTCCTTAATCGTGGCAACCGAATGGCCGAAGCAGTAGCACAGCGGCCGGTCGCCCGTCGTCTCCTTCACGCCCACCACGACTTTGAGTTGCTCCTTCTTGAAAATGGCACCGCCCTCTTCGGCGAAGTAAACCACGTCACACGCCTGCGAATCGCAAAAGCGATAGCCCGTCTCGTCGGTCACGGCGTTGCAGCCGGTCTCGCCGTTGCCGCCGCAGCACGAGTCCTCTGCGTCGGAGATTTCGCTGGCATACTGTTCCTTGAGCAACGCCCGTAGCGTCAGCGCGCTAACCCGCTTCCCTGTTTCGCCGCAGGCCGGGCAGCGCACTTGTTTTTCGGTGGTTGTCTCGACGGTCATTGAATCGACTCCTTCCCGAATCGAGTTCGCCGGACGGCGGCTTGTCGAATCGTCGCCACATCTGTATTATCGAGGTTGAACCTGGGTGTAAGGTCAAGTCCCTTTTCAAAGATTTTCCTTTCGGCCCTTTCAGAAGCCGCAATCGGTTATGAAACAAGGGGTTATGGCATGGGAAAAGACAGCCGGTATACCATCAGCCAGTTGGCAAAGGCCGCCAAAGCTCCAACCAGCACGCTGCGATACTATGAGCGGATCGGGCTGTTGGAGCCGGAAGATCGCAGCCAGGCGAACTACCGGCTTTACGGCGACGAGTCGCTTCGCCGCCTGCGGTTCATTCGAGCCGCCCAGGGCATCGGCTTCACACTCGACCACGTCAGCACACTGCTCGGCAATCGCGACGGAAAAGCGCCGACGTGCCACGAGGTGCAGACGTTAATCGAAGAGCGACTGGCCGAAATCGAGACACGACTGAAAGACTTGCGACACGTGAAGCGCGTCCTCAATTCGTCGCTCAAGAAGTGCCTGGAGTCTGAACCCAACGAAAACTGTCAGGTGATCGAAACGCTTCGCAGCAGGTCGTTGGGGTGATGTTTCCGAGTGGTCGGCTGCCGCTCCCTCGTTTAACGGCAAGCCGAAGGCGACGGTGTTTCGGAAAACGCTGCACCCAGCCGCCTTCGGCTTGCCACTGAACGATGAAGTAATTTCCTTACAGGTTCTTACCAGGTAATCCGCGTGCCGATGACGAAAAGAAAATCCGGCGCGACGGTGTGTTTCAGGTCGCGAACGACCGGCAGTTGCAGCGAGGCTTCGACGATCATGCGTTCCAACGCGAGTTGAAAACCGGGTGCGGCATAAAGCAAATGGCTGGCATCGGTAAAGTAGGAGCCGTTCAGTTCAAACACGCTGTTGAGTTGCCAAATCTTCTCGTCGAGCGTCTGGCCTGTGATCAGTACATAGGTGTAGGCCAGATCGTAGCGCATTTCGTCGTGGCGAGAGATCCCTTTGCCGGTGTTGAAGTTCCAGAACCAGTCCAAATCGAGACCCCAGTCCAAGGATTGGTAGGTCCAGACCGTGCCGATAAACGGATCGAAGGAGTTGGAACTAAAAACTCGATCGTAGCTGGGAACCTCGACACCCCCGAAGACCGACCAGCGGGTTGTTTCGCCCGGCTGGTCCTGTTTATAGAAGCGATACTTGCCGAAGAAACGCATGTCGGCCACGCCTTGGTCGTCGAGGCTGGAGAATCCACCGGCAGGCGGTCGGGCCGTTCCTTCACGAATCACCAGTGGCACGACACCAAACAGTGTGAAATTCTCTCGCACGCCGTAGGCCAGAACGTGCGGATTGACCAACACATTCACGTCGACGTCGGCGGCGCCGGGGCTGCTGTGCGATTCCAGAAAGCGGAGTTGGGTGCGGTACACGAATTGGCCTTCACCCGGGGCAATCGCCGTGTTCGTGTTGATGCCGGTGTTCCCGCTGATCCGCCGCCGCAGGGAATAAAGATCGGGCCGCGAACGCTGCTCCGCCGCTCCGCCGTCATCCGTTCCGAGTCCCGGCGGCGGGGGAGCGTCCTGCTGCGGCACGCGATCCGGAAGCGGCGGCGTTTCCGACCCACCGCTCGCTCGCGCAGGGCGTTCGGATGGTTGCTGCTGCGGCGCCGGCTCTCCCAAACGCACCAGCACGTGACAACCAGGCAAGACCAGCAGACAGATTAGAATGAGCGGGATCTCGACCCGTGTCTGTTGTTTCATTGCCATCCGTCCTTGGACTGCGGCGGAACACGCCCATGGGTAGTCGTCTTGATCGTCAAAATCGGTGACAAGCTTTAACGATTGCGGAAGCTTTGTCGGTTATCGCCGTCTTGCTTCGCCGGCTCAAGAAGCTGGCGAACCAGCTTGTCGTCAGGCTTCTGCTTCGCCACGCGTTTCAGATGCGAACGTGCCGCCTGCGAGTGACCGAGCATCAAATAGTGGTAAGCCAGCAGAAATCGGGCCTCTGCCGATGCCGGCTGTTCTCGCACGAACTTTTCCAACGCTCGCAGTTGAGCCGTGTAGACCGCGGTTTTTGCGTAGTGTCCTTTCAACCGCTGCCATTTCCAATGCGGCCCATGGTGCAAGGCCGCATGTGCCGCGGTTGAGGCGTCCTCGAACTTGCCCAGGGCGAAACCCGCCAGCGACACGAACTGCTGGATCGTGGCGTCGTCCGGTTTCTTCTGGGCCGCACGGCGAGCCGCCCTCAGTGCATCATCGAATCGTCCCTCGCGGAAGGCGTCTTGGGGACCGGCCAATAGTTTCTCAATCTCGACGGGCAGCGGTGCCGCACCGGCGGGCGAAGCACGTGGGGGCCTTGGCGATTCCTTCGTTGACTCTCCAGGGACAATAATCCGCTGCAGTGTGAAACCACTGCGCTTGACTGCTTCGGTGATCGCACTCGCAGAAAGCTTGGCCCCTTTTCTCGGCGTTACCGCAAAGATGCCTTTCTTAAAGTCGTGAACTTTCACTCGCTCGACACCGGCAACCTGCCGGAGTTGTTTGACCACGTTGGTCAGTCAGGTGGGTCAGGTGATGCCGCTAACGTAAATGTAGTAGCGGGTATCCTGGCTGTTCGCCTGTTTCAGCGGCTCGGTTTGGGCCGCCAAATTTGATGCAGACATAGCTAGCAGTAATGCCAGCCCCAACGCAGGCAGAAACAGAGAAATCCATCGCGGGGTGTTCATGGTTCACAACTTGGGGAGTGGGGGCTGGGGACTTGAGGCTGGGAAATCCTTCTTCAGATTACCTGAGCCCCGAGCCCCCGGAAATACTGCCGCACGAAACACGCTCCTATCGCTGTAGTACGACGTTTCGGTGATCTTACGCAACCGGTTGACCCAATCCGGCCGCCCGTAGTGTCGCTTCGTCCGGCCCTCGCCCCGTGCAGCAATCGGCGAGCTTGCCGTCGATTACCACGGCGGGAACCGAGCGGATGCCCAGGCTCTTGGCGCGGCTGGCGACGTTCGGATCGTTCATGTCCAGCACGCTGACGTCGCAAGACGGACAGGCGACGTCGCGGACCATAGTGACGGCCTCATCACAGGCGGGGCAGCCGGCGCTAAAAACTTCGATAGTGCGTGGGGTGGTCATCTTCATTTTCTCCCTTCAGAATGAAAAAGAACTTCATGAGTTCGCTGATATTTTCGCCCGCACCGGCCAGGAATTCCAAACCGACGCGACGATCAACAAAACGATTCCTGCGTACAACATGGGCGCCATGTCGAGCGCGAATTTTCCGACGAGCAACAAACTCGCCGCGACAACGCCGAGCACCAGTGGCCCGTATCCTCTACGTCGGTTCGCTCGAAACCCCAGCGCCCCGACCACAACGACCATCGCGACGACCGTGATCGGCAGCAGGTACACGTTCTGTAACAGAAACGCCAACCCCATCGAACCGAGGAGCCCGGCATAAGCCGGCAACATGCAAGGTCAGGTAACTCTCGGCAGCAGGGCCGCTCCGACAGCCGGCAGAACCGTCAGGTTCCGCTTCCATCCGGTCGATTGTCTGCTTGGCTCCATGCTGTATTCTCTCCTGCCACATTGGTCGTCAAGATTCAATCTCCTCGATCGAGCGATTCCAATATCGGACACTCGCTCGCCGCCCCACGGCCGCTGCACGCCTTCGTCAATTTCACCAGCGCCCGCTTCATTCGCTGCAGGCTGCGAATCTTCGCCGCGATGTCGTCGAGCTTGGCTTCCGCCCGGCTCTTCACGTCGCCGCAGGTCGTCGCCGGATCGAGCCGTAGCGACAACAACTCCCTGATTTCTTTGAGCGTAAAACCGAGCTGCTTGGCCCGCCGAATAAATCGCAGCCGGTCGACCACGCCCTCGTCATACTGACGATA
>JADFKK010000357.1 GCA_022564995.1 Planctomycetota bacterium | reverse complement strand
CCGTTTCAATTTCACTAGAGCCAAGGGAGTGCCATCATGTTATTTCGCCGATCGAGACGCGACAGGAATTCCAAGAAAGCCAGAACCACGCAGAGCGGGCGTCAGACACGCTTGTGCGGTTTCGAGCAGCTCGAAGATCGCCGCCTTTTGGCCGCGTTCGACCTGGGGAGTTACGAGAAGAACACCGACATCGACAAAAATTTGAGCGGCACCTCGCTTGACGACTTCTCGGGCGCCGCCTACCAAACGAGGGACTCGACCGAGTGGATCTACATTATCGACAACAATGCCTCGGGGACCATCGTCAAGTACAAGAAGGACGGAACTTTTGAAAAGACGATCAGCATGGTGGGTTTCTCCGATCCCGAGGCGATCACGCACATCACCGGTGACATCTTTGCCGTCATCGAGGAAAAGCGCGTGAACGTGGTCAACAATATGCAAGAGTTCAACATCACGATCTTCACGATTCTGCCGGGGACCACGTCGATCGACAAGAACTCGCTCAACCAGAATGCGCCAACCGATAGCCCGCCGACTTCGGGTATCATCAAGTTGACGCACGCCGATCTCAATGACGGCGATTCCACCCGCAATCAAGGTCCCGAGGGCTTGGCCTACGATACGAACGGGGCATCGGACGGCTACTTCTACTTCGCAAAGGAAAAGAAAAGTCAAAACCCTCTCGATAACGACGTGTTCATCTTTCGCGTGCCGGACAAGGGCGGAACCGTCGAAGCGGTTGTTGTTGACACGTTGACGGTTAATGAGCCGAACCCGCGGGTGGTGAAGGACATTTCCGACATCTACTTCGTTCGCACCGCGGCGCAGCCCGATGGGCGGCTGTTCGTTATGAGTGACGAGAGTAAAAAAGTCCTTACGGTGGACATGGACGCCGATGTCGATCCCGCGTCGGACCAGGGCCTGATTGGGACCATCGTATCGAGCGCCGAGCGATCCTTGCCCACGACCCAATACGAAGGACTCACCTTCTCGCCCGACGGCTTTGAAATGACCGTCGTGTTCGACGGCGGTACGCGCCACATGATTCAGTATCGAAACTTTACGGTGCTTGATCCCGACGACGCCCCTGACTTGGACGATGGTAGCGATACGGGCATCGACGACGACAACATTACGACCGATACGACCCCCACGTTCTCGCGAACGCTGACGCGGGACGTAAGCGGTCTTACGGTGCCCGTGAAGGACGCCTGGGTGTTTCTCTACAAGGATGGGGTCGCGACGGGCGACAAGGACGAGACGGACGCCAGCGGAATTTACTCCATTACCGTTGGGACCGCGCTGAGCGTCGGCGACTACGACTTTACCATCCGCCTCGGCGAAAACAGCGGCACCGCCGAATCACTCCAATCGCCGGCCGCGAACTCCGAAGCGCTGGAAGTGAACATCGTGGCCAGTACGTCGAGTGCCGACCTGGACAGCGATTTCGATGTTGACTTCAACGACTTGACGATTTTGCTCTCCAACTGGAACAAAACGAATCCGTTTCCTTTGGCAGGTGATGGCAATCTCGTCGACGCGAGCACCACGACGATCAATTTCAACGACCTAACCGTGCTGCTGGCCGCCTGGACCGGGCCGGCCCCGGCCGGCGCGCCGCAGGCAGCCTGGGCGGCGCCGTCGGTGGAGGCCAATAGCGAAAACGTCTTCGCCACCCTCACCGAATTCAAGGTGCAGTTCGACGCGCCCGTCAGCGGAGTCGACGTCAGCGACCTCGTCCTCAGTGGGCTGGGCGGCGCCGAAGCCACGGTCGATTCGTTCATCGATTACGGCGTCAAAAACGTCCACGGTTTCAAAATCAGCGGCCTGCTGCCCGGCGTGCTGTGGACGATCGAGGATAGCAAGGGCGGCGGATCGAGTGAAAACGAGCGGCTTTATGCCCTGGCCGCGTAGGGGCTGGTTTTGTGAGATATCTCACCAAGGGCCGGCAGGTGTGGCGTATGAAGGGGCTCTGTCGGAGGATCGATCGGTTTTTCGCAAGTCAGGGTGTGTTAATTGTACTTAATTATTTGTAGTTATTTCGGTCTCAGGTCGTTGACACGCCGGGGGCCACGGTTGGTATTAACCGTTGAGGCAGGTCACTTCAGGAGATGGTACGATGCCGCTCCGTTTCAATCTTCTCTCGAAATCGTCGTCCGCGCCCAATCGCCCGCGCGATCCGCGCTGCTCTTCGCCGCGCCGTCATGGTTCCGTCGCAAGGCGCGCTCGCCATTCTCATCCGCTGTTAGGGAGGCGCATCATGAAATACGCCATTACGATGTTGCTGGCCGGTTGTGCGTTCGCCTTCACGTTTCACGGCAGCGCGCGGGCCGGGCCGTACACGCTGGAGATTGTCGCGCAGGCGGGCGACATTATCGACGATCGGGCGATTACCGAATTTAGTTTTGAGGCGATAGGAATCGGCATCAGCGACGACCGCGAGGTGGCGTTCTTTGCTCGAGTCAGGGGACCGCAAGGCGTCGGCAAGGGGCTGATGACCCAGCGCCGTTTCATCGCCGGGGCGGGTAAAGCAGTCGACGGGCACGTGCCGCAATTCGGCAGCGAGCCGTCGTTTGCCATCAACGGCCTGGGTGACGTGGCTTACAAGGCGACGAATCCGAACGTGGCCCGTGGGGTGTTCCTCAACCAGAAGCTACTGATCATGAACGGCGACGAGATCAACGGACAGGAAATTTCCACCATTGTCGACCCGCCCGCCGTCAATAACGCCGGCACTGTCGTGATCCCGGCCCGACCGGGCCCGATCAAGCTTTCCCTTGAACGGCGGGAACGAAATCATTGCCGACAATCGGGCTGTTATCGACGGGTTCACGATAGACAGTCTCACCCATCCTCAGATCAATAACAACGGCGATATCATCTTTGGTACTAAATTGGATGGACTGCCGGCTGGTCGAGATTTCGCCTACGTGTCCGCGGACCGAGTTGTTCTCAAAGCGGGCGGCTTGATTGAGGACTTGACCGTAGATTATATTTCTGGTGGATTCCTTACGGACAACGGTGAAATCGTTGCGGCGTTGTGGGGAATTCCAACGAATGGCGAGAGCATTGCGTTCATCGGGACGCAAGATCGAATCCTCTTTCGCGCCGGTGATTTTGTCGAAGACATTCAGGTCCAACTCATCGGCGGCACCTTCAGACGCAATGCCGCTGGACAGCTCTCCTTTCTCGGCGGCGTGTTCGCGCCGGGTACGCATGGGTATACCGACGACGTGAGGGGCATGCTCTTCGCGTTAAACACGGTTGTTATCTCCGAAGGCGACATCTTGGATGGCAAAGTCGTTCAAGTGTTATGGCCGGCTTTCGACATGAACGAGCACGGCGACCTGGCGTTTCGCGTGCGCTTTGAAGACCGCTCGGAGGCCGTCGTGCTGGCGACGTCCAACAACCCAGAGCCGAATTCCTTCCTGCTGGCCGTGCTGGGTGTCTGCACACTGCTTGCCCGTCCGCAGCGCCGATCTCGAAACCGGAAAGGACCGCAGTAACATTTGCCGCTAGGTGGGTACGGTGCATCCCAATGCACCAAATCACGGTGGGTTGCGTTACATGGTGCATCGGGATGCACCCTACTTGGTTGCTAGCCACGTTCGCGTGGCGCGGGTCGTTCGTTACGAAGGAGAGTTGGTATGAAATACGCCATTACCATGTTACTGGTCTGTGTTGGGATGTTCGGCGCCGTGGCTTTCTCTTGCGGCAGCGCGCAGGCCGCGCCGTACACGCTGGAGATTGTCGCGCAGGCGGGCGACATTATCGACGGGCGGTTGATTACCGGGTTTAGTTCGGAGGTGATAAGAGTGGGCATCAGTGACGACCGCGAGGTGGCGTTCTTTGCCTTCGCGGCGTCGGCGGAGGGGACGGGCCTGAGCTTGATGACGCAGCGCCGTTTCATCGCCGGGGCGGGCAAGGTGGTCGACGGGTGGGTGCCGCAATTCGGCAGCGAACCATCCCTGGCGATCAACGGCCTGGGGGACGTGGCTTACAAGGCAACGATTCCTAACGTGGCGCGTGGCGTGTTCCTCAACCAGAAGCTGCTGCTCATGGACGGCGACGAGATCGACGGCCGGGAAATCTCCGCCGTTCAGGACTCGCCTGACATCAACGACGCCGGAACCGTAGTAGTCCTGGCGCGTCCTGGCCCAGTCAAGCTTTCCATCAACGGCCCGAGCGAAATCATAGTCGAGCATGGAACTGTGGTCGATGGGTTCACCGTAGACGGCTTTATCCAGCCGCGGATTAACAACGCAGGCGATGTGGTTTTTTATGGAGCGCTGGAGGAGTTGCCACGGGCAGATTTCTCGGTCCTGTCGACAGACCGAGTTATT
The DNA here is from genome assembly GCA_022564995.1 of Planctomycetota bacterium. GTDB lineage: Bacteria > Planctomycetota > Planctomycetia > Pirellulales > JADFKK01 > JADFKK01. Next base: position 4,353 of record JADFKK010000357.1, on the reverse strand, counting down.
CTCAAGCTGGGCGACGTGATCGAGGACATGACGATTACGCAGATCCGATCACACGGCATTACTGAATCGGGTGAAGTGTTTGTGAAAATGGACGGCACGGATATCAATGGAGAACGCAATGATTACATCGCAACAGAGAATCGAATCGTATACGGGCCAGATCACATCGTCCCAGGCGCCACCGACCCAGTCATAGCCGGTCACAGTGTCGTAGTGAATAGCGACGGACGGTTCGCTTTTTTGGGTGCGGTCGAGGCGCCGGGCAGGTCAGGGGGCTTTAAGAGCGGCTTTCGGGGCTTTCTTGTCGTCTCGGACGCCATTCTTATCTCGGAAGGGGACATCTTTGAAGATAAGGTGGTCAGCGCCGTGTACCCAAATTTCGACATGAACGAGCATGGAGACATTGCGTTTCGCGTTGTCTTCGAAGATGGCTCACAGGCCGTGGTGCTGGCGACGCCCTTCGTCCCAGAGCCGAGTTCCCTGGTGCTGGCGGCGATGGGAGTTGTGTTTCTGCTGACGCGGCGCAGCATCCAAAGTCCTGTGCGCGAATGTACAACACGAAACGAGGAGGTCATGCGATGAAAACTCTATCTTTTCTTGTCATCGTCGCGATGGTGGTCCTGTTTCATAGCAGTGCTCGTGCCGCGCCGTACACGCTGGAGATTGTCGCACAGGCGGGCGACATTATCGACGGGCGGTTGATTACCGGGTTTAGTCAGGAAGTGATAAGAGTCGGCATCAGTGACGACCGCGAGGTGGCGTTCTTTGCATACGTCGCGGGGCCTGGGGCGTCCGATCTGAGCTTGATGACGCAGCGACGTTTCATCGCCGGCGGGGGCAAGGTGGTCGACGGATGGGTGCCGCAATTCGGCAGCGAGCCATCGCTTGCAATCAACGGCCTGGGCGACGTCGCTTACAAGGCAACGATTCCGAACGTGGCCCGTGGGGTGTTCCTCAACCAGAATCTGCTGCTGCTCGCGGGCGACGTGATCGACGGCGAGGAGATTTCCGTCATTCAGGATCCTCCCGCCATCAACGACGCCGGCACCATTGTGATTAAGGCGCGGCCCGGCCCCGTCAAGCTTTCCATCAACAGCCCGAGCGAAATCATCGTCAAGCATGGAATTTTGCTCGACGGGTTCACGGTGGACAGCTTCAGCGAGCCACGAATCAATAACGCAGGCGATGCGGTGTTTCGGGGGTCTCTGGAAGAGTTGTTGCCGGGGCCAAGTATAGCCGCCCTGTCCCCGGACGGAGTTCTTCTCAAGACGGGAGACTTGATCGAGGATCTGACCGTTGAAATCGTCAGAACAGTGAGCGCCGTCACCGACGCTGGTGATGTCCTTGTGTCCGTTTCGAGCACAGGAATAGATGGCGAGGGCGTTGTATTCATCGGGACGCAAGATCAAATCCTGTTTCGTACCGGAGACATAGTAGCGGATATTCAGGTGTCCAGAATCACGGGCAACCCCGTGCTCAATAACCGGGGCCAGCTTGCCTTTCTCGGTTTTGTAGACGCGCCGGGCGAGACTGGATATTTCCCTGGCATGCGGGGGAGCCTCTTCGCATCGGGCGCCCTTGTCATCTCCGAAGGGGACATCTTGAAGGGTAAGGTCATTCGCGAATTGCATCCGGAGTTTGACATGAACGAGCATGGTGACGTGGCGTTTAAGGTCATGTTCACGGATTTTTCGCACGCCGTGGTGCTGGCGACGCCTAACATCCCAGAGCCAAGTTCCTTCGTGCTGGCCCTGCTGGGAGTTGTGTTTCTGCTGACGCGGCGCAGCGTCCAGAATCCTGTACGCGCATGCCCAACACGAAACGAGGAGGTGATGCGATGAAATCTCTGTCTTTTCTTGTCGTCGTAGCGGCGGTGTTCGTGTTTCATTGTAGCGCGCGGGCCGCGCCGTACACGCTGGAGATTATCGCGCAGGCGGGCGACGTGATCGACGGGCGGACGATCACGGGGTTCAGCGGAGAAGTGATAAGAGTCGGCATCAGTGACGACCGTGAGGTGGCGTTCTTTGCCTTCGCCGCGGGGCCGGAGGGGTCCGGCCTGAGCTTGATGACGCAGCGGCGATTCATCGCCGGGGCGGGAAAGGTGGTCGACGGGCACGTGCCGCAATTCGGCAGCGAGCCGTCGCTGGCCATCAACGGTCTGGGTGACGTCGCCTATAAGGCGAATATTCCGCCCGTGGACCGTGGGGTGTTCCTCAACCAGACGCTGCTGCTCATGAACGGCGACGAGATCGACGGCCGGGAAATCTCCGTCATTCAGGACTCGCCTGACGTCAACGACGCTGGCACGGTGGTAATCATGGCGCGGCCCGGTCCTGTCAAACTTTCCATCAACGGCCCGAACGAAATCATGGTCGAGCATGGAACTATGGTCGATGGGTTCACGGTGGACGGCTTCACCAATCCGCGGATCAATAACGCAGGTGATGTAGTTTTTATCGGAGGTCTGGAAGAGGTGTCTCCTGGGCGAGCTGCTTTCTCGACAGACCGAGTTATTTTCAAGCCAGGCGACGTCATCGAGGACATGACGATTACGCAGATCCGATCACACGGCATTACTGAATCGGGTGAAGTGTTTGTGCATACGTTCGGCACGGATATCAATGGAGAAGTCAGTCGTTATATCGCAACAGAGAATCGAATCGTGTACGGGCCAGATCACATCGTCGCGGGCGTCACGGATCCAATACTCGTCGGTGCCAGCGTCGTAGTGAATAGCGACGGACGGTTCGCTTTCTTGGGTGCGTTCGAGGCACCTGACGGGCAAGGCTTTTTAAGCTTCCTTGCCGTCTCGGACGCCGTTCTTATCTCCGAAGGGGACATTTTCGACGATAAGGTCGTCCGCTTTGTGTACCCAAATTTCGACATGAACGAGCATGGAGACATTGCGTTTCGCGTCGTCTTCGAAGATTTTTCGCAGGCCGTGGTGCTGGCGACGCTGAACATCCCAGAGCCCAGTTCCCTGGTGCTGGCCGCGATGGGTGCCTGCGCACTGCTTGTCCGCAGGCAGCGCCGATTTCGGAACTGGAAAGGGCCTCAGTAACATTTGCCGCTAGGTGGGTAGGGTGCATCCCGATGCACCAAATCACAATTCGTCGCGTTAATCGGTGCATCCCGATGCACCCTACTTGGTTGCTAGTCACGTTCGCGTGGCGCGGGTCGTTCGTTACGAAGGAGAGTTGGTATGAAATACGCCATTACCATGTTACTGGTCTGTGTTGGGATGTTCGGCGCCGTGGCTTTCTCTTGCGGCAGCGCGCAAGCCGCGCCGTACACGCTGGAGATTGTCGCGCAAGTGGGCGATATTATCGAGGATCGGGCGATTACCGAATTTAGTTTTGAGGCGATAGGAATCGGCATCAGCGACGACCGCGAGGTGGCGTTCTTTGCTCGAGTCAGGGGACCGCAAGGCGTCGGCAAGGGGCTGATGACCCAGCGCCGTTTCATCGCCGGGGCGGGTAAAGTAGTCGACGGGCACGTGCCGCAATTCGGCAGCGAGCCGGAGTTTGCCATGAACGGCCTGGGTGACGTGGCTTACAAGGCGACGATTCCGAACGTGGCCCGTGGGGTGTTCCTCAACCAGAAGCTACTGATCATGAACGGCGACGAGATCAACGGACAGGAAATTTCCACCATTGTCGACCCGCCCGCCGTCAATAACGCCGGCACTGTCGTGATCCCGGCCCGACCGGGCCCGATCAAGCTTTCCTTGAACGGCGGGAACGAAATCATTGTCGACAATCGGGCTGTTATCGACGGGTTCACGATGGACGGTCTCTCCCATCCTCAGATCAATAACAACGGCGATATCATCTTTGGTGTTAAATTGGATGGACTGCCGGCTGGTCGAGATTTCGCCTACGTGTCCCCGGACCGAGTTGTTCTCAAAGCGGGCGGCTTGATTGAGGACTTGACCGTAGATTATATTTCTGGTGGATTCCTTACGGACAACGGTGAAATCGTTGCGCTGAAGTACGGAATTCAAACGAATGGCGAGAGCATTGCGTTCATCGGGACGCAAGATCGAATCCTCTTTCGCGCCGGTGATTTTGTCGAAGACATTCAGGTCGAACTCATCGGCGGCACCTTCAGACGCAATGCCGCTGGACAGCTCGCCTTTCTCGGCGGCGTGTTCGCGCCGGGTACGCATGGGTATACCGACGACGTGAGGGGCATGCTCTTCGCGTTGAACACGGTTGTTATCTCCGAAGGCGACGTCTTGGATGGCAAAGTCGTTCAAGTGTTATGGCCGGCTTTCGACATGAACGAGCACGGCGACCTGGCGTTTCGCGTGCGCTTTGAAGACCGCTCGGAGGCCGTCGTGCTGGCGACGTC
>JADFKK010000356.1 GCA_022564995.1 Planctomycetota bacterium | reverse complement strand
GCTGGATCGACTTCGGCCTGCAGCAGTATTACGCCCTGCTCGACTGCGGCTTTCGCATGCGCGTGACTGCCGGAACCGCCAGCGGAGTGCATCCGGTTCCGCTCGGCTTTTCGCGCGTCTATGTCCACCTGCCCGGAAAATTCAGCTACGACGCCTGGATCAAGGGGCTCGGCGAGGGCCGCAGCTTCGTCACCAACGGTCCGGCCCTGCTGGTCAAGTTCAACGGCCAGCATCCCGGGCACACCTTCGGCAATCTCAAAACGGCCGAGAACATCTGCCACATCACCGGCACGGCCGCCGCCGCGCAGCCGCTCGATCGAATCGAAATAATCGTCAACGGCCAGATCGTCAAGAAGATCGTGCCGCAGCAGGCTAAGAGTTCCAAGCCGGGCTATCGGGCCAAATTCGACGTGAAAATCCCGCTCTCCGGCAGCAGTTGGGTCGCCGTCCGCTGCTTTGAAAAACACCACGCCAACCGCATCCGCATCGCCCACACCAACCCCGTCTTCTTCGACGTCCCCGGCAGGCCGCTCCGCCCGCGCAAGGCAGCCGTCGACTATCTCATCAGCCGCATGAAGTCCGAGATCAAGCGCAACACGGGCGTGCTGACGGACGCCGAGTTGGGCGAGTATCGCCAAGCCCTCGGCGTCTACGAGAAGCTGCGGAAAACGGCGCGCCGGGATTAAGCTCCATAAAGCCGCGACCGCCGGTCGCGCCGGGAGCGTCGCGTGACGACCCGGTCATCGCCCATCGCCCGATCGACCGCCGCCGCTTGCAACCGGCGGAGCGGGTTACGCGCGTAGGCCGCCGGCTTGCCGCGGCGCACGGTTGGAGTCACCCGATTCATCGGGTCTCGCCCGACCGCCTGCACCGCGTCCACACGGTCACTACGAACCTCATCCCCAGCGACAGTCGCCGCGGCAAGCCGGCGGCCTACGGTTGTAGTCACCCGATTTATCGGGTCTTGTCCCACCGCATGAATGCGGTCACTACGAACCGCCGCCGCTTGCGGTGAAGCAGCCCCGCCCGGCCCGGTCCAGGCGGCGAGCAGGACGGTGAGATCCTCGAAGTTGACCACGGTGGTGAGCGGATCGACCAAGTTCCCTTCGCCGGCCGAGACGTCCTTGTTCCAGTTCGCCAAGAGCACCGTCAAGTCCTCGAAGTCGACAAACCCGTTCCCGGTCAGGTCGGCCGGCAGCTCGGGAATGATCGGCGAGAGGTTCTCGTACCAGGCGATCGTGTTGTCAAAGAAGAGTGCGCTGAGCACGTCGAGGTTGCCGTCGCCGTCCATGTCCGCCGCAAGCACGCTAATGACATCGGTGTTGGTGCTGATGATGTGGGTCGTGAAGTTCTCGCTGCCGTCGTTCTCGTACCAGACAATCTTGTTGTCATTGTTGAACCCGCCGAGCACGTCGAGGTCGCCGTCGCCGTCCACGTCGGCCGCAAACACACTATGGGGGCCACGGATATTGGTGCTGATGGCGTGGGTAGCGAACTCAACAGCGCCGGCGGCGGGCGCCGCGGCAACCTCTTCGATTGCCGGGTCGTCGATCGGGCCAACGGCCAACAGGCAGCGGTCCTCAAGGCGTTCCAGCGGAAGCCGGCGGATTGGGATCGGGAGACACGTCGGGCGTTCGATTGCGCCGCGCCTTGGCCGCCTGAGACAATAGCTGGCCGCCACGCTGGGCATACCGCTGGCGTTCTTCCTGCGTCGGCAGTGTCTGCCGGCCCTTGCCCGTCGCGGAGAGCCGGCTGCAATTCATGTAAATGTCGGAGGCAAGATGGCAGGCCCGCTGATCGTCGGGGAACATGCGGGCGAACTGTTCCGCCACGCTGGTCGCCTCGCCGTGTTTGCCCTGGTCTTGCAGCGTCCGGGCCAGAGCGTGTTGGTGGTTGAGCATGAAGCTGCCGATCGATGTGAACGCGGGCCAGCACCGCCAGATAATTACGATACAGCCCGAGCAAATCTGCAAACGCCGCCTCGTCCCCGTCGCGCGCCCGAAGCAGGAGTTGCTGGGGGTCGGTGTTCTGTTGGCGGTCCATCGGCACAAGCTCTAAAGGTAAAGCTGCGAAAAGTATCCTCGTCCCGCCGCGCAAAATGGCAAAAAACGGAGGAAAAGTCAAATCGGCGGGGCGGAGGAGGATCGGGGATTGAGGGGCGAGGGGCTGAAAGAGGGAGAGAGGGAGAGAGGGAGAGAGGGAGAGAGGGAGAGAGGGAGAGAGGGTGGCTTGCCGGCGTTTTGGTAGGTTTCCAGCTTCTCAAGCCTCAAGCCTCACGCCTCAAGCCTCACGCCTCACGCGGGGCGGCTACCAAGGGCGGGGCGAGGCGATTACGATGGGCTGAAGCTGCGGGAGCCTATGTCTAATCTGAAAAGGAAGAAACCGCCCAGATGAAATTCGCCATCTGTAACGAGACGTTTGTTGATTGGCCGTTTGAGAAGGCTTTTGCGACGGCGCGCGAGTGCGGATATACGGGCATCGAGATCGCGCCGTTTACGATTGCGGCCGATGCGAAGGATATCTCGGCACAGGCGCGGCAGCAGATTCGCCGGCAGGCTGCGGAGGCCGATCTGGAAGTGGTCGGGCTGCATTGGCTGCTGGCCAAGACCGAGGGTTACTATCTTACCAGCCCGGACGCGGAAGTTCGACAGCGGACGGCCGAGTACATCGGCGAGCTGGCCCGGCTGTGTCGCGACCTGGGCGGCAAGCTGCTGGTGTTCGGCTCGCCGCAGCAGCGGAACTTATTACCGGGCACCTCGCTGGCCGAGGCAACCAATTACGCGGCCGAGGTGATCGGCCGCTCGGTCGAGACGCTCCAGGAGACCGGCGTTACACTGGCGGTCGAACCGCTCGGGCCGGCCGAGGGCGATTTCCTTAACACGGCGGCCGAAGGTGTCGCGCTCGTCGAACAGATCGGCTCGCCGATGGTGCGATTGCACCTCGACGTGAAGGCCATGTCGACCGAGGCGATTCCGGTGGCGGACGTGATCCGCGCCAACGCCGCGCACCTGGTGCATTTTCACGCCAACGATCCCAACAAGCTCGGACCCGGCATGGGCGAGGTTGATTTCGTACCGATCTTCGCCGCCCTAAAAGAGATCGATTACCAGGGCTGGGTGTCGGTCGAGGTGTTCGACTACGATCTCGGCGCGGAGCATATTGCCAAGGAGAGCATGGCGAATATGCTGACATGTTTGGAGAAGATCGGCGCATGGTAACATTGTATGACGGCAACCGCATTTGCTATTGTGAGCTTGAAATGGCCAATGACAAATGACCAATAACAAATGACAAATCGGCGGATGCCCGAGTTTTGTGTTCCTGGTGATCTGCAGTGGGTGGGCGATCAGCAGCGGCCAGCCCCCTTGCTCGCCGGTCCTTGATCGGACATCCTCACTGTTGAGACTTCCTGCGACCTACGACGAAAAACATCTCATGCGTTCACTCGGCAAAGCTCTGCAAATGTTCGCCCTGGCCGTGCTGCCGCTAGCGATGCTGATGGAGGCGACCGACATGCTGGGGCGCAGGACGGGCGTCAGCGACATGGTGGTCATGATGGTGGCCGGCGTCGCGGCCTTTCTGCTCGGCCGGCTGATCGAGGGCTACGCGGCGGGGTAGGCGGTGCCACGATTTCCCCCGTTGGTCGCCGTCGGAGACGCCTCCTACAAACGATCGACCGATGCCAGCACCCGCCTGCGGGCTGCCGCAGAGGCTGCCTAGGCTGCCTATTCTTTCTTTCCTCTGGGGCCGCCCGCTCGTATACTAGTGGAGTGTATTTGGGCGGGCGCCATGGGCGGCCCGAACCGCTGGAGTCGAAGAACGCAATTCATCAGCCGCGGGGCGCTAGCCCCCGGTTCCTGCCGCAATTTGTAAGAACCGGGGGCTAACGCCCCGCGGCTGATGAATAATCCGCATAAGGCCTTGTCGATGAGACATCATCACCCAACCGGCTGCGCGAAAGCGGCTCTGGCCGCGGTTGTGTTGCTATGGATTGCAGCGCCGGCGGCGGGTCAGAGCCCGTTTGGCATCTCGCCGCAATTTCAGTTTTCCGACAAAGTCAAGCTCGACGAAGCGCCCGCCACGGCGGTGCGAGATTTGGATCAGGTCGAAGCCCACTTGGCGGCCCAGCAATGGGACGACGCGGTGGAAGGGCTGCGCCGCGTGATGGACAACCAGGGTCATCGTGTGATCGGTGTGCCGGGTAGCACGAAGGCTCTTGAATACGCCAAGCGGGCCAAGGCCGACGCAGCCAACGCCGTGATGAAAACGGCCGCCGTGCGACGGGCGGCGGTCGCCAAGGCGAAGCACGCCAGGGCCGCCGCTGAGCGAGACAAAAACAACAACCGTCTGGCCGACGCAAAGGCGGCTGCCGACAAGGCTGCGGTGGCCGCCGTTGAAGCAGAGACGAGAGCCAAAGAAACCAAGGAACAAGCCAAGGCCGCCTTTTCCGCCCTGATGCGATTTCGGCGCAGCGTGAGCCTGCGCGATCATTGCCACATGCGGATTGCCCAATTGCCGGCCGAGGCGCTGCGGCTCTATCGGCGGCGCGTCGATATGCCCAAAGACCAAGTGCGTCGCGCGATCGTCGCGCGCGACCGTCGCCTGTTGGAATCGATCGTCAGAGACTCGTTCTGTAGCACGTGGGGCGACGAGGCGCTGTTCGCCTTGGGTGAGTTGGCGTTGGAACGCGGACACTACGCCGCGGCTCGCGCGCATTGGGAACAGATCATCAGCCCGGCTGACTGGGGCAACATTTGTAAGTTCTTCGATGAGATGGACGTCGAGAAAGTGCCCCCGCGCCAGCGGTCGGTGTTCTTTTTTCTATCCGATCGAATCGCCGCCCACCAACCGGTTCCCAGCCGCCCGCCGTCGCATGAAATCAACAACAGCGAACCGACGGGCGGCGAATTACCGATTGGCTGGCTGCGCTATCCCGACACCAATCTCGATCTGGCCGAGGTGCTTGCCCAATTGGTGTTGGTCTCGATTCGCGAGGGCGCGGTGGTGCGGGCCGGCTTCGAGCTGGCGGCGTTTCGCGCGCTACATCCAAACGCCAAGGGCCGTATTGGCGGACGGAACGTCGCCTACGCAGCGTGGCTCGCCGATGAGTTGAAGACGGCGCGCCGCGCGACGGATCGGAAAAAAAACCGCGATTGGCTCACCTTCGCCGGGTCGAATCGTCGAACCCGCGTGCCGGGCGCGGCGATCCGACTCTCGGGCCCGCCGGCCATCCTTGATTTGCCAGAAACCCCCAGGGTCCGTGCCTATGGCCAAGGCTTCGTGCGACGGTTTGCGGCGGAAGACGCCAACAGCCGGCTGAGCTATCATCCGCTGATCGTCGGCGACCTGGTTTTGGTCAACTCTCAGGAGAGAATCTTCGCCTTTAACGCCCGCACCGGCCGGCCGCCGAAGTGGGCGGCCGACGACGGCAGAATCTATCCCCCGCTGTCCGTCAAAGATGGCGCAATACCGCAACCTTCTTCCAACACGAGCGATGCCCTGGGAACGCCTCGCTTCACGATGACCGCCCACGGCAACCTGCTCTTCGCCCGCATGGGTCCACCGCAAACCAACCGGCCCAACCACGAGCAGTCACCGTATTTTTCCCCGGGTTACCTGCTGTGTCTCGACCTGGCGGCTCAGGGCAATCTGGTGTGGAAGTTGGAGCCCGAGTCGAGCGAGTGGGCCTTCGAGGGCAGCCCCGTGACCGACGGCAGCAACATCTACGTGGCGATGCGGCGCAGCGGCGGACGGCCGCAGGCGCACGTTGCTTGCTATGACATTGCCAGCCGGCGGAGGCTGTGGCGGCAATTGGTTTGCTCCGCCGACACTTCGGCCCGCAACGGCGAAGACGAAATCACGCACAACCTGTTGACGCTGCACGAGGAGACGATTTATTACAACACCAACCTGGGAGCGGTCGCCGCGCTATCGACAACCGACGGCCACATAAAATGGGTCAATGTTTATCCCCGCGCCCAAGTCAATCTGAATCAACCGCCAACTCATTTCTACCGCGACCTGACACCCTGTGTTTTCTATCGTTCGGTCCTCATCGTCGCGCCGTCGGATCACTCGGGCCTGTTCGGACTGGACGCGGCGACGGGGCAATTGGTATGGGAATCTCCGCGCCTGAGCGATCCGGTGCATTTGCTGGGTACAGCAGGCGGCAAGTTGGTCGCCTCGGGAAAGGGGATTTTCTTGCTCGATGCGATGACGGGAAAAATCGATAAGTGTTGGCCCAGTCGAAACCATCCCGATCCGCCCGGTTATGGCCGTGGCCTGATCGCCGGCAACTTCGTTTATCGACCAACTCGCGAGCAGATCGAGGTGCTCGACCTGGACAGTTTGACGCTGGCGGATCGTCAACCGATTTCGCTGGTTGGAAAAGCGACCGGCGGAAATCTGGTGGCGGCGGGGAATTTGGTCGTGATTGCCACGGCCAACAAGCTTTATATTTTCGGCGGCGGCGAGCAGCCAAGAGCGGAGCGGAACGAAAGCAAGGCGAGCCCCGGGCGTTAGCCTGGGGGTGATACACAACAAGCCCAGAGATATCGTCCGGTGGGCGAACTACCAGCGGCCTAACCCCGGATTGTTCATCAGCCGCGGGGCGTTAGCCCCCGGTTCATACGGATCGCGGTGAGAACCGGGGGCTAACGCCCCGCGGCTGATCGACAGAGTGTTTTTCGCGTCATCGACGCAACGGGACGGCCGCCGCTCGCTGAGCTACAAAAGAGAAAGACCATCATGCTAAAAGACGACGACCTCCAGGCGGTGCAAAAGCTGGGCGACGCCTATCGTCGTATTAGTTCGGAACTCGGCAAGGTGATTATCGGTCAGCAGGGCGTGATTGAACAACTGCTGATTTCGATGTTCTCCCGGGGCCATTGCCTGCTGGTCGGTGTGCCGGGGCTGGCCAAAACGCTGATGATTCACACGTTGGCCGACGCCCTATCGCTCAAGTTCGGCCGCATTCAGTTCACGCCCGACCTCATGCCTTCAGACATTACCGGCACGGAGGTGATTCAGGAAGATCGCGCCTCGGGCGTGCGAGATTTCAAATTTCTGCCCGGGCCGATTTTCGCCAACGTCATTCTGGCCGACGAGATCAATCGCACACCGCCGAAGACTCAGGCAGCGCTGCTGGAGGCGATGCAGGAACACCAAGTCACCGTCGGCGGCGTTCAGCGTAAGCTTAGTGAGCCGTTTTTCGTGCTGGCCACGCAGAATCCGATCGAGCAGGAAGGCACCTATCCGCTGCCCGAGGCGCAGCTCGACCGGTTTATGTTCAGCATCTTTGTCGATTATCCCGACGAGGAAGAGGAATTTCAGATCGTCAAGCGAACCACGACCGAGCAAGAAGTGCAGATCACCAAGACGCTCAACGCCGAAGAGATCATCGCCCTGCAAGACATCGTCCGCAAGGTGCCGGTGGCCGACCACGTGATCCGCTACGCGCTGCAACTGGTGCGACAAACGCGCCGCGAGAAGGAAGACGCGCCCGACTTCATTCGCGAGTTCGTCAATTGGGGCGCCGGACCGCGAGCCAGTCAGTATTTGGTGCTGGGCGCCAAGGCTCGGGCCGTGCTAAACGGCCGATTTCACGCCGGCTGCGACGACATTCGCGCGGTGGCCGCTCCCGTTTTGCGGCATCGCATTTTGCTCAACTTTAACGCCGAAGCAGAGGGACTCAAGGCCGACGACATCGTGCGCCGGCTGATCGAGAACACGGCAACGATCGAAGATGACACAGACCACAGCTCAAAACAACCAGAAGTATTTAGATCCGCGGACGCTGGCCAAGCTGCAGGGGCTTGAGCTTCGGGCCAAGCTGATTATCGACGGCTACATCGCCGGCTTGCATCGCAGCCCGCACCACGGATTCTCGATCGAATTCGCCCAACACCGCGAATACGTTCCTGGTGACGACCTACGGTACGTCGACTGGAAGGTGTTTGCCAAGACCGACAAGTATTATCTGAAACAATATGAGGAAGAGACCAATCTGGTCTGTCATCTGTTGCTCGATGTGAGCGAGAGCATGTTGTACCAAAGCCGCGAGTCGGCCCTCTCGAAGCTCGAATATGCCCAGTGCATCGCCGCGGCGCTGGCTTATCTGGTGCTCCGTCAGCGGGACAGTGTGAGTCTGGCCACGTTCGATCACAAGGTGCGCGCCCTGGTCCGCGAGAGCGGCAATCCCGCGCAGTTGAAACAACTTATCCACGTCATGGAAAACTCGACGGCGGAAAAGAAAACGGCCACCGGCCCGATTTTTCACGATCTGGCCGAGCGGCTGAACAAGCGGGGTGTGGTCATCATCCTCAGCGACATGTTCGACGACGTGAATTCGATGATGGCCGGGCTAAAACACTTTCGCCACCGTCGCCACGACGTGATCGTGCTGCACGTGCTCGACCCGGCGGAGTTGGATTTTCCCTTTCGCAGCATGACCAAGTTCAAAGGCCTCGAACAATTGCCCGACGTGGTCACCAATCCTCGCTCGCTGCGCAAGGCGTATCTGGCGGAGTTCGACCAGTTCAATCGCAAGCTGCGGCAAGGCTGTCGCGAGCTAAACATCGATTACGTGCAGTTACGGACCGATCAGCCGTTGGACGTAGCAATGACCAGTTTTTTGTCGGCGCGGATGGCGAGAATGTAGGGGGCTGGGGATTGGGGATGGGGGATGGGGGACTGGGGGCTGGGAGTGAGGGAGTAG
>JADFKK010000355.1 GCA_022564995.1 Planctomycetota bacterium | reverse complement strand
GGTGATCAAAGGGACCAGCGGGGCGGACACGATCGACTTGATCGCGGGCATCTCGACGAAAGCGTGGTCGTTCAAGCGAATGCCGCTGAATACAGCGGTTTACGCCATGTCGGCGTAGGGGTTGGTTTCGGGAGAAAGGTTGCCAAGGACTGGCGCGACGGGTATCACAGGCTGTTTCTAGCGGGGGGTTCGGCGATTATTCACACATTGTGGTGTGTTAATTGTACTTATTTATTTCCCGTTCGTTCAGTGGCAGGTAATTGACACGCCGGGGGCGTTGGTTAATATCTACTGTTGAGGTAGTCACCTCAGGAGATGGTACGATGCCATTCCGAATCAATCTTCTCTCGAACCCGTCGTCCGCGGCGAATCGCCCGCGCGATCCGCGCTTCTCTTCGCCGCGCCGTCATCGCCCCGTCGCACGGCGCGCTCGCCATTCTCATCCGCTGTTAAGGAGGCCCGTCATGAAATACGCCATCACGATGTTGCTGGTCGGTTGCACATTCGCCACGGCGTACGGTTCTTGCGGCACCGCGCGGGCCGGGCCGTACTCATTGGAGATTGTCGCGCAGGCGGGCGACGTGATCGACGGGCGGACGATTATTGGGTTTAGCGGGGAAGAGTTGAGCCTGGCGATCAACAACAGCGGCGAGGTGGCGTTCTTTGCCGACATGTCATCGGGGCTGTTTGTCGATCTTGGCCTGATGACGCAGAACCGCTTCATTGCCGGGGCGGGAAAGGTGATCGACGGTCGCGCCACGTTTTTTGGTAGCGAGCCCTACCTCGACATGAACAATCAGGGCGACGTGGTTTACCAAGCGGTTTGGGATTTCGAGACAGGGATATTCGTGAACGAGACGTTGCTGGTGCAAGCGGGCGTCACCGTCATCGACGGATATACTGTTTCAAACCTCAGCGGGTCGCCCGGGATCAACGATGCCGGGACGGTCTTATTTAACGCAAACACGTTGGAGTTCGCTGGAGTCTTCACGCTGAGCGAAGTTGTGATCCGAAATGGGCAATCGTTTGACGGGTTTACGATTCGCAATGCAGGGGGTATTCCCAACAACGCGGGAAAGGTGGCGTTTGGAGCAAACTTCAAAGAGTTTGAAGGATTGGCCATCGCGACGTTTAGCGATGGAATCCTCGTCAAGGAAGGAGATGCCATCGACGACGTGACCATTGATCGAATCCGCCACGTTGGTTTTACGGACGCCGGTGAGTTGTATATGAACATCCTCGGCACGGATATCAGCGGTGAGGCTGATGGTTACATCGTAACAACGAATCAAATCCTCTTCGGACCGGAGAGCACCCTTACGGACGTCCCCGACCCCAGTCTCACCGGTAACGGCGTCGTCATGAACAACGCCGGGCAGTTAGCTTTTCGGGGCACCGTCGACGCGCCGGGCTTCAATGATGGCCGATTCGACGACAAGCGGATGTTTTTCTCTGCTGCGGGCGAAGTTGTTATCTCCGAAGGGGACATGTTGGACGGCAAAGTCGTCCACCGTGTGTCCACGACTTTTGACATGAACAGCCACGGCGATGTCGTGTTTGGCGTCACCTTCGAAGACCTCTCCAAGGCCGTCGTCGTCGGAACGCCCGTCATCCCAGAGCCGAGTTCCGCGGCGCTGGCGGCGATGGGCGTTTTGTTTCTGCTGGCAGCGCGCGGCACGCAGAGTTCTGCGCGGGAATGCCGGGCACGAAACGAGGAGGTGATGCGATGAAATCTCTCGCTTTTCTTATCGTCGTCGCAGTCGTGTTCGCGGTTCATATGGCTCACCGCAAAAAAAGTGTCACATTGGTATGGACGGAGATTCTTGATTTTCGCATAACTTGCTCGCATGAGTGGGGAGGTATATTCGAGTTTTGACGTTCGCATTCGCGCCGTACTGGCGGTCGAGCGTGGATGGGCGGTTGGTGACGCAGCGGATGCCTTTGGTATCACTCGACGGACGTTACATCGGTGGTTGATACGATATGAGAAGAATGGTGAGGACGGTCTCGAGCGCAGGCCGGGCAGCGGTCGCCCGCGAAAATTGGACGAACTGGATGAGGATGAACTTCGCGGGATTATTTTGCGGCCGGCGTCCGCGTTTGGATATGAGACTGATTTGTGGACCGTTGGCCGCTTGCATCGGGTGATTCACGAACGGTATCACGTTGCCGTTTCGCGGGACACGGTTTGGAGAAGGTTGCGGGAAGCCGGACTGACGTACCAGAAACCGGAGCGAGAATACCACGAAATCGACGAGGAAGCGCGGCGAAAATGGCGCCGCTACGAAGTGCCCAAGATTCGCAGATGTGTCGAGAAATACAGGGCGATTCTCTATTTCCAGGACGAGTCGAACATCTCGCTGACCGCGTTTTTGGGCAAGACATGGGCACCGTGCGGCCAGACACCAAAAGCTCAAGTCACCGGCAAACGTGGCGGGGTGGCAGCGATGTCCGCCATCAGCAAGCCCGGGCATCTGCTGTTTCGACTGCTCGAAAAGCGCATTGCATCCGGCGAAGTGATCGATTTCCTCGCGCAGATGCTGAAGCATCATTCTCGTCGCCACCTTGTCGTGGTGATGGATCAGGCCCGGCCTCAACCATCGAAGAAGACCAAGGCGCACGTCGAAAGCCAGCGACGTCTCCATGTGTTTTATCTTCCGACATATTCGCCAGACTGGAACCCGGACGAAAAGGTGTGGAACCACTTGAAAAACCACGAACTTAAGAGCCATCAAGCGAAAACCAAAGACGAACTCAAACGCCTTACACGGCGAAAGCTGCAATCCATGGCCAAGCGCCCCGCACTTCTCCGAGGGTTGTACTTTCGCTGTTGTGTGTCAGATTTTTTCAGATGAGCCATAGCACCGCGCGGGCCGGGGCGTTCTCTTTGGAAATCATCGCGCAGGCGGGCGACGTGATCGACGGGCGGACGATTACGGGATTTAGCGGGGAGGAACTGACGTTGGCGATCAACAACAGCGGCGAGGTGGCGTTTTTTGCCAATGTTGCGTCCGCGGAGGGGACGGGCCTGAGCCTGATGACGCAGAACCGCTTCATCGCCGGGGCGGGCAAAGTGATCGACGACCGCGTGCTGCGGTTTGGCAGCGAGCCGTATCTCGACATGAACAATCACGGCGACGTAGCTTATCGCCCGACTTTTACCGACTTGCGGACGGGCGAGGGCGGGCGAGGCATCTACGTCAACGAGACGCTGCTGGTGGAAGCGGACGTCAGCGTCATCGACGGACATGTCGTTTCAAATCTCGATAAGTCACCGTCGATCAACGACGCAGGGACGGTCCTGTTTAACGCTAACACGTCAGAGTTCCGTGGCGTCTTCACGCAGAGCGAATTGCTGATACGAAGAGGACAATCGTTTGACGGGTTTACGGTTCGCAGTGCAGGGGGCCTCAAAAACAACGCAGGAAAGGTCGCGTTTGGAATGAGTTTCGAGGAGTTCGATGGAACAGCCATCGTGACAGTTAGCGATGGAATCCTCGTCAAGGAAGGGGACATGGTCGACGGCGTGACGATTGATCGAATCCGAGACGTCGGTTTTACGGACGTGGGTGCGTTGTATATGAACATCGTCGGCACGCAAATCGGTGGAGAGCCCGATGGTTACATCGTAACCGAGGACCGAATCGTTTTCGGACCTGAGAGCACTATTCGCGGCATCCCGGACCCGATCCTCGCCGGTGACGGTGTGGTCATGAATAACGCGGGACAGATCGCCTTTTGGGGCGCGGTCGACGAACCGCGCTTCCATGGCGAATTTCCCGACGCGAGAGGCTTTATCTTCGCCGCAGGCGAAGTGGTTATCTCCGAAGGGGACGTGTTGGACGGAAAGGTCGTCAGCCGTGTCTTCCTACGTTTCGACATGAACAACCGGGGCGACGTCGTGTTTGAGGTTGTCTTTGAAGATCTCTCCAAAGCGGTCGTTGTCGCGACCCCCACCATCCCAGAGCCGACTTCCGCCGCGCTGGCTGCGATTGGCGTGTTGCTCTTGCTCACGGCGCGCGACATGCAGAGACCTGGACGCGAATTCCCATTGAGAAGCCAGGAGGTGGTGCGATGAAATCTCTATCTTTTCTTGCCGTCGTTGCGGCCGTGTTCGTGTTTCATAGCAGCGCGTCGGCCGGGCCGTTTCATCTGCAAATCGTCGCCGAGGCGGGCGACGTAATCGATGGCCGAACGATTACCGGATTCAGTTCAGAAGTGCTGAACGTGGCGATCAACAACGACCGCGAGGTGGCGTTCTTTGCCAACGTCGCGGGTCCGCAAGGTAGCGGCAGCGGGGTGATGACGCAGCGGCGTTTCATCGCCGGGGCGGGTAAGGTCGTCGACGGGCACGTGCCGAGCTTTGGCGACGAGCCCGACCTCGTAATGAACAATTTGGGCGAGGTGGCTTACAGGGCAAATTTGGACGCTGGCCAGAGCGGTCGAGGATTGTACGTCAACGAGACGCTGCTGGTGCGCGACGGCGACGTAATCGACGGTCATACCATTTTAACCCTCGGCAAACCGCCTAGGATCAACGACGCCGGGACCGTTCTTTTCGTCGCTCAAACGCCCGAGTTCGACGGCCTCTTCTCGCAGAGCACATTGCTGATTCGGGAAGGCCAGTCGTTTGACGGGCTTACGTTGCACAGCAGGGGCGACATGCACATCAACACCGCCGGCGAAGTGGCGTTTAGGGCAGAGTTCGACGAATTCCAAGGCGGCACCATCGCCACTCTTGGCGATGGCATCGTGCTGAGGGAAGGCGACGTGATCGCCGGCCTGACCGTGGAGAGAATCAGGGGATTCGGCGGTATTACGAATGACGGTGACATTGTTACAAGAATCGCGGGCAGCGGAATCGATGGCGAGCCAATTGCATTTATCGCGACACAAGACCGAATCCTCTTTCGTCAAGGAGACATCGTAGCGGGTATTGAAGTGTCCTACATCACAGGCGCAAACGTGGTGCTGAATGACAACGGTGAGTTTGCTTTTCTCGGCGCGATAGACGCGCCGGGCGAGAATGGATATTTCCGCGATAAGCGGGGCATTCTCTTCGCGTCAGGTCAACTTGTGGTCTCGGAGCAGGACGTCTTGGACGGAAAAATCATCCGCTTTGTGTACCCAAACTTCGACATGAACGATCGCGGCGACGTGGCCTTTCGTGTCGTTTTTGAAGACTTCTCTCAGGCGGTCGTCGTCGCGACGCCCATCCCGGAGCCAAGCTCCGCCGCGCTGGCCGCGTTAGGTGTATTGTTTCTGCTGGCATCGCGCGACATGCAGAGACCTGGACGCGACTGCCCAACACGAAACGAGGAGGTAGTGCGATGAAATCTCTGTCTTTTCTTGCCGTCGTGGCGGCGCTATTCGTGCTTCATAGCAGCGCACGGGCTGGGCCGTTTCATTTGGAAATCGTCGCGCAGGCGGGCGACGTGATCGACGGCCGAACGATCACGGGGTTTAGTTCAGAAGTGCTGAACGTGGCGATCAACAATGACCGCGAGGTGGCGTTTTTTGCCAACGTCGCGGGTCCGCAAGGTAGCGGCAGCGGGGTGATGACGCAGCGGCGTTTCATCGCTGGGGCGGGAAAGGTGGTTGACGGGCACGTGCCGAGCTTTGGCGACGAGCCCGACCTGGTAATGAACAATCTGGGCCAGGTGGCTTACCGGGCAGATTTGGACGCTGGCCAGAGCGGCCGCGGGTTGTACGTCAACGAGACGTTGCTGGTGCGGACCGGCGACGTGATCGACGGTCATACTATTTTGACCCTCGGAAAGCCGCCTAGGATCAACGATGCAGGCACCGTTGTTTTTTCGGCTCAAACGCCAGAGTTCGAGGGCGTCTTCTCGCAGAGCGAATTGTTAATTTGGGAAGGCCAACCGTTTGACGGGTTTACTCTGCACAGCAGAGGTGAATCGCAAATTAACGCCGCTGGCGAAGTCGCGTTTAAGGCCGAGTTCGAGGAATTTGAAGGCGGCACCATTGCCACTCTTACCGATGGAATCATCGTGCGAGAAGGAGATGTGATCGACGGCGTGACAGTTGATCGACTTCGCGGGTATGGTTTTACCGACACGGGTGAGTTGTATTTGAATATCGTCGGCACGGATCTCGGCGGTGAGACTGATGCCTTCTTCGTAACAGAGGATCGCGTTCTTTTCGGTCCCGAGAGCATCGTTAGGGGCGTCACAGACCCCATACTCGCCGGCAAAGGCGTCGCAGTGAACAACGCCGGGCAGTTTGCGCTTTTTGGCGCGGAGTATGCGCCGGGCATGAATGGCTTTTTCCCCGACGCGCGAAGCTTCATCTTCGCCTCAGACGAGGTTGTTATCTCCGAAGGGGACGTATTCGACGATAAGATCATCCGCTTTGTGTACCCAAACTTCGACATCAACGACCACGGGGACGTGGCGTTTCGCGTTGTCTTTGAGGATTTTTCCCAGGCCGTAATCGTCGCGACACCCATTCCCGAGCCAAGCTCCTTCCTACTTGCCATGCTTGCCATCGGCGTACTACTTGGCCGCTCGCATCGCCAATCTCGAAATCGCAAAGGAGTTCAGTAGTGTCTGCTGCTAGCCGCGCTTACGAAACGCTTTTTCGTTGTTAACAACAATCTTCAATCTTCCTTCCGTCCACCAGAGCAAAAGGAGTGACGCCATGTTTTTTCGCCGATCCAGCAGTCACCGTAATTCCAGGAAAACAATAACTCACACCCGCAGGCAACCCGCACGATTATTGCGTTTCGAGCCGCTCGAGCAGAGGCGCCTTTTAGCGGCCTTCGACCTGGGCAGTTACGAGAAGAACAGCGACATCGACTTGAATTTGCCGCTGGACGACGTCCCTCCAGAGTCGAATCTCGACGACTTTTCCGGCGCCGCCTACCACACGAGCGAGTCGACCGAGTGGATCTACGTCGTCGACAACAATTCCTCGGGAACGATCGTTAAGTACAAAAAGGACGGAACCTTTGAAAAGAGGATCACCCTGTCGAATTTCTCCGATCCCGAGGCGATCACGCACGTCAGCGGTGACGTCTTCGCCGTGATCGAGGAAAAAGACCGGGACACCGGCGCACCGGAAGAGTTCCACATCACGATCTTCACGATCTCGCCATCGACCACGTCGATCAACAAGAACTCGCTCAACCAGAATGCGCCGACCGATAGTCCGCCTACTTCAGGCATTATCAAGTTGACACATGCGGATCTTAGTGACGGTAGCGACCACAACAAGGGGCCGGAGGGGCTGGCCTACGATTCAAACGGAACATCGGATGGTTATTTCTACTTCGCAAGGGAAAAGAAAGACGTCGACGATAACGACCTGCTCATCTTTCGCGTGCCCGACAAAGGCGGAACTGTCAAAGCGGTCAATGTTGACACGTTGACGTTTAATGAGCCGAACCCGCGATTGCTAACCGACATTTCCGACATCTACTTCGTGCGCACCGCGGCGCAGCCCGATGGGCGGCTGTTCGTTATGAGTGACGAGAGCCAAAAAGTCCTTACGGTGGACATGGACGCCGACGTCGACCCCGAGGCGAATCAGGGCTTGGTGGGGACGATCGTAACGGGTGCCGAGCGGTCCTTGCCCACCGACGACTACGAAGGAATCACCTTCTCGCCCGATGGCTTTGAAATGACGGTCGTGCTCGACGGTGGAACCCGCCACATGATTCAGTATCGCAACTTCACCGCCTGGACTCCCAATGCCGCGCCCGTGTTGGTTGGCGATACGAACGGCATTACGAATGACCCGACGCCGACGTTTAGCGGGACGCTGACGCAGTCGTTCAGCGGTGGTACGAAGCCGGTCGAAGGGGCCTACATCTGGCTGTACGCCGACAACGGCACAACAAATGCGCCGACGGGCGCGGCCGTCGTGACCGACGAAAACGGCGTCTGGAACGTTACCGCCGCTTCGCTCACAAACGGCACCTACGATTTCACCATCCGCGCCAGCGAAACCAACGTCAACGACGACGATTTCTTTTCCCTCGTCTCCGCCAAGCTCCAAGACGTGCAGATCTTCTATGAGGACCTGACCGGCAACGGCTTTGTCGATTTCCAGGACTTGACGATCCTGCTGGCTAATTTTAATCAAAACGTCTCGGCCGCCGAGGGGAATCTAGCCGAGCCGGCCACCACGCCCGTCAATTTCGAGGATCTGACCGCGCTGCTGGCGAAGTGGACCGGGCCGGGGCCCGACGGGCAGTTGATGCAGCAGGCGCAAATCCAAGATGAGGAGCAAGTCCCGGCCGGGTCACCGGTGTTCGACTCCGACACGATTTACGCCACGTCGACCGAGTTCTGGGTGAAGTTCGATGCGGACGTCGAAAACGTCGACTCCACCGACCTGGAACTCACCGGAACCGGGGCCAGCGGGGCGAGTGTCGGCACCATGACCAAACACGACAACAGAACCTACAGCTTCCACATCACCGGCCTGAGCATCGGCACCGTCGAGGTGGATCTGGCACCCGACTCCGGCGACATTACCTACGTGACGGGCGGCGCCTGGGTCGGATTGAAAGAGTGGTCGTTCATCACGCTGCCCGGCGTGACGTTTACTTCCGGGGCGCTCGTGATCGAGGGGACCAGCGGGGCGGACACGATTACGGTGGCGGTTGCGGGCGGCGATCTGACGCTGAACGGGGCCAAGGTCAACCTGGGCAGCGGTGATATCGCGGCCAGCGCGGTGACGTCGATTCTGATCCAGGGATACGCCGGGGATG
>JADFKK010000047.1 GCA_022564995.1 Planctomycetota bacterium | reverse complement strand
TTTGCCGGGGCAAGCTGCAATACATCCCCGACGGCTTTTTGTTGATGGCCCCCAGCCGCTTGGGGCCGATCCTCAAGACGCCGATCCTCAGCCCCCTGGGCAAGGCCCGGCTGTTGGCCGAGCCGCTGATTGAACCGCGCAGCGAGCTCGGCGATGAGAGCCTGGCTTCGTTCTGCCGCCGGCGTCTCGGCCGCGAGACGTTCGACCGCTTGATCCAGCCGCTGATCAGCGGCATTTACACGGCCGACCCTGAGAAGCTGAGCATGATGGCGACGATGCCGCGGTTCGTCGAGATGGAGCGCCAACACGGAAGTTTGGCCGCCGCGATGTTGCTCAGCGACGGATCGCGCGGCGGAGGAGACACGGCGAGCAGCGGCGCCCGATACAGCCTGTTCGTCGCTCCGCGCGACGGAATGCAAAGCCTCGTCGAAGCGCTCGTCCGCCGGCTGCCCGAGGGCACGATTCGCACCCACTGGCCGGTCGGTTCGATTCACCGCAGCGGTCGACAGTGGGACCTGCGCTCTGCATCCCACGAGACGCTTAGCTTCGACCGCCTGATTGTCGCCACCCGATCTTCCCAGGCGGCCGAGCTATTGGCCAATGTTGACCAGCCGCTGGCCGATGACTTGGCCAAAATTCCCTACGCCGGCTGCTCGGTGGTGGTGACGGCGTATCGCCGCGAGCAGATCGCCCATCATCTGGAGGCCTTCGGTGTGGTGGTGCCGGCGATCGAGAAACGGCGCATTCTGGCAATCAGTTTTTCCAGCAACAAGTATGCAGGCCGGGCACCGGACGACTGTGTGTTGATCCGCGTGTTCATCGGCGGGGCCTGCCAGCCGGCGCTGAACGATTTGACCGACGAGCAACTCAAGCAGATCACCGCGGAAGAGCTGCGCGAGTTGATCGGCGCGCGGGGCGAGCCGCTATTCGCCGAAGTCCGGCGCTGGGGCGGCGCCATGGCCCAATATCACGTCGGGCATCCGCAATTGGTCGACGGAATCGAACAACGGGCCGCCGCCATCGCGGGCCTGGAACTGGCCGGCGGCGCATACCGGGGCGTTGGCGTGCCCAACTGCATTCACAGCGGCGAGCAGGCGGCCGAGCGGATTGCGGGCGATTAGTAATCTTCCTCGTTGAGCGTATAACGCAGCCAATCACGGGGAACTTCGCCCGATCGACCGTTGTCGGCGTGGAATCCGTCGGGTGTCATGAGCTGCCAGTAGACTTTGTAGTCGATGTCCTCGCGAAGGAACCTTGTGGAACCGCCACAGAAGGCCACGACGACTCCGCCGGGATGATTGCTGGAGGGACGGGCCATGGGATCGGTAAGATCTTCTTCTTTCTTGATGTTGATGTACGATTCCTCCGCTGGCTGGGAGAACCACTTGAAACCGACGATCTTTTCGTCGCGGCCGTCGCTCGACCATTTGTCGACCTGAATGTTCTCGGAGAGCACCAGCGTGTTGGCCACGCCATCGCGGCCTGCGATCCAGGATGACGTCATGTTAACCGGCTCGGGGAACCAGCGGCTGTGGAACACGGCGTTGGCCGGGGTGTCGCGCTCTTTGCCTCGGCTCCTTGTATCGTCGGTGCGACCTACGTTGACGACGTAGGCAATCGCATCGTGGTCCCGGTCCATTTGGGCGCTCGGGCAAACGAGGAACTCAAGATAGATTCGTTTTGCGGCCTCCACGTCGCCGTCGTTGGCCAGGAGCTTTCGCTGTAGGTCGGCGCGGCTGAGATCGGGCAACAGCGCGACGGGCCAGGCGTACCGAAATGGGTCGCTACTGCCGCCAGCGGGCTTGTATTTCTCGTTGTAGCCGGGAAATCGCCCCTTCCTGCTTTCAAAGCTGAGCATCGCCTTGACGATTTCCGACTGGTTGTTAATGCAGGTGGCCTGCCGGGCGTGTTCCTTGACGGCCGCGACGGCCGGCAGAATCATCGCCATCAACATGCCGATGATGGTGATCACCACCAAGAGCTCAACAAGCGTAAATGCCTCTCGACTCGACGTAATCTTTCGACTTGACTTGGTCATAGCACACTCTCTCCTACCGGTTCTGTTCCGATTTATCTTGCGAAGGTCGCAACGCCCCTTGCTGCATGATACTTATTGCGACGCGACAGCATTCATTCTAGTGTTTTTTCTCCAGGGATTCAACGGTATCCGTTTGAAAGGCGCCACAGGGCACTCACAACGCATCCGCCTTTCTTGATGCGTCTGGGCGATTTCGACCTATTCGCGCTCACTTCAGATACCCCCCTTAGGCATTGTTATCGACAAAAACCCGCGGCCGAGCCCCATTTTGCCGCGTGCGCCCTCAACGTGTTGGCAGCAAAGCACTTGACGAGCCCCCTGGAATCCCAAAGAATAGATAGTTGGAGCAGGGGATTTCTCATGCGGGGGCCTTTGGGGCGCCTGTTGACGTGCGAGGCTATGCCATGAAACGAATCGCCATGAAACGAAACTATACCATGAAACGAATGGGACGCAGTGGTTTTACACTGGTCGAACTGTTGGTGGTCATCGCCATCATGGGCACGCTGATGTCGCTCTTATTGCCGGCGGTGCAGGCGGTGCGCGAGGCCGCTCGCAAGACAACCTGCAAAGCGAATCTTGTGCAGACGGTTCACGCGATGCAGTTGTATCACGATGCCCACCAGCATTATCCGCCCGGGCTCGACGCGGACCCGAAAGCAGAGCCCGCCATCCCCGCCTGGTTTGGTCACACCGCATGGATTCATCTGCTCAATTATCTGGAAGCCGGGAACATCTACAAACAGTACAACTTTCAACTCATCAGCACCGACATTAGGAACGAGCTTGCCCGTGGCCAGAATGTCCCCGTTTTTCAATGTCCGACGGACGAGACGTCGGAGCGCACGGTGGAGATCAAGGGTGACGCTGGAGAATTCTCGCGCTCCAATTACGCGGTATGCTTCGGCAGCGAGACGATGGGGGGGCGCAAATTAAGCGACAAGAAGACCGACGGAGCATTTCGGGTCGGCAAGTCGCGCCGTGAGAGGGATTTCTACAACGGCAAAACGCACACCGTGATGGTTGCGGAATTGATCACGGGAACCAGGGACAAGTATGCGTCGAACGCCTATGATGTGCGCGGAGTGTGGGCCTATCACGAGATGGGCGCCTTCGCCTACACGCACTTCCAACTGCCGAACTCAAAAGAGCCTGATCTGATGCGTTTTGGCTCCGGCCAAAAAGATTGCGTCGACCTTCCTGAGATGCCCTGTGCGGACGAGGGCCAGGGCAAGAAGTGGAACAAGTATCGCGTCGCGGCCCGCAGCCGTCACGCCGGCGGAGTTTTC
Organism: Planctomycetota bacterium; assembly: GCA_022564995.1. Lineage (GTDB taxonomy): Bacteria > Planctomycetota > Planctomycetia > Pirellulales > JADFKK01 > JADFKK01. The sequence goes on along the minus strand of JADFKK010000047.1, from coordinate 30,700 downwards.
ATTGCCTATGCCGACGAGCGAGTCGAGTGGGTTGGCGACGACATCGAGCTCGACGTTTGGCGGCGGATGGGCAGCACGGCGAAGGATCGCCGGACAAGTAAAGACGACGACGAAGAGTTTAGGGTGCTCTCTTCGGATCGGTTCTAGCGTCCTGCCAAAAAGCCCGCTGTAGGAGGCGACTCCTACAAATTTTTTCAGATTACCCGGCCATTCGTCGCGGCGGGGCGGAGGTGGTCGTTTCTGCTTGATGCAGTTTGATCGTCGCGCCCGGCGGCAGGCGGCGTTCCGAAACGATGCCGCGCTTCGCACCGGCGCAAAACTCGCGATAGCAGGCGGCCGGTCCTTCTGGGAACTGACGGCCGAGTTGATCTAAAAGCTCGTCCCACGGCAGGCCGCTGCGGTAGATCAACCGGTAAGCCGCCTTGAGTTGGGTAACCTCTTCGGCCGAGTAACCGGCTCGCCGCAGGCCGACACGATTGAGGCCGACCACGGCCGTGCTGACCCCGTCGATGAGCACGAACGGCAGCACGTCTCGACAAACGCGTGCTTGTCCGCCGACCATCGCCAGCCGGCCGACGCGGCAGAACTGATGCACGCCGACAGCGCCGGACAAAAACGCCCGATCTTCGATCGTCACATGGCCGGCCAGCATGACGTTATTGGCCAATACGACGTGGCTGCCGACGTGGCAGTCGTGGGCCACATGGGCGTTGACCATCAGGCAGTTGTCGTCGCCCAGCGTCGTCCAATCGCCCGGCTGCATCGCCCGATGGATCGTCGTGTTTTCCCGTAAGGTGTTTCCCGAGCCGATGCGGGTGCCGCCGAGTTGGTCGGTCGCCTGGAGATGTTGGGGCGGTCCGCCGACGACCACTCCCTGAAACAGGTGGTTGTTCTCGCCGAGCACGGTGCCCTCGGCCAGCGTCACATGGCTTTCCAGCCGACAGCCATCGCCTAGCGTTACACCCTCTTCGATGATGCAAAACGGGCCGATTTCTACGCCCGGCGGTAGTGTAGCGGTGGGACTGACAATCGCGAGGGGGTGAATCGGCACGCGGGACGACCTCGGCAGGAGCATAATTGGATTACTGTCGTAATGGGGCAGCGGGCCCGGCGGAAACGCGGCCTCTCGTCGGTATCGGCCAATCTGGCGGGTCAGGTTGAGCCGATTATTCTGGATATAAGGTCCGGTGAACCCCCGGCGCCGAGATGAGTCGGAATTGTTACACTGCCACCTACCGCAACACGTTCGGCGTCGCCCGTGAGCGGCACGGCGCTAGCCGCCGGTAAATTCGCGTTACGTTTTCCCGCAAAAACCCGCGGCTTCCCGCACAAAACCCGCGGCTAGCGCCTTGCGGCTCACCACGACTCAGGGGTTGATTATGGCCGTTATTGATGAACTATACGACGAAGCCGACAAGCTCAAGGATGAGGGCAAGCTGGACGAGGCGATTGCCAAGCTGCAGGAAGTGCTCGGCCAGGACGACGCCTACTCGCTGGCCCATTCGGCGCTGGGCGTGCTATTCGGCAAGGTCGGCAAGCACGAGGAAGCGGTCCAACACGCCCAGCGTGTCTGCGAATTGGAGCCGAACGACCCGTTCAGCTTCACTGCCCTAAGCGTCATTTTGCAGCGAGCCTTCGCCGGCACCAACAATTCCCAGTTCGTCCAACTCGCCGAAGATGCCATGGCCCGCAGTCAGACGTTGCAGAGTGGCGCGGGCTAGAGATAGCGGCCAGGGGCCAGGAGTTAGGAGCTAGGGACTCGTCGGGCGGCCTGACCGAAATGACGTGTCTCAGTAGTGCGTGTCTCAGTAGTACAGTTGAGCGCTCGAATAGGATGTGGCAAGCGCGCGTGCAGGCGATCAACACTAATACCTAGATCCTAACACCTGACTCCTAGCTCCCTGCTATTCGCTCTCACCCTCCCTTCACACCATGAGCCTTCGTCGTGGCCAAATTTGCCGTGATCTTGCCGGCTGCGGGTAAGAGTAGCCGGTTCAAAGACAAACATTACAAGAAGCCGTTCGCGTCGCTGGCCGGGCGGGCCGTTTGGCTACACTCTGCGGAGAAATTTCTCGATCGGGACGACACGCCACAGGTGATCGTGGTGATCGGGCCGGAAGATCGCGAGGATTTCGACTTTAAGTTCTCGGCCAACGTGGCGATTCTTGGCATCGACGTGGTTGAAGGCGGGGCACAACGGGCTGATTCGGTCGCGGCGGCGTTGGCTCGCGTGCGGCCGGAGATCGACTTCGTGTGCGTCCACGACGCGGCCCGGCCCTGCCTGGCGACCGAGTGGATCGACCGAGTGTATGCGGCAGCCGAAGCCGACGGCGCGGCGATCTTGGCGATTCCGATTAGCGGTACGGTGAAGCGAGTTTCTAATCAGAAGATCATCGAAGAGACCGTAACTCGAGCGGGACTCTGGGAGGCACAAACGCCGCAGGTGTTTCGCCGCGAGCTGCTGATGCAGGCCCACGCACAAAAAAACGCATCGACCGCCACGGACGATGCCCAACTGGTCGAGCAGCTCGGACATCCGGTGCGGGTTGTGACCGGCTCGCCGTTGAATTTGAAAATCAGCACGAAGTCGGACCTGCGAATGGCCGAAATGGCGCTCAAGGCGTTGCCCAAGCCGCGGCTTGACGGGCCGGCACATCCGTTTTCGGATGGAGACATGTGGCGGTAGGGCGGGAAATCCGAAGCACGAAATCCTAAACAAATTCGAATGACTAAAATTGCCATGGGATGGGTAGCGACATCCGTGGTTTTTGACATTTGTATTTCGGATTTCGGATTTGTTTAGGATTTCGGATTTCGGATTTCATTATCACTTCATTTCCAAGCAGACGCTCAACATCGTGAATGACTTTTTCGACGATCTCCGCTGGCGGGGACTGATTCACCAATCGACGGACGAGACGCAGCTGGCGGCCTGGCTGCGGGATGCAGCCCGGACGGTGTACGCCGGCTTCGACCCGACGGCCGAGAGCTTGCACGTCGGCAGCCTCGTGCCGCTGTTGTTCTTGCGACGATTTCAACAGGCCGGGCATCGGCCGATCGCGCTGGTGGGCGGGGCCACCGGCATGATCGGCGACCCCAGCGGCAAGAGCGAAGAGCGGAATCTGCTGTCGGTCGAGCAATTGCGGGCCAACGTCCACGGCATCGAGACGCAGATGCGCCGCTTTCTCGACTTCGACTGCGGCGATCAATCGGCCCTGGTGACCAACAACTTCGACTGGATGCGCAAGTTCAGCTTTCTGGATTTCTTACGCGACGTCGGCAAGAATTTTCCGGTCAGCGTGATGCTGGCCAAGGATTCGGTCAAAGGCCGGCTCGGGCGCGACGACGTCGGCATCAGCTACACCGAGTTCAGCTACATGCTGTTGCAGGCCTGGGACTTCGTGCAGCTTTTTGACGAACACGGCTGCGAGCTACAAATCGGCGGCAGCGACCAGTGGGGTAACATTACCGCGGGCATCGACCTGGCCCGGCGGATGCGCTCCGCGCAGCTTTACGGCCTGACTTGCCCGCTGCTCACCAAGAGCGACGGCTCGAAGATGGGCAAGACCGAGAGCGGGGCGATCTGGCTTTCGCCTGAGCGGACCAGCCCTTATGCGTTTTATCAGTATTGGATCAACGTCGACGACGCCGACGCCGGCGGCTGCCTGCGGATGCTCACCGAGTTGGACCGCGAGGAGATCGAAGCGCTCGACGCCGCGCGGGCCGAAGAGCCGCACAAGCGGGCCAGCCAACGGCGGCTGGCCGAAGCGCTTACGGAGTTGGTTCACGGCGGCGAGAGTTTGCGCAAGGCGCAGCAAGCGACCGAGGTGTTCTTCGGCGCCGAAATATCGAAACTGACCGATCGAGACCTTGGCGAAATTTTCGCCGACGTGCCGAGCAAAGAATTGCCGCGAGCACGCCTCGAAGGCGACGGCCTAAACGTCATCGACGCCTTCGTCGAGGCCAACCTCGCCAAGAGCAAAAGCGACGCCCGACGCAACATCACCGGCGGCGGCGCCAATGTCAACAATCGCCGCGTCGAAGACATCGCCCGCCAACTCACCCCGGCTGATCTGGCCAGCGAATCGGTGATGGTGCTCCGTAGCGGACGAAAAAAATACGCCCTGCTACGGTTCGTCGATTGAGCGATTGGGCGCTAGCCGCCCGTAATTTCTCCTTCCGCGTCAGACTCTTCGCACACGGCGAAAATACTCCCGAAATCGTAATCCCGGATCGCCAGGTAAGAGATGCGACACCTATTGCGAGTCGACCGAAAGAAATCGCTGGTGGCGATTGTAGCGATTGGCCCGGCAGGCACGGTCGGTTCTCGATTTGCTCCCCCCGGGAATAAAAGTGAACTAGACTTGCGTTGAACGTCACAATTGCTCACCGGTGCGCTGCCGCAAGGGCGGTGCGTCGTCGCTGATTTTCCGCCGGCTGACGAGACTTGAACTATGCACACCTTGGTAGCTGATCCCCACGGCTTGACCGGTGTCGTCCAAGACATCATGACGACCGAGGTGCGCACCACGCTCGTTGGCACGCCGATTGGCGTTGTGGCGGACACGATGGCCGAATTCAACCTGCGGAGAATCGTCATTGTCGACGAACACAATCACGTCGTCGGCGTAATTTCGCAGCGCGACGTCCTGCGGCATTTTCTGCTGGGACAAGACGGCGTAGAGTCCGAGGATACTCAGGCCACAGACTCCCTCGACACGACGCCGGTCGAATCGTTGATTACCAGGCACGAGGCGGTGACCGTGCTGCCGAACTCGCCGCTGCTGAAGACCGCCTTCGTGCTGGCCACCAACAAGATCGGTTGTCTGCCGGTGGTCGGCGTGGGACACGAACTGCAAGGGCTGCTGACCACAACCGACGTACTAAGGCACGTCACCGGACATGCCCGACAGGGGGTGGAAACCGGCTTTCAATTCTACTCGCCTAGCGGCGTGTCGAAGGCCAAGGCGCCGGCGTTCTTCCGCCGTGCCAACGGAGATTTAGTGATTCCGCTGCCCTGCGTCGAGGACAAGTCGGTTTTGACCAACTTCGCCTTGCTCGGTTACGATCAATCGAGCGGACGCATCCTCGTGAAGTTTATCAGCGAGGAAGAACACGATCAGACCGACGGCGCGATCAAGGTCAAGCACGACAACGAAAATGCCGTGATTCGCGCTCGTGGTTTCGTCAGCCAATTCAATCTGGCGAACAAGGCCAAAGTGTTCGACGTGTCCGCGCAAGAAAAGGGGCGATATCTGGTGCTCACACCCAGACGCGTCGTGCAGCCGGCGCTCGAGCCCGTTTCGCAAGACTAGGCCCGGACTTAAAACAAAGTCTCATGTCGGCGACGGGAGTCGCCTCCTACATTTTCTTCAACAGGCTATTGACGCTCCGCAAAAACAAGCGTCTCTTTTGACGCTTCGACCGGATCGGACAGCTCGCGGGCGCTCAGCCGCGCGACGAAGTGGGCTTTGCCGGGCTGCCTGGCGGTGACATGCACCTGGTAGCTGAATTGTTCGCCGGGGCCCAGCTCGGCGCGCGTTGCGAACGTGGCGACGTTTCCTCGTAACGTCGCATTGGTTTCGACGTCGAGCGTCATTTCCGGCGGGACGGTCGCCGTCAGCGTTACGTCGTGTAGCGTTCTGCCCGAGATGTTTTGAACCAGCACTTCGTAGATCGTCTTGCCGCCGACCTTCACCGGACTGGTGCGTTCGGCGATCTTCAGCGACAGTTCGTCCATGGCCGGCTTCTGCGCCGCCCGGGCCGCGTCGATGCGAATGCACCGGCGGTCGCGGCGGGCCGGCAACTGGGCGGTGGTCACCTCGACCTGCATGCACGCCTCGGCGGCGGCTTGCAAACATTCGTACTCGACCTGAACCGGCTTCGTCGCGCCGACGGCGAGTGACTCGATGATCCAACCTGGTTCATCTTTACCGTCGTGCCCGCGCGTGGCTTGCTTCGCCTTCAGCGCTTGATCGGATTTCGTTTTGATGACGACGTTGCTCAGCGCGACGTTGCCGGTATTGGTCACGTCGATGGCGAACACCACCTTCTGGCCCACTCGGCTGGCCGGCGGCGGAGTGATTCGTAGCGACACGGCTGGCGCCCGTGCGGGCGTGACGGCGGGTGCGGGTGCGACGGCCGCCGTGGCCCGGATGCAGACCCGCTTGGTCGCCAACAGACCCCCACGGCCGGTGACCTTCGCGGTGTGGCAATGCTCGCCAGCTGCCACGACGGTGAACGTCACGTCGATCTGAGTTTGCTGGCCCGGCGCAAGGTCGACGAGTTGTCGATCTTCGATGGGGCTGACGGCCGTGTCGTGTTTTAGTTCGGCCGGAAATTCATCGGATATGCGCAGCCTGGTGGCCGGCGACGTGCCGCGGTTGGTGACGACAATCGTAAAGGTCACCCGATCTCCGACGGTGGCCTGGGCCGGGCCGCGGACATCGATTTCGATGGCCGCCCGCGATTGGTCGGACACGGTCGTTGCGGCGCAGCTTCGCGAGGGAGCGCTCTGGGCGGTGGTTACTTCGCCACAAAAATTGAATGTCCCCGTTTCGGTCGTCCGCACGTTGACGGCGATGGTGCGGCTTTCGCCGGCCTCCAGATCGCCGAGTGTCCATTTTAGCTGCCCGCCGGCTGCTTCCGCGGCCGGCTGGCTGGCCACGTAGGTCATGCCCGGCGGAACTTCGCCGGTGACGATGACGCCCGTGGCTCGCAGATCTCCGCGATTGGTCACCGTCAGCCGATAGGTCGCTTCGGCCCCGACACGGGAGACCGCCGGTCCGGTGGTCGTCAGCGACACGTCCGACGCGCTCCAGGTTACGTGTGTCGTGCCGGTGGCGGCAACGAACGGCCGGCTCACCGCGTCCCGGGCATCGGCGGGCCGAATGATCTGGATGCGGACCTCACTGGTTCCAGCAGCCGGGGCCATCTGCGTCACCTCGGCCGTGGCCTGGCCTTGCGGATTGGTCACGACCTCAATGACTTGGGCTCCGTCCGCGCCAAACCCGGCCGCCGGCCCGCCGCTGATTTCGTAGCGCACCAGCCAGCCGGCCAGCGGCGCCTGATCGCTCTGACGAGTCACCGTCGTGGTGATCGTCTGTCGTCCTCCGGCGGCGCTAACGGCCGGTGGCGGAAAACTGAACTGGGCGTCGACCCAATATATCTGGGCGGTCTGATGGCGATGCTGCCAGCCGGGAATCGCCGGGCCACTGCAGGTAACGGAACTCGTGCCGGTGGTGGGCGACGTGATACTGATCCAGGCCTCGCCCTCGCGCACCACGATGTCGTCGCGGGGGTCAGCCGCTGCGCGACGCCAAGTCAGCGTGCGGCGCGACGTGCGGCCTGTGGCATAGGTGTTGTCGATCTTGCGAGGCACCTCGTTGCTGCCGGCGAAGCCTGCCAGCGAGCGACCGCGGGCCGCGCTGAGGAATTGACCAACCCCGTCTTGGGCGAGCATCCACTCGATCGGCTGACCGACGAGCGGCGCGCCACGGGCGTTATGCACCGAGGCGATCAGCACCACTTCAGTACCGATCGGCGCGACGACACGAGCCGGCGTAAGCGAGAGGCCGACGTGGCCCGGCGCCGCGACCGTCCCAACGAGCGGAGGCGCCACGGCGCCGCGGGGAACCGGATGGCGCAGATTCGTGCAGCCGGCGATCAGCGCACCCAAGGCGAGCACCGCCGCGCAACGGGCAACAACAGTGGCAGAGCGACGCGTCATCCTTGTCGTCCGGGCTATGTAGGGTGCATCCCGATGCACCATTTGCATGTCACCCAATGTCGTTCGGTGCATCGGGATGCACCCTACGCTGCTAGTAAAACGAAAGATTCCTGGCTACGGCTATCTAGAACGTACCATGCGTTTTGGCAACATGGGTACTTTTCTGAACATTTCACGTTGCCAAAAGAAAACACGGCCACACAATCGTTACGAGCGGCGCGAGCGGCAGGCCGGACGAGGGCATCATCACCGCCGGTTAGCGAAGATGCCGGTCGCATACCAGACGCCGTTGGAACCCTGCTTCATGTCATAGGCATACAGCGTGTGTCGGCCGGAAACGGCTCCCCAATGTCCGGACGATTGCCGCCAACTGCGAACGCAGTCGATCGCCGCGGCGACCAGCCCCTGATTCGGCCAGCTTTCGGCGCAGATTTCGGTGGTACTCATGCCCATTGGCAGCCTGACGCTGATGCGGTGAAATCTCGTCCCCCAATTGTGATGACCTTGCGACTCGATATCGGCTTGGTGCTGCGAGTGTTTCTCGACGGCCGTGCTTAGCACAACATGCAACTCGCCGCTGGTGCTGGCAGGCTTCTCGTCGTGGATTCGCACGGCGTAGATCAGCGTTCGCTGAGTGATCGTGCCCGGCGGAAGATTCAGAATAATCGACGTAGTTCGTTCATCCAACGCGCCCTTCAGAGGAAACGGAATGGCACTAACGACGCAACCAAATTGCGGCAAATCGCCGTGCGCGTAGTCGATGATCACCAATCCCTGTCGTCCTTCGAGCGGCTCGAACGAATCGTCCTCGAACAGCGCGATCTGCCGATTCTCACTCTTGATCCGCACGTCCAGCGGCAACTCCGCAAGCACGAACCGTCGCAATGATTTGGCGACCGTCGGCGCCCGTAGCGTCTTGCTGCGGAACGCATCGCGCGAGGCGCTGTTGCCCGTGGCGCGGGCGAATATCAGCAGCATCTTTTTCTGCTTCTTCGCGGCGGTTACCGCCTCGTAATAATCGCGATGCCAGCGTGGGCCGGCGGCGGCATGGTTGGCGCCATCGGTGGCGAAAAACGCAATCATCAGCGCGGCGACTAGCGCGCCCCTACGACCGGGATAACATAGCTTGGGCATGGACGAAGCTCCTCTTCGTGTTTGAAAGGTGGGCGGTTGAAGGGCGGGCGTGCGATGCCGCCCATCGAGAGGCGGCGGCGTGGTGGCCCATCATCGTAGAGCAATCGCCGCGAACTTCAAGATAGCGCGATTGGGAAGATTGGGTTATATGAAAAATATGAATTAAACAAGCATCTTTTTCCACAAAGAAATTATGGGAGGACTGAGATGAATGGATAAAATACAGGAACTTGGATAACATGGAGTCTTATGGCTATTTCCCCAGTTTTGTCCCGAAAAACGGCTGACTGGCGTAGGTCGTCGCCGCGATATCTGGTATCACCAGCGCGGCTGCCAACTACCTCTTTTCTGTCAAAGGAACGCCTGGATGTCCCATTTTCTCATCCGATCTGCCCTCGTCGCGGCCTTGCTACTCGCGCCTTTTGCTCAACTGCGCTCCGTCGGCGCCAATGAACGGACCGTTGAGGTGACCGCTGCCGCCGACGTGCTCGATGCCTGGCTCGGTCAGGGCGAGACCGGCAAGGGTTGGAGCAAGTATCTCAACAGCCCGTCGCTGCGCGAGCAGATAACCAAGGGCGAGGCGGCCGACCGCCAGGTGCTTGAAAAAGTTCTGCTTCAATATAGTAGCGACGCCGCTGGGCTCGACGATCGTCGTTTCGTGCGGGTGCGCGAAGCCCTGGCCGCGTGGATCGCCGATTTGTCGTTGCCCGCGCTCGACGAACTGCCTCAAGCGGCATTAGCAGCCAAGGGCCAGTTTTCCGCGCCGGCCAAAGACGATCTAAAGCAGGCCGGCAAGCAGTTGCGCTCCGCGGTCGATCGCTTAGACGACTATCTTTCTCGCGGCGGCAAGAACGGCGCCGGCTGGAAGAAGTACATCAAATTCGAGAACTTGCAGAAAGAACTGGCCAAGAAGGACGGCATGACCGCCGACTCACTTGAGCCATACATCAAGAAGCTCTCGGCCAAACATGCCGGGCTGGAGCTGACCAAATTCGCCGACGTTCGCAGCGGGCTTGAGCAATACGTCGCCGCCACCAAGACTCCCGACGCCGCGGCACTAAAGGCAAAATACGAAGCGGTGCTCGATCAACTTTCGGCCGCTTTGAAAATCCACGGCGAAAAACCGACCGAGGCGACTCGCAGCGCGGTTGGTCTGGCGGTCGGCTGGCTCGAAGAAAACCAGCAAGCCCCCGAGTTGGTGACCGCCGTGCGTAAATACCATTCTCGACTCAACCTGTTCATTGAGGCCGATCTCGAATTGATTGCCATTGGCGTGCGGGACAAGATCGCGGAGGAAATCGAGGTCGATCAGGTGATCTTGGGCACCGACATCATCGGCAGCGGCGTGATCACGGGCACCATCGATTTGAAGCTGGTGCCCAGCGGGAACAAAGCCATTCTCATGATCGTGCTCAAGGGAATCTCCGAAACGGAAAATGTCGGTTACAACGGCCCAGTAACGATTTACACCAACAGCTACGCCGAATTCACCGCGACCAAGAAGCTGGTCATCTCCGACCAAGGCATCGAACTGCTACCGACCGTGGCCCACGCCGTGATCGAATCCGACGTGACCGGCATCGATGGCGGCCGCATCGCCACGCGGATCGCCGAAAAACGCATCGCCGAGAGCCAGGGCCAGGCCGAATACATCGCCGCCCGCAAAGCCGAGGTGATGATCGCCGAGCGGATGGACGCCCGGGTGGCCGAAATGTTGGGCAAGGCCAACGAGAAATTTCAAAAGAAGTTCCGCGATCCGCTCGTCAAGGCCGGGAGCTTTCCGCGGTTGCTGAAATTCAGCACGACCGGCGCCGCGCTGCGGATCGTTGCCGAGCAGGCCGCCAAGGGACAACTGGCCGCGCCGACCGCGCCGCCGAAGATCCCCGGAAAACACGCCCTCAAGATCCGTCTGCACGAGACGATGCTCAACAACCTGCTGGCCTCGACGCTGGCCGGCAAGAAGGTTGACGACGCCCAAGTACGAAAGGATCTGACCGAATTTTTGGGGGCTCTGCCCGAGCGGTTCGCCGACAATCCCGATGAAGATCCCTGGTCGATCACGTTCGCCAAGGAGCATCCGATCACGTTTTCCTTCTCCGACGGCGGCTTTTCGGTCACCATACGAGGCCGCAACTACACGTCGGGCGACAGCGAGTACGGCGCGATGAACGTCACCGCCACCTACAAGCTGGAAAAGACCGCCTCGGGCATGAAAGCGACGCGCGTGGGCGACCTGATCATTCTGCCGCCCGGTTTCATCAAGGGCAAGACCAAGCTGGGCTTCAAGCAGATCGCACAGCGCAAGGTGCTCAATCGTCGCTTCGGCCAGATGCTGGAGGCGGAGTTCGTCTCCGAGGGAATCGCGCTGCCCGGCCGCTGGGAGAGCGCCGGCAAGCTGGTGCTGGCCAATCTGACGAGCGAAAACGGCTGGCTAAGTTTGGCCTGGGATCAAAGCCCGAAAAAGACCGCCGCCAAGAAGCAGCCCGAGGTAATAAAGTAACCGGCTTGTCGTTTCGTCTCGGCGCGCTACAATGGCCACAGTAGGTTCCACCTGCCGTGCGGGGCCTGTGGCATAGGCGTCCCGCCTGTGTATCACCGGCGGGACGCCGGTGCCACGATTCGCTCAAGATCCCCCTACCGTGTCCAGCAGCGTTGAAATCTCGTTCGATTGTTTGCCGCTTCGTTCGGTCGGTCGGCTCGAGGTTCCGCTCGACGCCTCGCCCAAGTATCGTCAGCGCTGTGAGCGGATCACCGCGGCGCTCGAAAAGCACGGTTCGCATAACTCCTACTATCTTTACAACGCCCTGTGCAGCTACCGGCTCACCAACGACGACGCGGTGGGCATGATCCAGCTCGGCTTCGAGGGCACCGTGCTGACCGACGCCGATGACCGCCGGGCCGAGCGGTGCGATCTACAGATCGAACTGAAAAACGAAACCTGCGACTGGCTCACCGAGCCGGTGGTCCAATGGTTTCGCGAAACCGTGCAGCAGGCCGTCGCCGTCGAATTCAACCGCTACATCGCAGCCGGCGACCTCGCCAAAACCGCCGAGCGTATCGAAAAAATCCGCGCCGAAAGTGACGACGCCGCCGGGTTTGTGGGAATGTATTTGTAGGAGTGCTTCTTGCGGAAAGCCAATACTGGCCTTTTCTTGACCGGCTCCCCCTCCGCGTGATATCCTTGTGCTCTGCGCTAACTTCTCGGAGAATAAGACGATGGCTGTCACCGAATCCGACATTCAAGCCTTTACGAACTTCCTTCGTCGTGAAGCGGCCGACGGTCGTGCTGACGTTACAATTCCGCAGATCGCCGCCAAGTGGGCAACTTCTCGCGAGACCGCGGAAGTCGTCGACGCCGTAAACGAAGGCCAAGCCGAGTTCGCCGCCGGAGGTGGACGACCAGCCGCCGACGTCATCGCCGACATTCGCCGGGATTTGACCGCTTCGATGGCTCGATGAATTCACGGCCGCAATCGACACACTGGTGTCCAATCCCCAGCGGCACGCCCTCGTCCGCGAAAACGAGCTTTTCCCGTTCCCAGTTCGCCAACTTGTTTTCGGTATCGGCAGCAAGCCCACGCACCGGGCCGTATTTTCTATTGAGGGGGAAAGGGTGCTTGTCTACACCGTTCGCCATCTGGCCCAAGACGGCCTCACTCCCGACGACGTCAGATGAAGTGTCCGAGCGGTGTTTTAGCTGGGCAGCGTCACCATGAATCGTGACGTTAGATGACCAATGACGAATGACGAGTGACCAATGATGAATAATGAATACCTGGCGCACTGGGTTGTGACACGCGAAATATCGGCTCCCTTTATTATTCGTCATTCGTAACCGTTCACTTACGACAAAGCTCACGCCCAACTGAGGCAAGACACAACGTAGCGATGGCCGAGTAGACGGACCGCTAATCGACGCTGATTGACGCTAATGTCTGGTGGCCCATTCACCTGCCGCGCCTACGCCCTCAATCGAAGTAAGTTCCGCTCGAACCGGTAAATCTTCGGGCAGGCGCACGTCCCACACCAAGCCGAGTCGTCGTAGAACGCAGAGCAGCCACCAGCCGGCGTCGGGCTGGCCGGTTTTCAGCCCCAGCTTTGCCGATTCCGGAAAGGCGTGGTGATTGTTGTGCCAGGCCTCGCCCATGGTGATCAGGCCTAGGCCGACGACGTTGTATCCTTGCACGGCAGCGCCTCCAACGTGCCACGTTTGCCTGCCGTGATTATGGGCCAGGAAGCCGACGAGCCAATGCCCGGTGAGCGAAACGGTGACCCGCACGCAGATTCCCCACACGACCCAAGGGACTCCACCGAGCAGAAACAGCGCCACCGCCACGGGCAATTGCGTCAGCATCCAATAGCGGTCCAACAGCGCGTAGTATTTCGACCGCGTGACTCGGCTTTCCGGCCGCAGCTCCGGCGGGTGGTCGAGACGAATCTCGCAATGCAGGTTCCAGAACCAATCCATCCAGATCGGGCTGGTATGAATAAAGAAGGCGTGGCACTTTGGATGCCGCTGCGACCAATCGCGGATATCGTGCATGTAGAGCATCTTTCGTGGCCCGCCCATCCCGACGAGCACGCCCGCGCTGACCATGCAGTATTCAAGCCACAGCGGGCATTTGAAGCTGCGGTGAATCAGCAGGCGATGCAGGCCGACCGTATGTCCGAAGCAAATCGTGAATACCGTCAGTCCGCAGGCGATGATCGCGGCGCCCCAAGAAAACGTCATCGCCCCGCCGACGATGCCGACCGTTGCCATCGCCGAATACCAGATCGACTTGAGCGGGCTCCACACGACGGTGCCGTCCACCGGGTTGGTTTTTTCGCTCCGAGCATACATGCGATGTACGCGGCTCATCTGATTTGCCCTTTCTGACAAAGCGACCGTCAGAACTCCTGTCGCTGGGCAACTAACCGCAAGAAGGCTCAGCCCGTAACCGGACTGGCAAGAAAAGGCGAACTTTTCTTGTTGGATCATGTTGCGAAGCGACCGCGGGCGCTTCTTAAACCGAAATCAGCGGCCGAAATCAGAGACGCCGACGGGTTCGTAGGAAGGCACTTGTAGAGGCGCCGACTACAGCCGGCCTTGCCAATAACCTGGACGACGCTTTGCATGCGCAATCGCGACGACATGCAGCCCGCGGGCAGAACGGCAATAGACGACGCAATACGGATAGCGTTTGAGGGAACAGTACTGACAACCCGCGAACATCTGCGGAAACCGCTCTGGGTCGGCTTCAATCCGATCCAACGCATCGTCGACAGCCGCGGCGAACCCTATGGCTGCCCCGTGGCTGCGGCTGGCAACCAATCGAAGGATTCGTCGAATTCCTCGCGCGCGGCGCGATCAAACTCAACGAATGTTGCCATGACCGATCCGCGCTAAAGCCTCGTCTCTGATCGTGGACCATGGCACTCTCGTCGAAGCTCCGCTCTCGATTTCGGCGACTCGTTTCTCCAGTTCCGGCCCCCAGTCCGCATGGAGAGGCACGTCAACGTCCGGCGGCACCGAGTCCCAAAGCGCTTCGATCAGTCGCAAGCGATCATCGGTCGGCAGATTCTGGGCAGCGTCCAAGACGGTGTCGAAACTTGTCATTTCTCCTCCTCGCGATCTGCCGAAGTCCAGCCGTTCCAAGTGCGGCGGAATGAAATCCCACCAAAGGCTACTGATACAGTATATCAGATTCGTGGATCAGGTTGGCCGCCGACGTAGCGTGCCGCCCGAGTTTTCGAGCATCTTCGCTGGCTCGACGAATTCACAGCCGCAATCGACACGCTGGTTTCTAATCCCCAGCGGCACGCCCTCGTCCGCGAAGACGAGCTTTTCCCGTTTCCAGTTCGCCAACTTGTTCCCTATTCCCAGGCATAAATGCCTGGGCTAATCAAAAGGCCCTACCGCAGAACCCAATGTTCCCATGTGTCGCCGATCAACAGGCGCCTCACACCGGAATCGGCGACAGGAGTCGCCTCCTACAATTTTTTCAACAGACTGCTGAGCGGCGCTGTCCGGTCAACCTATCGCGTGCGGTTGCGGCGGGTCGGCTTTCGGCCGATTTGGACGGCGCGGCCGGACTCGCGCACCGGGCGGCTCCGTTCGTATTGTCGCATGCTTTGGCGGTAGTCGGCGGTTACTGCTTGCGGCGCGGTGTCGATGGCTTTGGCTTGAATCAACCGGGCCTTTTCAAACTCGCCGTTGTTGGCGTAGGCCGCGGCGAGGACGTTGAGGTTGCCGTGGTTTGTCTCGCCGGCCAATTCGACCGCTTTGCGTGCCGTGTCAACCGCCAGCTTGGTTTGTCGAAAGCGAGCCTCGGGACAGGTCGCCATCAACCACGCGGCCCGTTCGTAGGCTCGGGTTAGCTTTCCATCCAGCGCGATCGCCCGATTGAAATCGCGGGCCGCTTGTTCCCAGCGGTGCAGCTTGGCCCGGGCCTCGCCACGGGAGAGATGGGCAGCGGCATCATTCGGCTCGAAGCGGATGACCATGTTGAGATCGGCCACCGCAGCGGCGTATCTGCCGAGTTGCAACAACGCGTATCCGCGGCCTTCGTAAGCCGACGAACCCTTGACGCCCAGACGGATCGCCGAGTCGTAATCCGAGACGGCCCCGCGCAGGTCGCCCTGCTCGAATCGCAGCTCGCCGCGGTTGAAATAGGCCGTGGAAAATCGGGGCTCCAACTGAATCGTGCGGGTGAAATCGCTCATCGCCAGATCGGTCCGGCCGAGGGCAAAGTAACTGACCGCGCGGTTGTGAACGGCCCGCCAACGCTGCGGGTCGATTTGCACGGCCCGATGAAAATCGGCCAGCGCCTTGTGTTCGCCTTCGGCCTCGACGATCAACTCTCCGCGGCGGTTATAAGCCCACGACATCAGCTTTCGCCCGTAGGTAACCGCGGCCGGCGAAACATCATCCGCGAGCGCGCGGCGGCACAAGGCGATGATGTTGTCGTAGTCGGCCTTGGCGCTGGCCGAGTCGGTTTGGCCATAGGCGCTCAGGAGCAGCTCGCGGCCGGTCGGTTGCACGGGCGCCGGCGCCACACTGGGGATCGTACGCGGGACGGCCGATGGCCTGTTGTCGGGGATCGTGTCGCGGGCTGTCCCGGCGGTGTCTTTCAGCGTCTGGCCCGTCGAAGTGCCGGCGGTCGCAAAGGTTGCGACCAAGGCCGCGGATGCCGTCACGAAAAGAGAGCGGCGAATCAATCGAGAGATTATCATCTTCCTGACTCCTGAAGGTTAGCCCGATGCGTAAGTTATGAAGTTGCGCAAATCAGCCGCGGAGCGGCGACATCAAATAGCCTGGGGCGCGAGCCCCAGGAAATCATGGTCGAATTAAGTTCTGAAAGCCCCGGAGGGGCGACATCGGATGACGTCGCACGGTGTCGCCCCTCCGGGGCTTTCCGCTGGAAAATCGACATTGTCCCTGGGCTCACGCCCCAGGCTATTCGATGTCGTCCCTCCGGGACTAAAAATGCGCAACTTCAAAACCTACGCTTCGGGTTACGATTGGTCCTCGCTCACGCATCGGGTTATGAAATTATTTCTACTCCTGCGGCTCGGTCATTCGCATCGGATCGAGGGCTTCGTTGAGTTGATCTTCGGGCAAGATCTGCTGCTCCTGGCATAGCTGGCGAATGGTTTTGCCCGTCTTGAAGGCTTCCTTGGCCAACGCCGAGGCTTTTTCGTAGCCGATGTAGGGATTCAAGCTGGTCACCATCGACAGGCTCTTCTCGACGGCCGCCTCGCAGGCTTCGACGTTGGCCTGCATGTCGATAACGCAGAAATCGACAAACGCGTCGCAGACGCTCCCCAGCAGCAGCACGCTTTCCAGCGTCGCATGGCCCATCACGGGCATCATAATGTTCAGTTGAAACTGTCCGCCGGTCGCCCCGCACATCGCCACCGTGTGGTCGTTGCCCATCACGCGCGCGGCGACCTGCATCATACTTTCGCACATCACGGGATTCACCTTGCCGGGCATGATCGAGCTGCCGGGCTGCAGGTCGGGGAGGATCAGCTCGCCGAATCCACACCGCGGGCCCGAGCCGAGCCAGCGGATGTTGTTGGCGACGTTGAACAGCGTCGAGGCAATCGTGCGCAGCGCCCCGTGCGTCTCGACCAGCCCGTCACGCTGGGCGTTGGCCTCGAAGTGATCGATCGCTTCGATGAAATTCAGCCCCGTCTCGTCGGCCAACACGGCCGCCACGCGGCTGCCGAACTCGGGGTGCGTATTGATGCCCGATCCGACCGCGGTGCCGCCGACGGGAAGTTCGAGAATCGGCTTGATCGCCTTGTGAGCACGGCCGGCCGAGAGCGCGATCTGTCGGGCCAGTCCGCCGAATTCTTGCCCCAGCCGCAGCGGTGTGGCGTCGGCCAGATGCGTGCGGCCGATCTTGATGATGCGGTCCCAGTCCTTCGCCTTTTGCTCCAGCGCCGCGTGCAGCCGCTCCAGTGCGGGAATCAAGTCTTCGTCGATCCGCGTGGCGACCGCGACGTGAATTGCGGTCGGAAATGTGTCGTTGGTGCTCTGGCCCATGTTGACGTGGTCGTTGGGATGGACCGGCTTCTCGGCCGCCAGACGATCGCCGCCCAACAGTTCGATGGCCCGATTGGAGATCACCTCGTTGGCGTTCATGTTGCTCGACGTGCCCGAGCCGGTCTGAAACACGTCGATCGGGAATTCGTCGTCGAGCTTGCCCTCGGCCACTTCGCGAGCGGCGGCCAATAGCGCCTCGACCTGCTTGTCATCGAGCGGATTCTTGCCCGTGCCGGTTAGCTTGCCGAGATCGCGATTGGCCACGGCGGCGGCATATTTGACCAGGCCCATGCCATGCACGAGTGCGGCGGGCAGCGTCCAGCCGGAGATCGGGAAATTTTCGACCGCGCGCTGGGTTTGTGCCCCGTAATAGGCGTCGCGCGGAACCTGGACCTCGCCCATCGAGTCCCGCTCGGTTCGATATTCACTCATGGTGCGATTCCCGTGTTGAAGGTGATTGCCGGCAGACGTGCCTGCGGACCGTGCGCGCATCGCGGCCACCTCAGCGGGGCGAATGATAACGACCCAAAGAAGCTGCGCAAAGGCGGATTCCGGGGGAAGCGAGGTGCGATTGCTGCCAAAGGCGAGCCGCGGCCGTTAGGCCGCTGGTGGTTCGACAATCGAGTTCCAACGACCCAACCGCATCCGTAGAACCCCCGAGCTAACGCACGCGGCTCGCCGAAGTGCGCCGGCGCCTCGGCCGCCCGGCCAGCAGCAGTGCTGTCATTGTCAGCAGTGACAGCGAAGAGGGCTCGGGAACCGCGGCGGCCAATTCGCCGGTCGGCGCTGCGGGTGCCCCCAGCGGGCCGGTCCAGTCGGCCAACAGCACGGTCAGATCCTCGAAGTTGACGGGCGTGCTGCCGGGATTGACGAGATTCCCCTCGGCGGCTGAAACGCTCGTGTTCCAGGCGGCCAAGAGCACCGTCAGATCCTCAAAATCGACGGCGCCGTTGCCGGTCAGATCGCTCAGCAACAGGTTCGGCAAATCGCGAGTGAACATGCCGCTGGCGACGATGATTCCGCTGCCCTCGATACGCACGGTAATTCCGTTGGCGTCTGTTTCCTGGTCGAAATCGACGGGCATCCGCAGCTCAAGATCGTAACTTGCCATGGTGCCGTTGACGATTGGCGGAAAAATAGTAAGCGTGGCCTGCCCCATCGTCGAGGAGGTCAACGGTTCGTCGGCGAAGCTGATCTCGGCATCCGTGTCGCCCGTTAACGTAACCCTGCCTTGGTTGAGCGTCAGCTCGTGTCCTTCGGTTGGAAACATTTCGCCCACCACCGGCGTCGGCGGCCCCAGTGTGTTGAGCGTGCCCTTGACGTCGCGCGTGCGGGCCGACGCGCTAAAGAAGAGCGGAACGCGCAGATCGAACGTCATGTCGCTGAAGGAGATCGTTCCGCCGGTAAACCTGACCGTGTTAATCACTCCGTCGTGATCGTCGACGTCGAAGTCGATGTCCAATTCGGAAAGCACGTTACCGGAGAGCGTCGCCGTGTCCGAATCGCCCACCAGTCCGCCCAGGGCTGAAATCTCCAAGGAGATTCGATTGACGGGACCGTTCGGATCGTCAAGCAGGAATTCCACCGGCACGATTTCGGCTCGCGCGGTGCCGACGACCGCCGAAAGGATCACCCCGACGAGCCATGAAAGGACAAGCTGCCGAGACATGTGAGAGGCTCCTGGGAGTTGGATGCAGCGTTTCGCTTTTGTGTAGGTCGAAGCGAATGGATCGACGGCTGAGGAACTACTTCTTGCCGTTGCCTTTGTCGTTTTCGTCGTTCGTGACCCGCTTGAGTACCCACACAATTCGGTCATCGTCCGCCGAGGTTCCCATTTTCTCAGGGCGTCGTTGTTTTTGAGATCCCAGAAAACAAATCTTCAGCATATCGCCGGAAAAATCGTAAACCGCCTTAAAGGTAAAGTCTTTGCCGTCACTCTTGCTGGTTATGTCCAGTTCCCGCGGCTTCTTGTCCGGGCGAAGGTTGAAGACGGCCTCCTCTTTTTCATTGTCGCCGAAGACTATCTTCTTGCCCGAAAACGTCAAGACGTCGCCGACCTGATCGTAGCGTACCTTGCCCTTGCGATGCCATTCGACAACAGTCCACTTCCCCTGAATCTTCTCGGCGTCGCCCTTTTTCTTCTTCTCGCCCTTATCGGCCGCAACAAACGCAACGACCGCCAGCAGAATCGCGATGTGGGGAAGGCGCTTCATGGTCACGTCTCGGAGAGAAAGGGTCGGTGAGCGACACTACCAATCGACCACACGTCTCATTGTAATGTAGAACTGAACGTGCGTCCAAGAAGTGGGTGTCACGCACGGCGTGATGCAGAACGACGCTCACCAATCGCCCGTCGCCGAAACGTCAGCATTCCGCCCAGCAGTCCGCACAGCGCCAGCAAGATCGTCGTCGGCTCCGGCACCGCTGCCCCGTTTTCGCCGGCAATAGCAGCACCGGCCGGGCCGGGGCCGGTCCAGGCGGCTAGCAGCACCGTCAGGTCATCGAAGTTGACCGGGGTGCCGTCGGGATCGACCAGATTTCCCTCGGCGGCCGTTACGTCCTTGTTCCAGTTGGCCAACAGCACCGTCAGGTCTTCAAAGTCGACGAAGCCGTTGCCGGTCAGATCGCTTGGCAGGCCCAGATGCAGCGGATCGGAAAAATCGACCCAGGCGAAGTAAAAGTCGGTGTCGCGCAGCGGAAACGATCCGCCCGCGGGAATCGGCGAAGGGCCGATGATGACGGCTTCGCGAGATTGAATCACAAACTTGCCGGTTGCGTCGTTGTACTCATAAGAAAGAAAAGCCCGGCCGGCCAAATCCTTGTCGGTGTCTGAGACGCCGGCGTTAGAAAGAATCAACATGCCGTCCGAATCGGTCTTGCCCGGCACCGTCAGTTCATACTGGCCCGTCGACGTGCGTTGGATGTCGAACGTCTGGGCACCTCGGTCAATCACGTCGCCGGCGCTGTCGACGTGTCCGCCGATCAGTCCCGGGGTGCTGTAGTCGATGTACAGAAACGAAAAATCGGCGTTGCCGCCGCTGGTCGAAGCAAGCGTCTGCCCGCTGACGTCGAAGTCGCTGTTATCGCGAAGGGCCACGTCCCATCCCCCGTCGCGAGGATGCGCCGCGGCGATCTTCAGGTCGCTGTCGTCGTCGGTCGAACTGACAAACAACATGCCGGTGGCGGGCCTGTGATCGGGCAGCGTAACGCGGGCCTTGCCGCCACCGAAAGCGTCCGCCTGCCAAACGACCGGCGGTGCCGCGGCCAGCGACGGGCTGCGAGAATTGCCCTCCCACGAAGCCTCGCCGTTCGGGCCGATTGCTGTGCTGTCGATGAATCCGCCGAGCCAGCCTTCGCTATACGGAAAAAATGCCGCGCCCACATCGGCGCTGGCCTCGTCGGGAAGGCCGGCGAAGCCGATCAACAGATCCGTCGCGCCGCCACCGCCGTTGGTGTATTGGCCGGTGAGCATGTTGTACGACTGGCCTTGGCCGAAGCCGCTGCTGAAATTGGTCGTCGGGTAGAAGGTTCCCACGGACAACCCGCCGGACGTGAAGTCGCCGTTGTCGCGCCCGTTAACCCGCACGGTCGACAGCGGAATGCCGACGTCGCGGTTGATGCGCCAAGCGTGTGTGGTCGGCCCGCTGGTCGGCTGGTAGTTGTCAAAAAAACCGGCCGGCGGATCGGAAACGCTGGAGGGATCGTCCGGGCCGATCACGATGGCGATGTCGCCTTCGTTGTGGCGCGACTCGGTCCACTTGATCGGGCCGAAGCCGGCCAGAGAAATGCTGAGGTTGTCCGAACCCGATCCTCCCAGCACGCTGCCGGGAATCGGTCGGATGTCGAAGTTGGCGCCACTGACGCCGAAAGGCCACGCGCCCGGGGCGTTTTCACCAAAGGGCACGTTGGGGATTGGAGGAACGAGTTGCGCCACGGCGCGGTTCGTCGTCCCGGTTAGCATCACGAACGAAACACAACAGAGAGTCGCAAAACTACTCGATCGTAGGACTGACATCCGCGCGCCCCTTTCTCGCTACATGACGAACTGAACCGACCGGCGGACCGCGCAGAGAATCACCCGCGAAACAACCGCCGCATCTCGCCTTGGAGCATAATGTTGCTCAGCACGAAAGTCAAGAAATTGCGCGGCGGGGTCGTGATAGCGTTCGAGCCATAACGGTGTGCCGCTACCGAGGCGGCACAACCGAGTCTCGTCGTCGGCGCCGGAATGCTGCTACGCCCAAAGCGGCGAAAGCCGCCAGCATAATCGCACTCGGCTCGGGTATGGCTGCGGCGCCGGCTGCTTCGGGCGGCGCGCCCGCCGGGCCGGGGCCGGTCCAGTCGGCCAACAAAACGGTCAGGTCCGCGAAGTTGACCGGGCTGCCGTCCGGATCAACGAGATTCCCGTCGTCGACCGTCACATTCTTGTTCCAATTGGCCAAGAGCACGGTCAGGTCTTCAAAGTCGACGAAGCCGTTGTTGTTCAGGTCGCTGAGCAGCACCGGGGTGGGAATAATCGAACCCGAGATGCCGAGGTAATTCGTCGGCGAATTGACGCCCGAGACGCCGTTGTTGAGAAAATCAAAGGGATCAGGGTAATGCAGCGAATCGACTCCGTCGGTCGGAAGATTATTGAACGTCACGCTGGGGTCGATCAATCCAACGAAAGTGAGCGTGTCTCCCGAGGGATCGAAAAAGTTGACGGGAAGTTCAAAATCTGGCGCGACGCCGCCGTCAAGATCGGCAAACCCCGGCGTGGCGAGCAGCAAGTGGTGGTCTGCCGTAGACGCGGGAGTGTTGTCCGGAAAGACAAACGATTTATTGCCTGAGGTGATCGTATGGCCTGAGGTAAATCGCTCGAAATTCGACGTCGTGAACAGTTCGATGAACTGCACGCTGCCATCGGCGTTGGAGTAGACCTCACTGAAGTCCCAAAGATGAAACGACGCCTGGGCCGGCGCGGCCGCGATCAGTACCAACCCGACTGTCAGACTAATAACCGTTCTCATGGCAAACCTCTCTATCCTGCTAGTTCTTCACGGCGAATCCCCGGTTCCGCAACGCCCGACGGAATACGTGTAAATGCTCCTAATCCCCAGGATAACCAGGCGAGGCGAAAAGGGAAAGCGATTGGCGGGGAAAACGACGAGAAATTCTTCCGCGACCGTGCTCGCGGTGATCAACGCGGCGTCCAAATGCACCGCGTTTCCCTTGACTTGCTCGGGTGCCGTGAGCAATTTGCCTGCCCTTGTCAGCAGCCGGCGAATATCGGGGGGGCCGGGCAAAAAAACAGCGGCCCTCCTCAAAGGGGCTGGGGCAGGTAGTCCCTTGGCGCAGAAGAGGGCCGCTTGTCCGGTAAGATGGTGTCGTCTGGCAGCACGGGGTTGGCGCCTGCGTGCCGCCCTGAGGTAAATCTATCGGCACGACATTCCTACTACTTAAGGGGAATGTGACGGTGAGGGGACGGTTTTTCGTTGGGACTCGCTGACGGCGATTTGCCTGCCGTTTTCGTAGGTCACGCTCAATTCTCTGCCGTCGTCGTCCCAAAGGGTCCACTGCCCGTGCTCAAGGCCATGTCGGAACGTGCCCTCCTCGGCTAGGCTGCCATCTGCGTGCCATGCCTGCCAGCGGCCATGCCTTTTCCCGTTCACGTACGTTGTTTCGTTTCGTTTACGACCGTCGTCGTCAAAAGTTACCCAGTGGCCATACTTCTCGCCATCGCGATACTCACCCCCGATTGTCAAGACGCGATCACTTAGCCCTGCTCGCCGTGCCCAGCGCCGAGGGTCGACGATTCTCATCTGGTCTTTGTTTTCGGCGACCTGATGGAAATACTGCTCGTAAAGACGATGCGCCGGGGGAAAGGGGACGTTGAGCCGGTCGAGCATTTCGTAGCTTAGCTGTCGTTGTTCGTTCTCTGGGAAGGTTCGATCTTTGCCGCGGACCATCACGGCCCACGGCGTGTTGCTCGCATAAAGGCAATGGGCCAGATAGGCGTCGATCCAGCCCAGGTAATAGCCGGCCGGGCTAATCAACAGGAAAACAATGGCCGCTTGAACGACCCGTCGCGATGTCCGCAGGTCGGCCCAGGTCGACTCGCGCCACCAGGCGAACATCAACGGACCGGCCGCCGCCAGCACCAGATTCCAGGCCCACACGGCCTGGTTCCAATTGCTGAGCGCCAAGCTAAAGAAGATCGTGACGTGCAGGGTGCAAGCCGACCAGGCGGCGATCTTGCGGCTCCTCGGCCAGAGTATCAGCGCGGCCAACGCCATCTCGATCAGCGGCACGGCCACGGTGATGGCCCAGGCCAGCGAGGGGGGCATTTGTGGGAATGTTCGCTCGACCGTCGTTGTTCCGGCCGCGTCCCAATACGCCGCACTGACCGCCTTGTGAAAACCCGCGTAAAACCACAACGAAATCAGATGAGCCCGAGCGATCATCCCCGCGCCCCGCCAGGCCAACGTGCCCCACAGCAAGATCGCCATCGAAATCACTTCCGGCTGGATGCGCATCTGATCGAGAGCAATGGCAACCAGCAGCAGCGTGCTATGCAGAGCGATGCCAATCAACGGACGCGCGAGCACGACGACCAGCGACGCCAGCAGCGGCCAGAGCGGAGCGACCTGCATCGAGCTCGGCAGATCGAATATCGGCAGATGCGGCACGGCCTCGCGGACTTGCCACAGTCGATACGTCACCAGCAGCGTTACCGCCTGACCCACGACGACGATCCAGCGCAGGATCAGCCGGCGAACATCGTCGTCCGTCGACTGGCCATCCGGACGGACCGCCGTGGTAAACGATTCGGTCAAGGGGCGAGCGGACATCACGAGGCCCGGCTATGACGTAAACAAGCGGTAGAGAGAAGATCAATCTGCCGAATTCCTCTTCCTATCAAATGCGACGAAAACCACATAAGCCAAGCTGCTCCTTTTCTTTGCGACCTTCGTGAACTTCTGTTCCAAATCCTTCTGTCTGAAGAGGTAGGCCGTCGATCGGAGATGATGAATAATCCGGGCCAACCCTCAAGTCTACCCCACGAGACACATCGCTTGCGCCTGGGCTGTTCAAAATTTGGGGTTGACGACCACTGCGGCTGATTCCGTTTCTGTTCCGCTTTGTGTTTGCTCATTTAGGGCTTTTACAGCTGTTTCACTGGAAACACGCCAATTGCAGTCCATTAGAGACGGAACAAAAGCACCTGAATCAAAAACCGTAAATCACCCCCACAACCCCAAATTTTGAACAGCCCAGCTTGCGCCCCCCAACAAAAAAAGCCGCGGCGCAACCGGTTGGTCGCACCGCGGCTTGAAAATGTCTACTTCCTCGAGCCTACGCCTGAAACGAACTTCCACAGCCGCAGGTCTTCACGGCGTTGGGGTTATCGAACGTGAATCCCCGTTTTTCGACACCCGAGTAAAAATCGACTTTGGTGCCGTCCAAAAACAGCGAGCTCTTCTTGTCGACGACGATGCTCACGCCATGCTGCTCGTATTTCGAGTCTTTCGCGGCGTCGAACGCCTTGTCGAAGCCGAGTGCGTAGCTGAATCCGCTGCATCCACCGCCGGTCACGCCGACTCGCAACGAGACGCCCTCGCCGAGATTCTGCTCGGAGATGATCTTCTTGACTTCGATGGCGGCATTTTCGGTAAGTGTCAGGGCCATGGTGATCAACGACTCCGTAGAATACAGGAACTGGGATTTTAACAACCAACTATGTCTAAATTATACCCTTTCGGCCCGAAAGGGAAGCCATCATCGAGATTTTTCAGCGATTTTTCCCGTTTTGAACACATGGGGGGGTGTCACGTTTCACTCGGCGTCGGTGTTCGACGCAAGGTACGGCGTGACAGTTACCAGCTTGCTGAGATCGTCTTCCAACTCCGGCCGAGGAATAAGCTGGGCGACATAGTCTTGGATTTTCTCACTTTCCGCTGCAATGACCGGTTTGAGATCAGCCTCTGTTGGCTATTTCGGCGGTTTTCCTTCCTGTGGTGGATTCTCCTTTAGCCACAATTTTTCGAAGTAGATGGTGGTGCAGCTCGGCCAGACCACTCGTTTTGGCCTCAGTGGGTGGGCCAGGGAGCGATCCAATCCATGTTTCGGGGCATCCTCGATCGACACCGACTCTCCAATTGCCGCGACATTCGCGTCCACGCCGGGGACATACTTCAGAACTTGCTCCAGCTTTTCCGTCCATGCCTCCTCATACATCCGCTTGGCCTTTTCAAAGCGAATTTCTGAAACCTTCTGCGCTCCGCCTTCCCCCTCCCCAACAACAACCCGCACCGTCAGCTTCGTTTCGCCGAAACTGCCCAGGGTATAGGTTTTTCCGGGACGAATCGCCACGTTTCCGCTGACGGCGAAGGCCCCGTCTTTGTCGTGCGCTGCTCGTGTAACTTCAGATTCCTCGACGTGATCCGTCGTCTCCTTGTGATGTTCGCTGAATTCCCAACTTACTTTGTAGGTGAGCATCAGCCGCTCGTCTTGGGAAAGCGTCGACAGCGTGCCATTCAACTCGAAGAGCCCGTGGTTACCCTCGCGATGAAGCAGGCTGTACTTGCCGCCGACACACGCCACGGAGTGCTGCTTTTGTTCACCGAGCTGAAAAATCAGCCTTGCGTTTTGCACGGCTGCGATATGTACCGGCGCCGGTGTGTCCCCACCGGCTGCCTCGCGAACGCCCACGGCGGCCCGCACAGCGTCATCCCGGTGGCCAAAGACGCTCAGCGCTGCTGCCACGCCGCCGCTCAGCATCAGGCAAATCAAAATCGACTTTTTCATTTTTCCGGTCCCTCCGTAGGTTTGCCCAAACTGCGTCCAACCCCTCGTCCATGCGGGGAGCGGGATCATACGGGGAGCCCGGCCTTCGCCGCAACGTCGAACTGGGATAGGCCGCAGTGCTATCCCTGCCGGCCGCCGGTTTTACTTGACATCTTGGCCCGAAAACGGCTAAACTGCCGATACATTAAAGATCACTGATGGGTTAGGTAGGTTCCGCTTGCCGAGCGGAACTTGAATCGAAAAGCGATGTGGACCCTCAGGCCAGATCCCGCTCGGCAAGCGGGAGCTACGTTGGCACTTCAATAGGAGCACTCGGCCATGTTGGAACTGACCGGTAAGCCGTTTTCGTGTTGTGACGGGCTCTCGCGACGCAGCCTGCTCCGGGTCGGAGCGCTGGGGCTGGGCGGGTTGACGCTGCCGGGGATGTTGCGAATTCGCGCTGAGGCCGCCCAGCGGGGATCGAGCCTGCCGAGTCGTCGGGCCGTGATCTTCATCGAACTGGCCGGCGGGCCGACGCAGCACGAGACGTATGACCCCAAGCCCGACGCCCCCAGCGAATATCGCGGGCCGCTGGGCGTGGTCGACACGAACGTACCGGGCATCCAACTCAGCGAGTTGATGGTCCGGCAGGCGGCCGTGATGGATAAGTTGGCGGTGATTCGCTCGATTCATCACGACTCCGGCAGTCACGGCACGTCGGCCCATCTGACGCAGTCGGGCTATTATCTGCGCGATCGCCAGAACCGCGGCAACGACATGCCGGCCGCCGGGGCGGTGACCGCCAAGCTGCGCGGAGCCAATCGAGCGGGCTTGCCGGCCTATGTGTCAATCCCGCGAAAAATGCGCTACGGCGAGGCGGCTTACCTGGGCAAGGGTTACAACCCGTTCGTCACCGGCGGCGATCCGAACAGCAAGAGCTTCAAGGTCAACAACCTGAGCCTGAGCGGCGCGCTCAACATCGACCGGCTCGACGAGCGGCGCGAGCTGCTCGCGGCGCTCGACGAGCGGCGGCGGATGCTCGATACCGAAGGGGTCTCCAGGTCGATCGACAAGTTCAGCGCCGCGGCGTTCGATCTGATTACCAGCGGAAAAGCCCGCGAGGCGTTTGACATGACGCGCGAGAACGACAAAACTCGCGAGGCTTACGGCCGCAACACGACGGGCCAGAGCATGTTGCTTGCCCGCCGGCTGGTCGAGGCCGGCAGCACGTTCGTGACGATTCGGGTCGGCGGCTGGGACGACCACGGCAAGATCGCCCAGAGCATGAAGAAGAAGGGCCCGCCGTACGATCAAGGCGTAGCGGCGCTGGTCAGCGATTTACACGAGCGGGGCATCGCCCGCGACGTGTTGGTGGTGTCGATGGGCGAATTCGGCCGCACGCCGCGAGTGAACAAAGGCGCCGGCCGCGATCACTGGGGCTCGGTGATGAGCGTGCTGATGGCCGGCGGCGATTTGCGCACCGGCCAGATCGTTGGTGCGTCGGACTCCAAGGGCGCCGTGCCCGCCGATCGGCCCTACCGGCCCGAGAACGTGCTGGCCATGGTCTATCGTCACCTCGGCATCGATCCGGCCATCACCATCCGCGACTTCAGCGGCCGGCCCCGCTATATTCTGGAAGAGCGGGGCCTGATCAAAGAGTTGATCTAGCCGCCCATCAAGCCGCGACCATCGGTCGCGGCAAACAGTCGCCAAGCGACGCTTCGCATCTTACCCCGCGCCACGCTATAATGCGCGGCATCGTGGCACCGGCGTCCCGCCGGTGGACTCTCACCGGCGAGACGCCGGTGCCACGGATAAGTTCCGCTCCACCGACAAGGACTCTCCACCATGACCCGGCCCGCCTCTCGACGAACATTCTTGCAATCCTCCGCCGCCCTCGCTGCCGCCACTGCTGCCGCGACCAATCTCTCTCTCGCCCGCGCCGCCGAGACCACCGCTCCAAACAAGGGCATCATTCTCAAGTCGGTGAAGTGGGGCATGATCCGCGAGAAGGGATCGCTGCTGGAGAAATTCAAACTGATGAAAGAGCTGGGCTACGACGGCATGGAACTGGTCAGCCCGGGCATCGGCAATCTGACCGAAGCGGCCCTAGCGTCGAAGACAACCGGGATGCCGATCCACGGCGTGGTCGATCAGGTTCACTGGCGCGACCGGCTTTCGTCGCCGAACGAAGCGACGCGGGCGAAGGGGCTGGCGGCGTTGAAACGCGCGATCCAAGACACCAAGGTGTTCGGCGGGTCGGCCGTGCTGCTGGTGCCGGGAAAGGTTAGCGGGACGAGCGAGACGCACGACGACGTGTGGAAACGCTCGATCGTCGAAATCCGCAAAGCGGTTCCGCTGGCGGCTCGCGAGGGCGTGCGGATCTTGATCGAAAACGTCTGGAACGGCTTTTGCGAAACGCCGGAGCAATTGCGCGACTACATCGACGAGATCGGCAGCCCCTGGGTCGGCTCTTATTTCGACATCGGCAACGTCCGCAAATTCGGGCCGCCGGAGAATTGGATTCGCACGCTGGGCTGGCGGATCGTCAAACTCGACGTCAAAGATTGGGGCCAGAAAAACGGCTTCTGCAAAATCGGCGACGGCGACGTCGATTGGCCCGAAGTGCAAAAGGCGCTGGCCGAGATTCGCTTCACCGGTTGGTGTACCGCCGAAGTTCGCGGCGGCGGACGAGAACGGCTGGCGGAGATTGCCGGGCGGATGGATGAGGCGTTGGGGTTGTAGAGATCGGAAAATCCTAAGCACGAAATCCTAAACAAATTCAAAATAGGAAATCCAAAAGCTCGGACCTCGGAACTTGCCATTTCATCTTGCACTGGAGCATCAGCGTCCATCAGCGTCGATTAGCGGTTTCCTGGCTGAGACCGCTGATTGACGCTAATGGACGCTAATGTGAGATGGCGGCCCGTTCAGTTCTAACAGTGTCACCGGGTCGCGATTCACTCGATGCTTCCACCCGCGCCGAGACGGTTAGTCGTCGGCATCGGTCGTGGCCATAGCTCTGATCGTTTCGGCCGTCGTATCTCTGATGTCAACAGTCGAACCGAGGTGTCGGCAAAAACAGCACGAACGCCGTCTGCATGGTTTGTGTCCTCGCCGATTCTCGCTATCTCTTGGAGCAGTTCGTCCGGGGAAAGGTCGTCCGGCGACATCCAGTGGACCGCGCGTTGGTTGACATCCGCCACCAGCATGGTCTCTTTCAGGTCGGCTGAAATGTCTTCCAGCCGCGTCGCGTCTGGGCCGGGGAAAACGCTATTCGGCCCTACAATCGCTACATAGCTGGTGTGAAATTCGTCGTCTTGGTAGCGGTGGCTCGGACATCGGAAAATGCCTGGCATTTGAGATTCGAGCTTGCGGTTGTTGGGGCCGTCCCACGGCTCGTCAAACCGATACTTTCCGTAGAGGCGCGATTCCTCCATGTACGGCAATATCAAAACACGCCAGCTATGGATCGGTCGGCCCTTTTCATCCGCGACATAGGCCGGCGGAAACGATCCGTGCTCCGCATGATAGTTATGGAGGGCTTGGGCGATGTTTTGCAGATTATTCTCGCACGCCATCCGGCGATCTGTTATCCGAACCGCGCATATGGATGGCAACAGGAAAAAAACCGCGAAAACGAGAAAGAGGATCCCTGCTGCGCACCAAAAAACAATGCGACGCCTGGATCGGCGTTTCGGCGCGGCGGCAGCGGTGTCCGCGGGGGTAACACTCATCTTGCTATTCCTCCGCGTTTCAGGACGGACACTGACCGAGCCCACTTGCAGAACGCGTGTGGAAGATACCACGTTGATTGTACGGCCAATCCACTCGTGAGACAAGCAATCGGAAGTGGCACTAGGCGACCATGAACAGCGCCCCCAACGCAAACCGCCAGGCGGCAATCGCCAGCGGCGGAAACGATTCGACGCTGTAACGAATCGCCACCGGCGTGCCGCCCCACAGCGCCGCGGTCAGCAGCGCCAAGCCGGCCGTGGTGGCAGTGACGCGACGGGGAGTGGCGGGCTGTTTCATGTAACGCTGGCGAGAAAAACGATCATGGCGGTCGATCCTAACGGTGACGCAGGCGGTTTGTTACAATTCGGCGTCGTGAGCGTGGATTATGCCACATGCGGCGAAGATTTTCGAGCGACATGGGAGCCGCTGCAATATGCCAGCGATTTTTTGTGCGGATTCGATGGCTGTGACGCAGGGGACTGGAGACTGGAGACTGGGGACTGGGAAATTCTTGAAGCTGGAAAGCTATTCCATGAGTTCAAACAACAAGGTTGCGATCATCACCGGCGCGGGCTCCGGCATC
This sequence comes from Planctomycetota bacterium, assembly GCA_022564995.1. Taxonomy (GTDB): domain Bacteria; phylum Planctomycetota; class Planctomycetia; order Pirellulales; family JADFKK01; genus JADFKK01. The sequence continues at coordinate 217 of JADFKK010000047.1, read as the reverse complement.
GGCAGAGCAACCGCGCTCGCGCTACTATGGCTCACCGCAAAAAAAGTGTCACATTGGTATGGACGGCGATTCTTGATTTTCGCATAACTCGCTCGCATGAGTGGGGAGGTATATTCGAGTTTTGACGTTCGCATTCGCGCCGTACTGGCGGTCGAGCGTGGATGGGCGGTTGGTGACGCAGCGGATGCCTTTGGTATCACTCGACGGACGTTGCACC
>JADFKK010000046.1 GCA_022564995.1 Planctomycetota bacterium | reverse complement strand
GGGAAGGAGGGAAGGAGGGAAGGAGGGAAGGAGGGAAGGAGGGAAGGAGGGAAGGAGGGAAGGAGGGAAGGAGGGAAAGTCAAATCGTCGGCCCTTCTCCGCTTCTCTCCCTCTCTCCGTCATCTCCAAGACACGCTTCGCCCCTCACCCTGCGCTGCCCTGGATGACGGCCTGCGCGGCCTCGAAGTGGCCTTGCAGCATCATGAACCGGCGCCGGTCGCCGCCGCGGTCGGGGTGCAGTTCTTTGACCTTGCTCAAATAGGCCCGTTTCAATTCGTCTTCGCTACAAGGAAGCCGCAGGCCGAAGGCGGCCACGCAGCGCGGCGTCTCGAGCTGCGCCCATGGGGGCAGCTCGGGGACGTAATAGGCGACGCGCACCAAGGCACGCCGTAGCGAGCGCAGGTAAGCGCGAAAGTCGAGCACCATGAAGGCGTAACCCATCGCCGGGGCGACGACGGCGACGGCCACAAACATCGCCACGGCCAGCGAATCAAGTGAATTGGGCCAGGAGTCGGCGGCGAACAGCGGTATGAGCGAAGCGGACAACGTGATCTCGGCTGGCATGTGGGAAGGAATGCTCTCGCCCTATTTTAGCCGCAAATCGCGGTGATTGCCAGCGTTTGTCTTGATCGCGCGTGCCAAGTTCTTGTCGCAGTAGCTCAATTCGCGGGAAATTGGCCGCTGGGAAGAAATCTATTTTGACTTCCTCTCATACCGCACGCCGACGGAAATCCGCATCGTGCCGGTGGCGGTGATCGTCACATCTTTCATGCCGCCGGAGATCAGCACGGGGCCGGACAGATTGAACGAGACCAGGCGGCAATTTTCGATACCGATCAGGTACTCGCCGGCCATGTTGACCGAGGAGTTGATGGACTCGCTGTTCTCCTCTTCGACTTTTTTGTAGGCTCCTCGCCAGAATCTGTGGGTAAATCGACGCTTGCCCGGACGCGGTAAAGTACGGGTTCCTCTTCTCTGATCGCCGTTCCAATCTTGCGGGCCAGCACAAACGGCGGTTACCATTTGCGAACCCACGGGACATGGTCCACGAACCTGCCCACCGGAACATTCGGTGGGCACAAATCCGATCCGCTCAAGAACCTGCGCCATCGAGACCATGGACCGAACAGCTTGGAAATCAACGCCGGGCATGAGTAGCCTCTGCTAAATCCATTTGCATCCTTCCAACCGACCAGCGTATCGGAAAGTGCCGAACAGAGAAGAGGAACCCGTACTTGGTTTTGTGATGCCCAGAAAACGCAGCCCCTCGAAAATCCGTGACCCATGAGCACTTGGAGGCTTACGCAGCTTCTCCAGGAAATCAACCCACAGATTCTGGCGAGGAGGCTTTTTGTAAAGCACGGCGATTTTCGTGAATTTCAAATCATACCGCGCGGTAACCAACGTACGTTGGCCGGCGGTCGCGGCTTTATGGCCTAGTATCGTCGCGCGCGGCCGGCGCGGCGGGGAGTGCCTTTGAGCGGCTGCCAGAGGACTTTTCCGCTGCGGTCGATCTCTCGCACGCCGACGCTGTCGGCCACCAACGTGTTGCCGTTGGCCAGGCGCTGGACGTCGAAAATGTTAACGAATCCGTCGCGCGACCACACCTCTTTCTTGCCGCGGTCGAACTCCACGGCCCGCTGGCGTCGAAATTCAGCCACCAGCGTGTTGCCGTTGGGCAGGCGCTGGGCGGTCCGCGGGCTTTTCAACCCGGTCAGTTCCCAGACGACCTTGCCGGCCCGATCGAGTTCGACGACCTTGCCGCCGTCCATGAGCGTGACCAATGTGTTGCCATTGGGCAAACGTCGTGCGTCACCCGGTCCGCCGGCGATTGCCGCCTGCCAAACCGTTTTGCCGGCCCGATCGACCTCGATCACCCGATGGGACGAGTGATAGGCGATCAGCGTGTTTCCGTTGGGCAGCCGCTGGACGCTCATCGGCCCTTTGAGCGACCCCTGCTGCTTCCAGACTTCCTTGCCGGTGGCGTCGTATTCGACGACACAGTGGCTGCCGTACCAGGCGATCAGGCGATGTCCGTTGGGCAGCCCGACGGCACACCAGGGATACCGCAGGCCGGCGAACATTTGCGTTTGCTTTCCCTCGCTGTCGAGTTCGATAACGACGTTTTCGGCATACAGACAGACCAGCGTTCGGCCCAGTATGAATCTGGTACTCTTAAGCGGAAAATGCAGCTTGACGTCGGAGCCCTGCCTGGCGATCCAATCGAGCCACGCCTGGGCTTGCTTGCGTCGGACGTCGAGATTCTTTTCATAGGCGGTGAAGACGAACTTCTGGCCGGTGAGACCCGCCAGCGCTCCTGCCGCCGTGACTCTTGCCTCAAGATCTTTCGCGTCGAGCAGACGGCCCAGCGCGGCCAGACAACGGCGATCTCCGATGTTGCCCAGCGCCAGAGCGGCCTCCAGGGCGACGCCCGCGTCGGCGTCGTCTAGCAGCGGTAGCATGTCACCGCTGCACTTCGGGCCGAGCGATTTACCCAGCGCCGCGGTGGCGACGATTCGCGCGAACGGATCGCTGCCGCGAACCGCCTCGCGCAGCAGCGGCGCGTCTTCGGCCCGCGAGGTAACCAGCAGCGCCCGCTTGGCCACGTCTTTGAGATCGTGCGACGTGCAATCGCCGAGCGCCCCCAGCACGGCGTCCGACGCGCCGACGATTTTTTCTTCGACGACGGTGCCGAGCACGGCATAAAGCACCTGAGCGTTCTTTGGCTCGACGACTTTGAAGATTTTTTCCGCGCGCCAGCCGATTTCCGGATCGCCCTTTTTCGACGCCGCGACGAGCATCGACGAGGGGACGTAGGCCATGTTCATCAAGGCACGCATCGACTTCTCGCGAACGGCGAAGCTGGCGTCGCCCAGGCCGGCGATTAGCTTGCTGATTTTATCGCGCCCGGCGCGGTCGGGATGCAGCTTGTGCAGCAAGTAACGCCGCACGTCGGCCAATGTGGCCGCAGCGTCCTTGGCCGTGACGCCGTTGTCCTCAAGCATCTTGGCGTGAGGGTTGGCCGCCAACGCGGCCGGAGTTGCCGCGCATGAACCAACCGCCCAAAACAGCATCGGCAGCACCAGCCAGCGGCCGGCCGGATTGCCGCCTCGCAACGGTCGCGGGGCCACCTGCAGTGTTCCAAACATCGCTTTCTCCTATTTCCGCGCCGCAAGGTTTCTCGGCGCTCAAGGGTAGCTGCCATTATAAGCCGATCCGCCCCGGCGTGCGAGCAAGGTTTCCCGGCTCGATCGCGTAGGCTATGCTTCAGCGTAGGTTATGCTTCAGCATAACAGCAGGCCCGAAGTCGGTCGATTTCTTCAATGTACGCTCCCCTTGTTTCCACGAACCACCGTGAACGACCATCCCCTCGGCTTGGTGTTCGACATGGACGGCACCCTGGTCGATTCTGGCTTGGATTTTCAGTTGATCCGCCGCGAAATGGGAATCGCCGACCGGCAGCCGATTCTCGAGGCGATCCAGCAGATGTCGCCTGGTGAGGCGGACCGCTGTCGCGAGATTCTCGCCCGTCACGAGCGGGCCGGTGCCGAGCGAGCTACGTTGATGCCGGGCGTCACCGATTTCCTCGCTGAAGTCCGCCGCCGCGGCTGGCCGGCCGCGGTTCTAACCCGAAACACCCGGCCGCTGACGCTGCTAACGCTCGATCGGCTGGGCCTGCACTTCGATCCGATCATCACCCGCGACGACGCTCCGGCCAAGCCCGATCCGACGGCGATCGAGCAAATTTGCGCCGCCTGGCGGCTCCCGCCGGAGCGGATTGTGGTGATCGGCGATTTTCTATTCGACGTGCAGGTCGCCCACCGAGCCGCGGCGCGGGCCGTGCTGTTCACCGCCGGCCGCGACCCGCAGGGCCTTCCGGGGGCCGATGAGGCGGATTTTCTGCTCGAATCGTTTCAAATGAGCGACGAATTGTTCCGCTGGCTGGCCGAACTGGCCTAGGGCGATGGCAACGCTCTCGTTAGAATTCCGCACCCGAATTCGGGGCACGGGCGTCTCGCCTGTGTATCACCGCAAACGTCGCATGAACCAAACTGTAGGAGGCGACTCCGTCGGAGATTTTCGATATCTATTGCTCCGTCGCCGTCCCAGCCGCCTCCTACAGAGACCGCTAACCACCCGATACCTTCATGCTAGCACGCCCTTGCCATGTTTTTCTTGCGATTCTCACGTTGGCCGCCGCGCTGTGGTGGGCTGATCGAACGATGGCCCAGCAGCGTTATTCGCCGTATCAGCAGCCGCGATCTTCGCGCGATCGATACGCGCCGCCGCGGCAGGTCGATCCCCGCGACCGCGTCGCCCGGCAGCCGCAGCGCAACGGAGCGGCCGGCCCGCAACAGCGGCCCGCCCAAGGCATCAATCAGCGTCCCGTCGCCGCTGGGCGGATGGCCCCCCGTGCGCCCTTTACACTCACCCGCGAGCACGCGGAATTCCTCGACAAGGTGCTCAAACACTGGGAGAAGGAGAGCGCCAAGATCAAGACGTATCAGTGCAGGTTCATTCGCCGCGAGTACGATCCGATTTGGGGCCCGCCCGATCCCAACCAGCCGAAGACCGAAAGCGATGGGCAATTAAAATACGCCAAGCCGGACAAGGCGATGTTTCGTATTGACGAGATTCGCCATTTCACAAAACCGCAGCGACGAGGCGATAAGGCGAGCTATAAGACCAAGCCGGGCGAATTCGGCGAACATTGGGTATGCAGCGGCTCGTCGATCTGGGAGTACAACTTCAAAAAAAGCCAACTCATCGAACATCAACTGCCGCCGGAGATGCGCGGAGCGGCGATTGCCAACGGCCCGCTGCCGTTTTTGTTCGGAGCCAAGGCCGCCGAAATGAAGGCCCGCTATTGGATGCGGGTGATCACGCCCAAGGGCGTCAACGATCAGATTTGGCTCGAGGCCTTTCCCAAACACCGCCAAGACCGGGCGAACTACCAACGCGTGGAATTGATTCTCGACTTGAACAGTTTTCTTCCCAAGGCGTTGCAAGTCTATCTGCCGAATAAAAAGAACCGCACGGTTTATTCGTTCTACAAGATCGTCCTCAACGACAAATTCGACTTCCTCAAGCGCGACTTCGCCAAGCCCAGCCTTCCCCGCGGCTGGCAAAAAGTAGTCGAGCCAGCGCCCGTAGCCAGGCGCCCGGCACCGAGAGCGGTGAACAACAACCGCCTCCCGCCGGCCAACCGCGGTTTTCAGCCCACCAACCGCGGCGGGCGATTTCAGCGGTGATGAGGCATGGGCAGGATGGGCGGACAAGAGCGATGGCCAAAATCGCTAGCTCGAATCCAGAATCGCAAACTCTGGATGACGCTGTTCCCAATCAACCAAAGCTTGGAACAGATTCGTTTCTTTCAAGTCTGCGGCTTCGTAGGCAAGTCGCAGGTATCGCTCAAGATTTTCGGGGGCAACCTCACCGCTATTCTTTCCGCTGAATTTCTTGCGGAGCGCCACGGAGAGTATTCCTACGATGTCGTGTCCGCAGGAGATCTGCCAGCAATCGTGACCCTTTTGTTCTTCGTCCGCGATCTGTTCCACAAGTTGGGTCTGGTCCAAGTGATGCTTTTGACTGTTGTCTACGACATTGCGGACCATTTTGGCCAAATCGATCCGTAGATCACTTGGTTCGACGAATTTTCCGAAAGTCAGCCCTTCAAACTTGAGCCCCATTTCCTGCTGGAGAGAGTGGAGCCTGAGGCATCCGAGCGGAATGGCATTCGTCGCAAGTTGGCGAGCAATCAAAGGGGTTGTGGTCGCAAACGACGACACTCGCTTGTCTGAACCGAGTTCTTCGAGCACGCGGTCGAATGCCGGCGAATTGAGAATCATGCACTCCAGGTCGTGCAAGTCCGTTCGCAGGATGTTCTCCTCTGGGATCGCTTCGCCAGTGACGTTGGAGAAATCCGCGTCTACGATTGCAAATGCGCCAACGAAAGAAGCCGCGTTCAAGATACGAATCGCACCAAAAAGATTGTCGCGTCCGTACGCAACCTCAATCGAGCAGCGCTCGTGGTCGAGAACGAGTCCGTATACGCGCTTATCGGTGACTCCTTCGACGACTAAGAAAGCACCAACGAACGACGATCGCTTCAGTCTTATCGCGTTAGCGATTGCGTGGTCGGTAAAGAATTCTCGCATCCGTTTGGCTCGGTAAGTTCAACGGTGAGGTCCCATCTGTCGCTTATGATGTGGGGTGAGTGTGTGGCAATCAGCACGTCGAAGTTCGACAATTTCGTCACCGGCGCCAAGTCCTCAAGAAACTGCGCCTGCCAAGCAATGTGGAGTGAGAGTTCAGGCTCGTCGATCAACATGAGGGCATTGGGCTTAACCTTAAAGAGTAGCTGATACAGCAAAACAACTTCGTGCTGTTCTCCGGACGAAAGACTGGAAGGAGATAATGGAGTTCCATCAGTCGTAACGAATACAATTCCATCATTCTTGTCGATCAAGACTGTCTTGAAAAGAAACCGGCGGTTTAGAATCGTCTTGAATAAATCGATTTTCTCATACAGACTGTCAAATACGCTCAATTTCTTCTTCACGTCTTCAATATATACTGAGAGGACGTCGATTTTTGAGTTATCCGTGACTGTTGGCACGTCAAACTGCGTGTGCTCTTCTTTGTCCAGCAAACCGGCATCGGTTAAGTTAGCCCGGCGCGATTCGAGTTCTGACAATTCAGCCTGAATGTTTTCCATGGAATGGAATGCGTCTGCCGATGACATGACCAAGCGACGGGGAAACGAGCGGTCCAACGACTGTGATAACTCCCCGTATCGCTTAAACGTCGTCTGAATGTGTTCTGCAAGCTCTTTTGCATATCTCGCCACGACCAGCGTCGGCGATTCCTGCCGCGTGCCGCGTCGATGGAATCTCCATTCGGATCGCTCCAACCGGTTGGCACGAATGAAATGAACATCGAGCGCGTTGCGCAAGTTGACGAACCAATCCGGCGGTTCTTCTTCTCGGGATAGATGTGGATAGTGCGAGTGGATCTTGTCAGCAAAGCGATCAAAGACGTCGTCCAGGTCGAGTGTCTCGCCGGTCGGCAGAAAAACCCACTCATTTTCTGTGACTCGTTCTAGTCCCGGTACGACATCATCAATTATGGCGAGCGGAAATCGACCCAGTATCTTCCGACCACGACTTAGCGCAAATGGTTCGTTCCCCGTAAGATCAAATACGATCTGCGTCTGATCGCCATCTTCTCCCGGTTCAACGTGCTTAGTAACTGTCAGCGAGCGTCCGTCATCGAATTCTAAGTCTAGCCTATCGAACGGAAGTGAACGCAGCGCACTGAAATTCGACCCGAAGATGCCGGCGATCATGCGGAGAATCGCGGTCTTTCCAAAGCCATTCGGGCCGTGGATGATCGTGATACGTTCATCCATATTCAATGGAATGACGTGGTCGAACAATCCGAATAGCTTGTGCGTGCGTATTTCTTTCAATCTCATCTCGTCGCTCTCCTGGCTACACGGAACGCAATCGGGCGGTTGGCCGAAAGACTTGTCCTTCCTCAATTGTGAGGCATTTGCGCGTACAAATCCAGCCCATGATACTCCTCAGGTCAGTGCAGAATCTGGACGAAATCGCAATAGTGGACACAGTTCGACGGCTCTCAGTCGACGCGGCTGAAGTTGGCCGTGGCAGTGTTGAACGCCGCTTCGTCTTCCCCAGACCAAGTTCCGGCCAGGGAGAGCAGATCCTTCGAGCCTGTACCTGCTGACTTATCACAGGTTGACACTTGCTGCTTGAGCAATTCCGCGGCGCACTGTTCGACGTTGATGCCTCGCCGCCGCGCCTCGGCGGCAATGCGCCGAAGTGTCTCCGGATCGAGGTCTTCGATGGTAATCGAGTGGATCATGTCACCGCCCTCCTAAAACCATTGTAAACGGTCTTGGACGACGAACAAACCACCACCCGCGTCGGTCACTGATTCTACTTCGCTCGAGGCCCGCTGGCGACCGATTCGACCGCCGATCGGACTTTCGCCGCAAGGATCACTTCGACGGGCGTTTGGCCTTCACCGGCTCGATCAGGAGCGTTGGACGGTCGGTCGGTTGCAACACCCAGCGACCGTTCTCCTGCCGGTTTTCGACCTCGACGGTCAGGCGATGCGATCCGTTGACCCGTAGCGGAGCGAGAAACACCCTGCCGGTCGCCAATCGACGCTGCCCGCGCAGACTTCAAGTGGTGAGACCTCTCGCAGAAAACTGCAGAATGTCGTGGCGGATAGCACGGTAAAAAAACGCTGGACCAATACAGTCCGCTTTAATTCTCCTTTTGGGATTTCATCCCTGCAGTTTTGAATTGGAAAATGATGGGCCGTCCGTACGACGAACCGATTGCCCAAGCATGTCGGGCATCCGCAACGCTGATATCCTTCCAATCGAAAGCGAATCGCCTTGCCGGCCCGAAATTTGAAGGCCAGGCAACTTTGGCGGCCTGCCAAGTTTTGCCGCCGTTGGATGTCGTAAAGAGTCCATCATGATGTTCTTTCGCACTCCCGCCTATCCATCCGACGTTCGGGCCGGCGAAGCCGATGGCATCCATGTGCGTTTCTTGCAGAATCTTGGGCTTGGACAGCGTCCAGTCGGACCCGCCATTGGCACTCTGCGCGTAGCCGCCTGCTTCGCCAACGGCGATCACGTTGTCCCGATCGGCGAACGCGACTGCGAACGAAATCGTGTGGAGTGCGACGTTCTTCCATTTCTTGCCGTCGCTGCTGATAGCGATGCCGTATCCCGCCACGCACCACCGGTCGCCCCGCCGGGCGATGTGTTTGAGCGGAAAGCCGTAATACACCTGCTTCCACGTGCGGCCTCCGTCGAGGGTGTGCAGTATCCGCCCGTATTCCGTGGGAGTCGCCCCGTTGATTTCCGGATGAGGTTTTTTGGTACTGCCGTGTGTCACCGCCCATCCTTCGCGACGGTTCTTGAACAGCAATCGATTGACGGTCTCCGGGTGGGAGTGCGCCTCTTTGCGACCGTTCTCAATCTGGACCAGACGCCGCCAGGATTTGCCTCCGTCGGTAGTCTGCCAAATGCAGGCTTTCCCCGTCAGTTTTTCGCCATACCTGGCGTGCCCGTCAAACCCACCACCGACCCAGCCGATCTTCGCATTCAAAAAATAGACCGCGTTAAAATCGGCGTCCGTCGGCAGCAACCGATGGAGCCAAGTTGCGCCGCCGTCAGACGTTTGGATGACACGTCCGAGCGGACCTACCGCCCAACCGTTTTGTTGGTCGGGGAAATGCAAGGCTGATGGGATGGCCGTCAGAAAGCGGCGAGACCATTGCGCGCCGCCGTTGTTGGAAATGTGTAGACACCTCAGCCAATGACCGTGGCCCCAAATTGGCTCATGTGCGGCGATCACGTTGCCGGAAACGACCGAGTAACGACGGGTCTGGTTGGGGTTGATCTTGCGCCCGTACGTCGTCGAGGTGCGCGATAGCAATCGAGCCAAAGCGCCGTCATCGAGGGGAATGTCACCGTCTCCGTAGATGAGAACTCCACCGTCCGTATAGACCCGCAGAGCCCGTCCGGAGCGGAATACGGTGAGTACGGGCGTTGTCTTGTAGGGAAACCGTTTCTTTTGAGCCTGCCATGTCTTTCCGCCGTCGCTGGTGGTTCGAACGCCCCATCCGGCGATGTCATACACAACAAGAGCCGTGCCGTTGTTCTTATCGCGAAAGTGGACCAACCGAAGCGCCTCTTCTCTTGAAAACCAACGGGGCAGCGTTTTGTTCTTTGTCAATGCCGGGCTCAAATGCTGCCACGTCTGGCCGCCGTCAGCGGTGCTCCAGTTCAAACCGGGTCCAGAAATCTTGGCGTGATTTTCGTCGAGAATGTTGAGCCAGCCGATTCGGTGTTTGACGTTCGCCAGAGGAGGTGTTTGCGAGGTCCACTTCACTCCGTCCGCGGTGTGGTAGATTCGCCCCGTCGAAGTAATCGCCCAGCCGAAGCAGGAACCGTCCCGGCGCTTGAGGACTCGGACTTGCAGGTGACTCCAGGAATCATCGGCACGTGGCAACTCGACCGTACGCCACGTTGCTCCGCCGTCGATGGTTTTCAATAAAGAACCATCACTCATTCCCATCCAGGCGCGTTTTTCATCGACGAAACAGACGTTGGCGATCGGACCGAGACCGACACCGGGCAATGCTCTCCAGCCGGTCTTTTCCTCTTTTGCCTTGATCAGCGGCGATGCTGCAGCAACCAAGTCAGCAACTGGGTCTTCTGCCCGGGCTTGAACGGCAATAGGCGAATTGCCCAGCAAGCTCGCCAGTGCGACAGTGACCAACATGCCTGCCAAAACGGTGGCGGTCGACCAGCGGAGCGACGTGCGGGCCAGCAGCGGATTCTTTCGGTCGATGAGCATTTTCATTCTCCTGGAAAACTGGTGGTGAAATGGGGAAGCCCCGAGGATGCCGAGCCCGGCGGAAACTCCCGCCGGGGCGGCCCGCTGTTGTCGCAGCCAACCGATCAGCCCCTCGGCGTACGATTGGGGTGTGTCGAAGCCGGCCGCCCAATCGTCGGCGATCAATTCCCGCGAGAAATGGACCTGCCGTCGCAGCAGCCAGTAGAGCGGATGCACGAACAGGACGGGAAAGGCGAGGTTCAACAGCGCGTGCCCGCGCGCGTCGCGGCGCTCGACGTGGGCCAGTTCGTGCAGCAGCACGTGACGCAATGCTCGTCGGGACTCTGGCCGGCAAAGATCGGCCGGCAGCACGATTCGCGGACGCAGCAAGCCGTAAGAAATCGGACAGCGGCCACGCGGCGAAACGAGCAGGCGGGCGCGACAACGATTCGTGGCCGGAAGCAATGACTCGTATAGCTCGACCAACCACGGGTCGGGCTCGGACGCGGCGCGCTCGCGCCAGGCCAACACTAAGCGGCCCAACAGGAGCCACCACAGGCAAAGCCCGACTCCGATCAAATAGGCGCCGGCGGCGATGCGCGGCCAATCAATCGGACCGGCTATCGTGGGCTCGTTGGAGACTTTGGGCGGTTGAGATACGTCGGCCCGTGCGTCGTTCGGTGTCGCAACGAACATGGGCTGCGGTGACGTGATGTCTGCTGATTCCGGCGAGGAGTCGACTGGCGCCACCGCTGGCACGACGACCGGCACGTTAGAAACGTCCTCTGGTGGCGGCCTTGAAACCACGGCGGCCGGGTCATCGGTAACCGCGATGGTGTGATGCTGCGGCGCGTCGACCTCATTCAACAGATTCCATCGCGGCAGCGGCACGGCGGCCAGCAGGAGCCAAATCAACGTGACCGCAATCGTCATTTCTCCCAGCCGCTGGCGATAGACCGGCGTTCGAACCACGCCGACCGCCAGTGTGCCGACGAGCAGCAACGCCGCGCTGCCCATCAGCAACAGGCCGCCATGCAGTGCCAACCACGCAGTAATCTCGCTCATGATCGAGGCTCCTTGGGTTTGCGGCGCTTGCGTCGAGCCGTCTTGGCTTGGGCCAAAAGCTCCTCCAGCCGTTTGAGTTCTTCGTCGCTGGGCCTATGAACCGAAAGCAGGCTGTCAACCAACTGATCCATCGCCCCGTCGAAAACCCGATCCAACAGCCGGCCGGCCAGCCGCCGGTTCGTCTGTTCCCGCCGCGGCACGGGTCGGTAGACAAACGTGCGGCCCTCGCGGCGGTGCGCGACAAGCCCCTTCTCCTCCATCGTGCGAAGAAACGCCTGCACCGTGTTCTGGACAATGGGGTTCTGCACAATCGGCGCGGTTTGTCGCATCTGCTCGTACACCTGGCGCACGGTCGCCTCATCCCGCTCCCAGAGGATTTTCAGGATCTCCAACTCACGCTCCGTCGGGTCGAGTGGTTCAGACACAGGAAGGCTCCAGATGGCAAGTCGATTAGATATCAAAGCTTAGTTGACTAAGTTTACGAAATCAAGCGTTGCGTGTCAAGCGCTTTCTCGACAAGCGGCCCACGCGGGTAAATACGGCGGATCACCCACCGAGCGACTGCCGCGAGGCGCCGCACGCGAGCCCACTCACCGCACGAAAATGTGAGTCGAAGCTAAACAGGGCCAAGTCAGACTGAATCGCGCTGGCGGCGATCCACATGTCGTTTGTGGGTATTGGCGTGCCGGCCAGTCGCAAAGAGGCGAAGACTTCCCCGTACACCGTTGCGGTATCACGATCAACTTGCAACACGGAGACCTTCGACAAGTCCAGAAACTCCTGAAGTTGTGCTCGATTGAAATCCGTTCGGTTTCCGGCGGCGAAACCGGCGAGCAATTCACCGAGAACCACGGCGTTTAGATAGATCGCGGGTGCTTGTTGCAGAATCTCGACCGCCTCGCTATCACCGCGCTTGAAGGCAACGTAGGCGTTGGTGTCGAGCAATAGCGGATTCATTTCCAAAGCTCGTTATCGACGCGGCTGAAATCGACCGTAGCAGAGTTGAACGCCGCTTCATCTTCCTCCGACCAAGTGCCGGCCAGGGAGAGCAAGTCCGTCGAACCTGCGTTCACGGGCTTGTCACTTGCGGACACTTGCTGCTTAAGTAGCTCGGCGGCGCACTGCTCGACGTTGATTCCACGCCGCCGTGCCTCGGCGGCAATGCGCCGGAGCGTTTCTGCATCGAGATCCTTGATTGTGATCGAGTGGGTCATGTCACCGCGCTCCTAAAACTATTGTAAATCGTTTTGGGGTGACAAGCAAACTAGCACTGGATAGGGTAGCCACTTCGTCGCGAAGCTGCCCGACTGTCATTTGGGCGAGATCGCTGACGCGTCGCCTGCTTAGCTTGGAGCGGGGCATTACTCATTTCAGCCTAAAGGCTGGACTCCAACAAACTGGCCCCATCGCAAAGCGTGGGTGTTAATTCCCCATTATCCCGTCTGGTCCGGAGAAAGGGAAGGGGCTGAGCTAGTCGTGTGTTCTCACACTTCAATTATGCGGCAAGGATGATCGCATCGTCAAATATCCACCTCGCCCGTCGGCCCTTTCCCCGCCCCCTCACCCCCGTTCTCAAACCGCGCGATGACCGCACAGCCGCAGGAGTCGCTCCAGACGTTGACGCTGGTGCGGGCCATGTCGAGGACGCGGTCGACGGCGATGATCAGGCCTTGGCTTTCGGTGGGCAGGCCGACGGCTTGCAGGATGATGACCATCATTACCAGCCCGGCGTGGGGAATGCCGGCGGCGCCGATGCTGGCCAACAGGGCGGTGAGGGCGACGATTATCTGCTGGGTTACGGAGAGGTCGATGCCGCTGTATTGGGCGATGAACAACACGGCCACCACTTCGTACAGGGCCGTGCCGTCCATGTTGATCGTGGCCCCCAGCGGCAGCACGAATGAGCCGACGCGGTTGCTCACGCCGGCCCGTTTTTCGACGCAGGTCAGCGTCAGCGGCAGCGTGCCGTTGCTCGAGGCGGAGCCGAAGGCGGTCAGCAGGGCCGGGCTCATCGCACCGGCGTACTCGAGCGGATTGCGACGGGCGACGAAATACAGAAGTAACGGCAGCGTTATGAGCGCATGAAACGCCAGCGCGCAGGCCACCGTGAGCATGTACATGCCGAGGCTGGCGAAAATCTCTAGCCCCTGCACGGCGGTCACTGAGAGGATGAAACAAAACACGCCGGCGGGCGCAAGACGGATGATCGCCATGGTCATCGTCATCATCACCTCGAAGGTGGCCTGTGACAGATCGCCGACGACCTCCGCGGTCCGCCCTCCGACCAAGATGGTGAAAATGCCGAAGGCCAGCGTGAAGGCGATGATCGAAAGAAACTTTCCGCCGGCGGCAGCGCCGATCGGATTGTCCGGGATCATCGCTTCGAGCTGCTCGTAGAGAATCGTGCTCAATTCGCGCTCTTCTTCTTCATCTTGTGCTTCGGCGGCCGGCCGCTGTTCGACACGCTCATCGCCGCCGGGTCGGATCAGGTTGACCATCGCCAGGCCGGTGACGATGGCCAGCAGGCTGGTGACGAGGTAATACAGCAGCGTGCGGCTGAACATTTTGCCCAGCCGCTCGGCCTTGCCCAGGCCGACCACGCCGGTGAGCAGCGAGGTGATGATCAGCGGAATGGCGACCATCTTCAACATCCGCAAGAACAAATCGCCGGCCGCCTTGGCCGCGTCGCCGATCCAGCGAGCCCAGGAGCGACCGTGAACGCGAAACACGCGAAAGGCCTGCGCGTGGTCCTCGGCGAGGATCTTCACCGTGCGAACGCGGATCGTGCCGGCGTCCGCTTTCTCGTCCGACGGATCGACGATATAGGTTTGCGTCTTGCCGTCTTTCGTCAGACGGATTTCGATTCGGTTGGGCGTGTCTTTGATCGACACTTCCGAGTAACGCCCGATCAGCTTGCGGAGGTTTTCCGACAACTCGCCGCGCGAATCCTCATCGGGAAAATCCGCCGCCCGAATCGAAAACTCGTGCTCGCTGACCGAACGGTTCAGAATCACCCCGACGAGCGCGCCCGCGATCATCGTGATCAGAATCTGCCAGTGTAGCGCCAAACGCATCATGCGTAATCTCCTTCGCTTCCGGGGGCGGTGAGCCGCAAGGCGCTAGCCGCGGGTTTTTTGTGGGAAAAGCCGCGGGTTTTGTGCGGGAAAACGTGCCCTAAGGTCACCGGCGGCTAGCGCCTTGCCGCTCACGGTAAGTGACATCGGGCGGGTGGCCGAAATTCGCAAGAGATTATAGCGGAACGGGCGACCGCACGAGAGGCGTCTCACCTCTTTCTTTCCCACGAAAAGCGGCGGCCGGAAAATAACGTGCCGGTATGGGTGGCCGGTGGTGTGTCATGGGTTTGGGATCCGTGTTACAGACTGCGCTGTCGGGCATTTCGGCCGCCGAATTGGCGCTCGAAGGAGACGGGTTCTTCATCGTTGAAGGCGGCGGCGAACAACCCTTTACGCGCAACGGCAATTTCTCGCTCAACGCAGCCAGCGAGTTGGTCACCAGCGACGGGCACCGCGTGTTGGGGTTCGCCGTCGATGGGAATTTCAATCTGCAGACGACCGAGCTGAGCACGCTGCGCATCTCGCGCGGACGCCAAGCCGCCAGCGAAGACGGCTCGACCGCCACGCTCACCAACTTCCGTATCGGCAGCGACGGGGTGATCAACGGTCAATTCTCCGACGGCCAAACCCGGCTTGCCTGTCGAATCGGCCCCCGGCGACGAGATGATGTTCGAGTTGTTGGAACTGGGCCGCAAGTACGCCGCGGCGCAGTCGGCGTCACCACGTCCCAATCGCCGCGGCAAGCCGGCGGCCTACGGCACCTTCGGCGGCGTAACCTTCGGCGCCTCGCCCGTCATCGCCTCATCGCGTTCGCCCGTCCTTGGGAATGCTCGCCTTGGGAATGCTCGCCTTGGGAATGAAGATTCGCGGGGTCGCGTATTTCTTGGTGCGAATGAAGAGTTCCTCGCCGGCCTTGCACTGCCGCGCGGCGAGAAACAACGCTCCATCCACCAACTCGATTCCCAGCGGCTTCCAGCCGAGTCGGAGAAGATCTTGGCGACTTTGAACCTCTTTACGCCAGCTTCCGCCGGAAAACCTGCGATCGCCCCAGTCCTTCTGCCAAATGCCGACCACGACGACGCCGTCGCTCAGCACCTTAAACTTGGCGCTGCCCTGATAGGGAACCGCCGGCGTGACCAAGTAGTTTTCTCGCAGCATGGCGTTGAATCTGTGAATGGCCTGCCCTCGTGCGTCGGCCGGGGCGGGCTCTTTCGGTGCCGGCCATTCCTTCAGCTTCGCCATCGCGCCGGTAATCTGCACGCGCGCCACGACCGAATTCTGTAAACCAGGCATGCCGGGAAAGCTCGCCCAGCGACGGCGACGAGCCCCCTTCGCCGCGCCAATATCGGCCAACATCTTTTTCACCCGGGCCAATCGCCTCTCGGCTCGCACGCGCCGCAGCCCTTTTTCCTTGGGAAACGCCTCCTGATACCATCTTGCCGCATGGGACAAGAGGGCCTCTTTCACGTCGCTCGCTGCTCCTTCGGCCAGCGCGAACCATCCGTCGGCCAGGGCGAGCGTGTCCTGGTCGCCGTCGCGCGCGGCAAGTTCGCTACGGCCCAGCCGAGCCAGTTCCGAGGGGCCGCCGAGCGCCAACATCGGAATGCCCTTTTTCCAATCGCCCTTCACCAAACAGTAATATCGCCCCGCCGCCAGGTTCGCCGCCGGATCTTTCGGCCTGTCGCGTAACTTTTCCAACGCCAGCTTGGCCTTGGCATATCTCTTCGCGCTCGAGCCAACCTCTTTCTGTCGAGCCGCCAAGTCCTGAACCAGATCGGTCTCGCGTCCCTTGCGGGCCATCGCCAGCGCCGTTTTGAGTAAGGCCTGCGCTGTCTTGTAATCATCGCTCTCCACCGCCTCGTCGGCCCACCGGATCAATACTCTGACGAACGACTTGCGCTGGTCGGCCGAGCGAACTTTTTTTCGCAGTTTCCGGCTGGCCGCGAAATGCAGCGACGCGGGATCGACGTCGAACGCGGTCGTCATCTTCTCGATCGCCGACGAGGCCCTCACAGGGTCACCGGCCGAAGTCGCCAGATCGCGGGCGACCCGCAGCAAGACGTATTGGTCCGCCGAGCCCCGCCGGCTGTCGAGCGCCTGTCGCAGAAGTTTACCGGCAAGTTGCGCTTTCTGCTCGGGTTTCTTCGCGGCGTCGATCTCCGAGGAAAAGACCTCGCGCAGCAATGCCAGCGACTTTGCTCGATCGTCCTCCGCCGGAACGGGCACCCGCGCTGCGGGTTTCTCAGCCCCAACAGCATCACCGGGCCAAACTAACAAAGCAATCAATAGGAATGCCACTCGACAACAGCAGATTCCGCGTACCATCTTGAGGTTCCTTTTCGTAATCCCACGTTCAGTACAGCGAGCATGGAAACCCAGCCACCATTATGACGACTACCCGCCCAAACTCAAGCGAAAAACGCCCAGCCCCAAAACAAGCACGACGCACCAGCGATTGAGGCCGTCGCCCGCTCACCTCCCAAAGACCCGCTCGCGCGTCATACTCTGGGCAGCACGCTGGGCAAGGTGAGTAGCGGTACCCGGCCGGCCGCTCGCCGCGCTGCGTTTCGTTATGATCGCCGGCGCATTTCGCGGTCGATGTCGCGGTTCATGTCGGCTTTTTTCATCGACTCGCGCTTGTCGTGTTGCTTCTTGCCTTTGCACAGACCCATCAGCACTTTGGCGCGGCCGTTCTTGAAGTACATCTTGAGCGGCGTCAGGGTGATGCCTTTCTCGTGGGCTTGGGCGGCGAATTTGAGGATCTCGCGGCGGTGCAAGAGTAGTTTGCGGCGGCGCTTGGGGTCGTGATTGAACTGATTGGCCTGGGTGTATTCGGCGATGTCGCAGCCGACCAGCCACAGCTCGCCCCCCTCGACGCGGCCATAAGCTTCGGCCAGCGAGACGTTGCCCGCGCGCAGACTCTTCACCTCGCTGCCGACCAGTTGAATGCCGCACTCGAGCGTGTCAAGCACGTGGTACGTGTGGCGCGCCTTGCGATTCTCGGCGATTCTCCGCTCGTTAGGCGGGGCGGCCGAGGCCTTTTGTTTTTTCCCCTTAGCCGTGGCTTGGTCTCCTTGAATCGTCTCAGCAGCCGGACTGTTGCGCTGCTCGGGAGCGTGTTAGAGTGGCGGTGAATACCAGCCCGACGCGCAAGCGAGGGAGTCGGCGCCGAGGGTCGTCCCTCGCTTGCGCGTCGGGCTGGCGTTCACCATTCTACCCCACTAAGACCTTGCCGGCGAGAACCGCTGGCCGCCTTATGTCCATTCCGCTTGACCCATCCGCCACGACCACGCCCGCGATGGAGGTCCATCTGCTCGGCGCGCTCGACTTCGACGCACACGAGCGATTGCAGCAGCGGCTGGTCTACGAGGCGGGCGGGCGAGCGGACGGCCAGATCACGCTCTTGATCTGCGAATATCGACCCATCATCACGGTCGGTCGGGCCGGGTCGTACGATCATCTGCGGCTGGAGCCCGGCGAGTTGGAGGCCCGGCAGATGGAGCTTCGCTGGGTCGGTCGAGGCGGCGGCTGTATGATCCATGGTCCGGGGCAGGTTGTCGTCAATTTGATTGTGCCGCTCGACGTGCTGGGCTGGACGGTCGGCGAATATCTCGACCGCTTGCAGGCCGGCTTGGTCTCGACGCTTCAATCGCTGGGCATCAAATCGCACACCCGAGGGGCCGCTCACGGCATCTGGGGTCGGGTCGGTCAGTTGGCGGCCCTGGGTGTGGCGGTCAAACATGGGACGGCTTATCACGGGGCGTACATTAACGTCGCGCCGAAGATGGATCTGTACCAATACGTCGACACCGACCCGCTGGCCAATAGCCCGATGAGCTGCCTGTTGGCCCAGCGCGGCCAGCCGATCAAAATGACCTCCGTTCGCGCGGCCCTCGCTTCGCATCTGGCCGAGGCGCTGGATTGTCCGCGGTATCACCTTCACACGGGCCATCCGTTGTTGGCCGAAACCCGGCGGGATCGCCATCTCGAAGGATCGAACAAGCGTGCTAGCTGAACTGCCTGTTGTTTCGTTGGATGTGCCGCGGCGGCTGCCCCGTTGGTTGAAGCGCAACGTGCCGGCGGGGAACGCCAACCATTTCACGGCCCGGCTGCTGGAGGAGCTGCATCTGGAGACGGTTTGCGACGAGGCCCGCTGCCCGAACCGCATGGAGTGTTACGCCCAGAAGACGGCGACCTTCATGATCCTCGGCAAGGTCTGCACGCGGAGTTGCGGGTTTTGCTCGGTCGAGAAAGGCCGCACGTCGGCGCCGGAAGCCGACGAGCCGCGGCGCGTCGCCGAAGCGGCCCGGCGGCTGGGGCTGCGGCACGTGGTGATAACCAGCGTGACGCGCGACGATTTGCCCGACGGCGGAGCGGAACACTTCTATCAGTGCGTCCGCGAAGTTCGGGCGGCGACCGGCGCGGCGGTCGAAGTGCTGACGCCCGACTTCGTGCATTGCAAAGAGGCGCTGGACCGTGTCGTCGACGCCGCCCCCGAAGTGTTCAATCACAACACCGAGACCGTGCCGCGGCTGTATCGCCAGGTCCGCGGCCGAAAGTCCGATTACCGCTGGACGCTCGAACTGTTGCGGCGCGTCAAGAGCCGTGATCCTAACATTCAGACCAAGAGCGGGCTGATGCTCGGCCTCGGCGAGACCCAAGAAGAATTGCTGGACACTTTGGCCGATCTGCTCGATGCCGGCTGCGACCTATTGACCCTCGGTCAGTATCTCCAGCCGTCGCCCCAACATTTACCGGTCGTGCGTTACGTCCCGCCCGAAGAGTTCGACGAACTGGGCCGGCTGGCCAAGTCCCTAGGATTTCGCCAAGTCGCCAGCGGCCCGTTCGTGCGATCGAGTTATCGCGCGCGAGAGATGGTGGCAGGCGAAAGGACGTAGTCTCGGGCAAAGTAGACGCGGCATCTTCCCGCGTTTGTCGGAGATTTCGCCTTGCAACGATGACACGAAAAACAGTCTGTCAATCAGCCGCGGGGCGTTAGCCCCCGGTTCATACCAAACGGCGGCAAGAACCGGGGGCTAACGCCCCGCGGCTGATGAATAATCCGAATTAATGCTCGGTCGCCTCTTCGATCACCACGGCCTGGCCGGCGCCTTCGGGCTCGCGGATTGACTCGACCATGTCTTGAATTTTCTGCGACGGCGGCGGGCAGAGCGGAGTTAACGCCAACGTGACGGTGAAGTTCACCAACATGCCGATCGTGCCGATGCCGGTGGGTTCGATGCCGAAACACCAGGGCTCCATGCCCAGATAGACCGCGCCGATGATGTAGCTGCCGGTAAATCCGATGCCGGCGACCATGCCGGCGATGGCCGGGATGGTGCCGACTCGCTTGGAAAAAATACCCAACACGATGACCGGAAAGAAGCTCGACGCCGCCAGCCCGAAGGCGAACGCCACGACCTGGCTGACATAGCCGGGCGGATAAATGCCGAAATACCCGGCCACAACCACGGCCAGCCCGATCACCGTGCGGCCGACCAACAGCCGCTTGGCTTCGGAAGCTTGCGGGTTAATCATGCGGGCGTAGACATCGTGCGCAACACTGGAGGAAATCACGAGCAGCAAGCCGCTGGCCGTGGAGAGAGCCGCTGCCAACGCGCCGGCGGCGACGAAAGCGATAATCCAATTCGACAACTCGGCCATTTCCGGAGTGGCCAGCACCATGATGTCCTTGTCGGGGCCGCTGAGCTTTTGCTGGGTCAGCACGGGCCGCCAATCTCGGCCGCCGACTTTGTCAATCCATTTCTGATGGTCGATCTGGATAACCTTTATCGAAACCGTCTCGTTCTGTTTTACCAGCTTTCCGTCGAACTTGTAATCTTCCGTCAGCGTGACGTTACTACCGGAGCCGGATTGAAAAACTTCGTTATCCTCTCGATTTGAATACCTTAGCCGCCCGTCGCCGTCGTCGAACCACAGGATGAGCCCTGTCTGCTCCCAGTGATTGAACCACTTCGGAAGCTCCTCGCGCGTTTTTCCCTGAATGCTGTCGATCATGTAGTAACGCGAAAAGGCGGCAGTGGCCGGCGCGGCCAAGTACAGCAAGGAAATAAACAGCAGCGCCCAAAACGCTGACCAGCGGGCCGCGCGGACGTTCTTGACGGTGTAGAACCGCACAATCACGTGGGGCAGCCCCGCGGTGCCGGCCATCAGCGCCAAGGTGACGCAAAACATGTTGAGCAGTTGATGGTCCCAGCCGAACGCCGCCGTGTAGTTGGCGAATCCCAGATCCTCGTTGATTTGGCTCAGCCGATCGAGCAAGTGAACATCCTCGCCCAAGAGTTGGCTGCCCATGCCGATCTGTGGAATGGACTCTCCTGTGAGTTTGATGCTGATCGCGATTACTGGAACCAAGAACGCCGTAATCAACACCCAGTATTGTGCAACCTGCGTCCAGGTGATCCCCTTCATTCCGCCCAGCGTCGCGTAGACAAACACGATGCCCATCCCGATGACGACGCCGACGGTGATGTCGACTTTGAGGAATCCGGAAAACACAATCGCGACGCCGCGCATCTGGCCGGCTACATAAGTGAAGCTGATGAAAATTGCGCAGACCACCGCGACCAGCCGCGCAATGTTTGAATCGAAGCGGTCACCAACAAAGTCGGGTACGGTGAAATGCCCAAACTTCCGCAGATAGGGAGCGAGCAGCAGGGCCAACAGCACATAACCGCCCGTCCATCCCATCAGATATTGCCCGCCCACGTAACCATTGAACGAGATGATCCCGGCCATCGAGATGAACGACGCCGCGCTCATCCAATCGGCGGCAGTCGCCATGCCGTTGGCCAGCGCGGGCACATCTTGCCCGGCGACGTAAAAACCCTTGGTGTCGCGCACACGGCTGATCCAGGCGATGACCAGATACAAACTGAACGTCAGGCCGACGAAGATGTAGGTGTAAACCTGGACCGAAATCTCTGCAATCATGCCTTAGGCCTTTCCCTCACGACGGAGTTGTTCTAGTTCCTCGTGATGCTTCCGGTCGAGGCGATTCAGCAGGCAGCAGTAGATCAAGATCACGAAGACAAAAACGATGATGCTGCCTTGCTGGGCAAACCAAAAACCCAAAGGATATCCGCCGATGGAATACTGGTTCAGCGCGTCGGCGAATAACACCCCGCAGCCCAGCCCGGCAACGGCCCATACGACCAGCAGCGAGATCATGATCTTTACGTTCGATCGCCAATAGCGCGCCAGGGCCGCACGGACCTCCGGCTTCGCTGCGCCGGACGTCGCCGATTTTTCGGGATCAGAGGGTTCAGGCACGATGGTTTTGCCTCCGGTGTTTTGGCTGTCAGAAGTCAGGTTTTTCTGAATAACTCACATTAAGGGGCCGCGCTAGCGAGGATTATTCATCAGCCGCGGGGCGCTAGCCCCCGGTTCTTGCCGCAATCTGTAGGAACCGGACGCTAGCGCGTCGCGGCTGATGTTTTGAGACAGAGCCTGGTGTCGAACAAAAGACGATTGTAGCCGCACCTCGACGAGCCGTCCATGATTGCCAAGCGCCGGAGTCATGCAGAGATTGACCGGCGTCTCCCGCATGAGGCGCCCACCCTACAATGGTTTTCCGTCCCAGCGGACGAAGCCTTCGAGGGCGAAATACTCGGGCAAGCCAAGGCGGTTGTAAAGATCGGCCGTGTTGCGATTGCGATCTTCGGCCCGTTGCCAAAACTCTCGCGGATCGTCCGGGCCGGGGAACAAGGCGCTGTCTTTTTGCGACTCGTGCCGGAAGATGGCGGCCCGTTTGATGTCAATGTCGCGCGGGCTGAGCGGCACGGCGATGTCGATCTGGTGCGGAGCCCATTCCTGCCAGGCCCCGCGATACAGCAATACTTCCGGCGCTTCTCCGCCCGCCTCGACGATTTCGGCTACGGCCCGAAAAATCGCCTGGGCACATACCCGGTGCGTGCCGTGCGGGTCGGAAAGATCGCCGGCCACGTAAAGCTGCGCCGGCTGGACCTGTTCGATCAACTCGCGGACGATCCGCACGTCGTCTTCGGTGATCGGATGCTTGGCGATCGTGCCGGTGCGATAAAACGGCAAATCGAGGAAATGCAGATGCTCTTCCCGGCAGCCACACACCTTAGCTCCCGCCTTGGCTTCGCTCCAGCGAATCAGCGACTTGATCTTCAACACCGCCTCGCTGTCGGCATCGCCCGCATCTTTGTTGAGGAGGTCGTTGTTGACGTCGCTCTCTAACTGCCCGGAGGCGTCGCGGTCGATGTCGAACGTGCGATTGTACTCAGTCACCAGATCGGCCAACTGCTTGGCGTCGTGATCGAACACGGCGATGTTGCCGCTGGTCATGTAGGCCACGTGCGTCTCGTGCCGATCTTCGACCAGCCGGATCAGCGTGCCGCCCATGCTGATCACGTCGTCATCGGGATGCGGGCTAAAGCAAATCACGCGCTGCGGCTCGCGGCCCGCTGGATGGTATTCGATGGTGTCCATCATCCAGCGAAACACGCGATGGGCCAGCCGGTCGCTGGGACCGTGCTCGCGCAGCAGTTGGTGCAAGTCGTGCTGGCGGAAGTCGTTGTTGTCGAGCTTGAGCAGCGCCTTGCCGGTTTTTTCGCACAGCCACATCACGGCCTGTTTGATCAACGCGTCGTTCCAGCGGACCGGTCCCATCAGCCACGGCGTGGCCACGCCCCGTAGCAACGCCGCCGAAGCCCCGTCGAGCATGAACGCGGCGTCGATGTGCTCGCGCAAGTGCGAAGCCGGCAGCCGATCGGTCAGCGGGCCTTCGGCCGCCTCTTGAATGATGGTCGACTTGTGTTCGCCTAGCGCGATCAGGAACACCTTACGGGCCTCGAAGATCGTGCCCAGCCCCATGGTGATCGCCTGGGTCGGCACGCTCTCTTCGGTAAAGAAATCGCTCGAGGCGTCCTTGCGCGTCAGCGCGTCGAGCGTCACCAACCGGGTGCGGCTGTTCGGTTCGCTGAACGGTTCGTTGAAGCCGATGTGTCCGTTGCGGCCGATGCCCAAGAGTTGCACGTCGATGCCGCCGGCCCGTTCGATGGCCGCCTCGTACTTCATGCAATACTCGTCTACTTCGGACGCCGGCACCGTGCCGTCGGGAATGTGAATGTTTTCGGCCGGGATGTTCACCTCGCCGAAAAAGTGCTCGTGCATCCAGCGGTGATAACTTTGCAGCCGCTCGGGCCCGAGGCCGTGATACTCGTCGAGATTGAACGTAATCACGTTCGACAGATCGAGCTGCTCTTCCTTGTGCATGCGAATCAACTCACGATACACGCCCACCGGCGTCGACCCGGTCGCCAGCCCCAACACGGCCGGCTGCCCGAACGAGTTTTTCTCGCGAATCATTCCCGCAATCGAATGCGCCACGTGCCGGGCCAAATCGCCCGGCGACTCAAACACGTAACAAGGAAGCTCGGTGCCCAAGATCGCCCGGGCGCTCTGTGTGGCGGTAGCCATGCGTTCTTTCTTTCAAACAGCGGTGCAAAAAATCTCATCGGGCCCCAGCCAACGCCAGCCACCCGCCCCGAACCCCTTATTATCGCAGGGCCGGGGCGGAGATTCTAGGGGAGAAGCCTCAAACGCCATGTGAAGCTGTACGGGTCGTGTTCCCTATACGGCACGACGTTGCGAGCAACTACCCCGAAGGGGTTTCACAATACAGCCCAGGGTAAGCACAGCGGCGCAGCCGCGCAGCGCCACCCTGGGTCACCGACCACCAAAACACATCAACCCTGAAAGGGTTGCACAACAGCGTGGCCAACCAGGGAACGACGGCGAAAAGTGTAACCGTGGTCGTCGAGAATCTCACCGAGGACTCAACGCCAACTCCAACGTCACGACCACGACGAGCAACGCCGCGCAGAGATACGCAACGCCGCGTTCCACCTCTTCGGCATCTTTTCCAATCCCAAATCTCGGCCCGAGGCCATGCCATAGACGCAAACCCAGCGGGATCGTCACAACGCCGAACAACCAAAGCAACCACGCCGGACTGCCGTGGTGAAGCATATCGCCTGCATCACCGATCGCGTCGAACGACCCGACGCCGATGTATGCTCCATTAGCGATGAGACAAAATCCGGCGAAGAAGCGAACGAGATAAGCCCCATGCCACTTTGCGACAACGAATAGGCCGAGCACTGCCAGCGGTAGCAGCACTCCAATCGTCGGTCCCGCCCAAACGACAAAAAGCGGTCGCGGGTTGATCGCCAAATCGGTCCGAGAAATTGTCACTGGGTGCAGCACAACCCTCGCCACCGTTCCGCCCGTCGCCCACGCTCCCAGCACGTGCCCGAGCTCATGCACAGCCATCATCCCCAGCCAGCACAACGGGAGGAACGATGCGATCAAGAGAGTTTGATGAAAGCGATTCACTTCTCACTAATCCGCCGCGCACTGCGCCGCCGCGGGCTTGAAATGAAACCCTGAAAAGGGTCCTCTTCAGGCAAAGACTGCCATCCAAGGACCGTAAAGCTAAGGCATCGCCTTAGCCGGTCGATAACGATCCGCTGGCGAGGCGATCCGTCATGGACATCGCGTTAATCTTTCCTCTCGCCGACTTCGATTTCCACCAGCGCGCTCAGGCCGATTCGCAAGTCCCGCGTCGGTTTGTCGATCCTGACGCTGACTGCGTAATCCTTTCCGCCATCGTCATACCAACTGCTCGGTTCAGGATGCCGGTTGATGTGGGTAACGGTGCCCGTAAACATGCGGTCGGGAAAAGCATCGCACCTAATTTTTGCCACTTGGCCGACATGGATTCGGTTGATGCGGGTTTCGCTGACCGACGTCTTGACCTGCAAGCGGCTCATATCCGGCAGCCGGATGATAACCTGGCGTGGATGCACCATCGTTCCGGGCTTGATTACAAACGGCCCGACGCGCGACGAGGTCACGTTGGCGTGGATGACCATGCCTGCTGCCGGAGCACGAATCGAGCAACGGTCGATCTGTTGCTCTGTGCGCATGCGTTCTTGCTGGCCGATGTCCAGTGCGATTTTTTTCCCTTTCAGGTCCGCTTTAGCTTGCCTGACGCCGGACTCACCGTCCTGCCGTGCTTGATCGAGGTTGATGCGGGCCTTTTTCGTTGCCAGTTCCAGGACGGCGATCTTGTGCTTGAGGACGTGCGTTTCCAGGAGTTTCTTCTCCGCAGCGGCGATCCGCATTTCCATCTCGGCCTCAGCCAGGTCGAACTCAACGTCCTCAGCAGCATTGAGGTCAGCCTTGTCAATCCGCGCGAGGCGTTTCTTCGCCAACACGATCTTCCGCTCGGCCAAGCTGCCCGCAGCGGTGGCCGCCAACAGTTGGACTTGGTATTCCGCTCCCTCGCCGGAGAATCTTGCCTGCGCCAATTTCGCCACGACCAGCGCGCCTGCGGCCACATCGGTCGCGGAATGGGCGGCGCGCTCCTGAGCCGCGAGGGTCGCTTCCGCTTGACTTAGAGCAGCTTCTGCCTGGGCGACTTGGATCCTCCTCTGGTTCAACTCGTTCTGCAGCGCCGAGTCGTCCAACTGCACCAGCAAATCCCCTTGCTTAACCCGCGTGCCTTCGGGCACGATATGCAGAATCGCCGTCGGCTTCTCGAGAGTGCTTCGCAGCTCGATGGAAGACGCACTCTCGACCCTACCGAACTCGCGCACGGTCGCGGAAACTCGACGGGCCAATTCAGCGGACCGCTGCTGTGTGAGCCCGCCGTTTTGGCCCGGTTGTGCGACTGCGCGCGAGGGGAGGAAACAAACTGCAATTCCATACAGGCCCATCACGCTCAAACCGACGACTAACATTATTGTTTTCATGGCATCTGTCCTGTGGCAAATGGGGGCATCCATCATGGCGTCAGTTTGATGCTGTAGTCCTGCGAGTCGTGGGTTTCCGCGAGCAACCGCTTTACGGCCTCGAGAGTCTCGGCGGCCCGCCGGGGATCGTCGAGGGAAAGTAGAACCTCACTGATTTCAAGACGTGTGACTACAAACAGGCCGCGCGTTCTTTCGATGATCATGTCGCCCATGCGCGAGCGCATAGTTGAGATGGGGACGTAAACAGAAGGCGGGTAACGGCTCTGGGCGGAGGTCTTTATTTCGCCTACGATCAAGAAATAATGGTTGCCGACGCGGATGTTCTTGCCGATCGCGTCGGCGGAAGGAAATAACTCTCGCGCCGCCGCTGAATCGATGACGGCGACATTGTTGAACCGGGTAACGTCAGCGGCGGTTAAGAACCGGCCCTGCTTCAATTTCAGCCCGCGCAGCGCGGCCAATTGCGTCGTCGTCCCAGTGATACGGGATTTGACTTTCCGGTCGCCGTGCCGCATTTCGCCGACAAACGTCCGCTGGGAAACCGCTTGGCGGACGTTGGGCATCTGCTCGATGCGGGCAACGTCCTTGCGGGTCACTCCGTAACGCACGCTTGCATTCTCTAGCGATTTGACGCTGGTAATCCGAATTACCGGCGCGCGCTTTTCCGTTGCTTGTCCGTAAGCTTCCTGGGCGGCTGCTGCAAAGACAGCAAGCGGGGCGAGCGCAAGGCACGCGAGTTGTTGTTTCAATCTACCCAACATACGACTCGCTCCTAGCGTGCTTTGCGCAGCAAATGTAGCTGCGGTCGCCAGACCGCGGAAAATCTAGGGTTACGCTCGACCCCAGGAAACAGGCTGTTTATCCGAACTTCGCTTAGGTTTGCACTTAACTCATCGGCACCAACCACGTTCTGGCGAACGTAGCTACTTCAACCACGTTCTGGCGAACGTAGCTACAAGGCCGTGCGCAAAGCAGGCTAGAGTGGTGATCGCGGTTGGTCAATTATCGCTGCAAACGGAACCGCCTGCAAGGCGCCTCTCGGATCTATTCGTGCCTCGCGCCTCCGAGGCTCGTCTTTCCATGACGGTCACCAGCAATTCAACCGGCGAGCGGCGGCCGTGACGTCGCCAGTGATTCCACACAGCGGTTGACGCCGCCACATGGGGCTAAAGTGGCTTGCGAGCGGCCGTATTACCGCGCGGCTCACGCCGCCCGCTCGCCGGGGAAATGCAGTGCAAATGGTACCGTACCGCAACGCGACGGTGCCGCGTTGTGAAAAACCGGCGTTTTCTCGGAATCCCAAAATACGGATGACTTGATGCGTCATGAGCACTTACGCAAAGTGTGATAACGTCCGAATTCAGCCGCGTGGATCGGCAGCGGTTGACCTTGATTTTGGCAATAGCGCCCGGCGGCCAATCCACGTCGGCTGCAAGGATTTGTTATTCCTCTTTCGACTTAGAAAACTCGCCCAATTCTGCAGATACAACTTTCATTAGTTCGATATTCTTAGCCCTGGCTCTATTCATTGCTTCAAAGAACCAACCGCATGCGTTGACAACAGCATTCACTTCGTCATCCGTGACGGACATATTACTCACTGTCTTGGGATGCGTGATCCTGTTGCGGACGTTGATTGAATCCTGGAACAGCTTCCATCGATTGTCAGAGTAATCGGGCGTAACGTTCAGACCACAAGATTTTCCGTACATGGAGAACGTAAACCTTACCGCGTTCTTTTGCTTTATGAATAGCGGCGAGATACGTACCTTACCATCTGAACCCACCTGTGGCGTGGTTTCCCGAAGGGCGCACAACTCCTCTATGGTAAGAATCCTTTGGAAATGCTTCCGCAACGTGGGAACTGTTTCAGCGGGGCCGACCTGCGCCAGAAGAGTACACGAATAATCCTCGTGATATTCGCAGGCATACTGCCGCAAAACAAAGAGCGACGCATCGACGTATGAAAACACGGTACGAACAAGAGTTCGTCGCATGAATTGGTTCGCAGGATCTTCCTTCAGTGAGTCGACGCAGACTCCAATATCGTCACCCAGGATCTTGAGCAGTTCAGCGAAAGATTCTTGGTCACCGTCCATTGTAAGTGCAATCTTTTTTGTGAGGCGTAACGACCGAGATCACAAGGCCGGGAATTGACGTTTATGAGCGAAGCGAACGCGCAACGTCTTTCCGGCTCCCGTGCATCGATTGGTTATGCCTTAGTATGACCATTGAGTCCAGTCTATCCCGAGTGTGCGTCCTTTTTTTGGTGGTATTACTTTCCGCGCAACTTCTTCAGAAGTGCGTGCTGTTGATCCCAATCCGGCATACTCATAAGAATTATCTTGCCCAATGCGAGCAAGACAACCGCGGTTAGCGCCGTCGCAATCCAGTGCAAGGCAAACGAAACCACTATTCCGATCTTTATGAGTACTACAACCGGAACAATAAAAGTAAAGATCCAAAATGCGAGTCGGAACGCGTTCAACGGTATGGACATAGTATGTGACAGATTTTCTGAAATCTGAATGTACTTGAAAAAAGATGGATAGCACAGGTACCACGTTGTTGGTCGTTCCAACTCCTGATCGCCCGTCAGAAGCGCATCCAGTTGAAATTCCAGCAGCTGGTGGTGGGCTGTCAGCGCAATGTGTCTGAGATACGCGGCGCATAAAATTAGCACACACAGCTCCGCGGTTAACCAGCGGTCTATTTTCAAGCCGATAACTGGCACCTCAACTAAGGTGGCGTTGATTTCAGAAAATGCCAAGAGAGTTGAAATAATAGTAAACATAACCCACGTCAGGCTTGCTCGCGCGCGGTTTTTTCCTGCCTCGAAGAGTGAAGCGTGCGTCTTGTCGATACGAAATCGACGGTCTGCCGAATCCTGGGTAGCTCGGCCGATGGTCTTGTCTTCGTCAGCTGAAAGCTTGTCATGCATAACTTGGCTATAGACTCCGTGTGTTACCTGTAGGCGGCTGGATTACAGCCTAACACGCAGCGTGGGAATCGTTGTAACTTCATAAATAAACGTTAGATAAGTGGATGTCAATCCAATTCTCGCGTGACAGGCTGTTTCCGTCTAACGCGCGTCAGGTGGCCGACTCAGAGAGTCGGCGAGCGGCGGCCGTGAGGCCGCCGGTAGTTCCTCGCGACGGTCGACGCGGCCATTTGGCACAAACCTAACTTGCGAGCGGCCGTATTACCGCGCGGCTCACGCCGCCCGCTCGCCGGGAAGCGGTTCACTTCTCACTAACCCGCCGCGCAATGTGCTTTCTCAGCTTGGCAATCTTGCATTGCGAGATCAACTTGACCGCTCGCTGCTTGTCCGCACCGACTGCCGGTTCGATGCCGTACCAGATCATTTGCGGCAGGTTGCGGTCGTCGGCGTCTTCTTCGTGAGCGACCAACGCGGTGGCGATGTCCCAGCGTTGGTCGAGTGGAATTCGCTGCATTGCCGCGGCCAGATAGAGCCGTACCAACGGCGAGGGATCATCTCGGGCCATCTCGGCGAAACGGCGAATCGCGGCGGCCGGCGCTTTCTTTTCATCGACTAACAGCCGCACCGCCCAACTTCGCACGTGTTCGTTATCGTCGCCAAGATGCTTAATCAACTCCGCCGACGACAACCCGCCAATGCCCCACAGCGCCCACAACGCTCGCAGCTTGCGGTCGACCTCTTTCCGCTCATCGAACATTCGCCGCAACGCCGATTTCGCCTCACTCAAATCTCGCCCCGCCGCCGCCCGCTCTTGCAGAATTCTTCGCGCGTGACGAACGTACCAGTCGTTCTTATGCAGTTGCAGCGCAACCAACTCCCCGTCATCCATCTTCGCCAAATCCAATTTGCCGACCGGCTTCGTCTCTTGATACCAAATCTTGTAAATCCGCCCGCTGGTGCGATGCACGCCGTCGCTGTCGTGACACTCGCCGTAGTCTTGCCAATCGCTCATGAAGACGCCGCCGTCGGGACCGTATTTCTGCGTCAGGCTGCGAAACCAGACGTCGTTGGCGAACAGAAAATCCTTGCTGTGCCGGCCGACGTAGCCCGAGCCGCGCCGCAGCAGCAGATCGTTGTTCAGCCGGTCGCCGTGGATGTTGTTGGTCAGCAGCGTGTCGCGATACTTGGCCGGCCAGTTATCGCCCAGGTAGATCATCGCGCCCGTGTGGGCATGTCCGCCGCCGGCGACGCTGTGCTTGCCCTGTCCGCCGCGCGAGTTGGTCCAGGCACCGCCGCCCCAGTGCAAATGATCGCAGGTCGGCCCGATCCGCTCGTACACGTAGCGGTAGTCGCTTTCGCCCTGGCGCCGCTCGTAATACGCCCCCGGAATCAGATGCCACAGATGGGCGATCACGCAATTGGTGAAAAACGGTTCGCCCATCTCGTTCCAATCCAGCCCCCAGGGATTCACCACGCCACGGGCAACGACCTCGAACGTCCGCCGCGTCGGATGATATCGCCAGATGCCACGCGATATCTGCGTTCGCTTTTCTTTCGGAGTGCCGGGCCGGCCGACGTGCGAAGAGCCGGCGCAACCGATGCAGCCGTACAGCCAGCCGTCGGGGCCCCAGTTGAGATTGTTCACGGCGTTCGCCGCGCTTTGCCTCGACCAACCGTCAAGCACCACGATCGGTTCGCCGTCGGGAACGTCGTCGCCGTCGGCGTCGGGAATGAACAGCAGCTGCGGCGTGTTGCAGACCCACACGCCGCCGTGGCCGACCAGCAAGCCCGTGCTGTAATTGCCCTTGTCCCAAAAGACCTTTCGCTTGTCGTATCGCCCGTCGCCGTCGACGTCCTCGAAGATCAAGATGCGGTCGGTGCCCTTCGCCTGCCACTTGGGATACGAATAATTCTCCAGCACCCACAACCGCCCGCGATCGTCAAAGCTCATCGCAATCGGCTGCGCCACGTCCGGCTCCGCCGCAAACAGCGAAACCTTGAAGCCGGCCGGCACGCGCATTCGCTTCAATGCCTCGGCCGGCGCAAGCGGCGAGTCCTTGGGGTTCTGCGTGTTTCTGACGCTCGGCGGAATCGAACCTCGCTCGGCGGCCGGGGCGCCGACGACGAAAGTCGCGGTGAGGCAAAGCGAGATGATTGCGGATCGAAAGATCATTGCCGTTTGAACCTTAGGCAATGACAAATGACGAATGACAAATAACTAATGACAAATCGAATTGATCATTGGTTATTTGTCATTAGTCATTCGTCATTGAAACTTGTGGACAGGTTACTCACCTCGCCGACTCCCATCATAGGCCGCGAAGAACGTCATCGCAACATGCTACAATCGGTCACTACGAGCCTCATCCGACAATCATCGCAAAATAAATCATCAACCCGATCATCGCCGCAGCCAACGCAACGCCGACCGCAATGGTTCGCGGCGCGACCGGCTCGGTGTGCCGCACGACGACCTCGTATCCTTCACCAAAATCGTGGCCGCACCATTCACACGTTCGGGCGTAGCTGGGCTCGAACGGCTCATCGCAGGTCGAGCACATCAGCATCCGCAGCACCCGCTCGATGGGCTCGGGCGATTCTGCTCCTCCGTCTTCATCCAGCCCATGCACCGTGATGATCTCGACCACCTCATGATCGGCCGGCAGAAAATCGGTGCCCGCCGTGCAGCAAATCCGACACATCGTATGCCGCCGCTCCGCACAGCCGGGGCAAAGCGGCCAGGCGTCGATCGTGTCGGGCTCGTCGGGGTAGTGGTCTTCCATGGCGGATCACGCGGAATACAAGAAAACGGGCAGGGGACTGTCTCTATCGTAGCGTCGCCGGGCCGCCGGACAACACGAGATTGCGGCCGAGATGACGAGTCGCTGGTAAATGGTTCGAGCGCTTTCTATACTACGTTTTGAAGATTCTATCTGAATTCGCGGCTAAGCCGCAAGCGGCGACGGTTAGGTTACCGGTAGTGCATTCCGTTAGACATCACTCCTTACAAGAGGACCATCATGCCTACTTCGTTCATTCAATATCGATCGCTTGCGACGCTCGGCCTCTGCATAACGCTTTCGTGTCTCGGCGTAATTCAAGAAACTGCTTGCGCCGCCGCCCCGCGCGTGCTCCCGGCCGATAAGCAGCCGGCCGACGCGCGACTTGGCGAGTTACGGCATCTGAATTCGTATTTTCCCTTCGCTCCGCCGAAAACACCGGCGGCCTGGGCCGTGCGGTCTGAGCAGGTTCGCCGACGCGTGATGGTGGCGACCGGGCTGTGGCCGATGCCGGAGAAGACGCCCCTCAAGGCCGTCGTTCACGGGCGTGTCGAGCGCGGTGATTACACGGTCGAAAGGGTCTACCTCGAAAGCTTCCCCGGCTTCTACGTCACGGGAAGTCTCTATCGACCTAAAGGCAAGAAGGGAAAACTGCCGGCCGTGCTCTGTCCGCACGGGCATTGGGGCGGCGGACGCTTTCACGATCACGGCGCGGCCAAGGTGGCTCAGGAAATCAAAAGCGGAGCCGAAAAATATCCCGTCGGCGGGCGTCATCCGCTGCAAGCCCGCTGCGTGCAGCTCGCGCGGATGGGCTGCATCGTGTTTCATTACGACATGATCGGATACGCCGACAGCGTGCAGTTGTCGTTTCAATTGGCCCATCGTTTTGCCAAGCAGCGCGACGGGCTGAGCCAACCGAGCCGCTGGGGGCTGTTCAGCGCCCAGGCCGAGCTGCGGCAGCAGAGCATCTTCGGCCTGCAAACCCTCAACTCCCTGCGGGCGCTCGACTGGATCAGCTCGCTGAGCGACGTCGACCCCAAACGCATCGCCGTGACCGGCGCCAGCGGCGGCGGCACGCAGACGTTCATTCTCTCGGCGATCGATCCGCGGCTGGCGGTTTCGTTCCCGGCCGTGATGGTCTCGACCGCCATGCAGGGCGGCTGCACGTGCGAGAATTGTAGCTACCTGCGGATCGACACCGGCAACATCGAACTGGCCGGGCTGTTCGCCCCGCGGCCTTTGGCGCTGAGCGCGGCCAATGACTGGACCAAGGAACTGGAGACCAAGGGCCTGCCGGAATTGAAGCAGCTTTACAAAATGCTCGGCGTGCCCAAACGGGTCGACGGTCGGCATTTCGACTTCGGCCACAACTATAACTACGTCAGCCGGGCGATGATGTACGGCTGGCTGAACCGACATCTCAAGCTGGGCCACAAGGAGCCAATCATCGAACGCGACTTCACGCCGCTCAGCACGGAGGAGATGTCGGTCTGGAACAAACAACATCCCAAGCCGACCGGTGGCGAGGCATTTGAAGTGAGCCTCACCAAGCGCATGAACGCCGCCTCGAACAAGCAAATCGCGGCCCTCACGCCGAGCGATTCCGCCTCGCTGGCCAAATATCGCAAAATCATCGGCGGCGCCGTCGACATCATGGTCGGGCGCGGCTTACCGCCGGCCGGAGCGGTCGAGCAGAAGAAGCTCACCGAAGTCGATCGCGGCAAGTATCTGGAATACACGTTCCTGGTCAACAACAAAGCCCGCGGCGAGCAGTTGCCCGTCGTGTTTCTATTTCCCAAGAAATGGAACCGCCAGGTCGTGATCTGGATTCATGAGGACGGCAAGAACGGGCTGTTCAACAAAGACGGATCGCCCAACGCCGAAGTAACCAAGCTGCTGGACGGCGGGATGACGGTCGTCGCGCCGGACTTGCTGTACCAAGGCGAATTTCTCACCGGCGGCAAGCCGCTCGATCGTATGCGCCGCGTCGACAATCCGCGCGAGTACGCCGGCTATACGCTCGGTTA
>JADFKK010000354.1 GCA_022564995.1 Planctomycetota bacterium | reverse complement strand
CCGCGACCAGATCGAGGCATTCGTCGCGCGGCTACAAAGCGGTGAAACCGCCTTCGACGACGAAACCGATCAAGGCCGCAGCCGCAGCCTGGGCGCCTCGCTGGCCTACGGATTCGAGAGCGCCTTCAACGACGCCCAGCGCGCGCAGCTCGCCTGCCTACACTTTTTTCAGGGGTTTGTGGACGTCGATACGTTGAAGATGATGGGCAACCCCGAGGCAGACTGGTGTCTGCCGGAACTGCGCGGGATGACGCGGGAAGCCGCAGAGGAGTTATTGGACCGCGCCGCCGAGATCGGTCTACTGACGTCCCATGGCGGGGGCTACTATACAATCCACCCGGCCCTGCCGTGGTTCTTCAAAACGTTGTTCGACCAATACTACCCGCCCCAAACGCTGGTGGACTCACAAAATCCGGAATCCGAAGTCCGCAATCCGCCATTGGAGGCCGCCCGCGCATATGTGGAAGCGATTGGCGCATTGGGCAACTACTATCACAATGAATACGGGCGCGGCAACCGAGACGTGATTTCCGCCCTGCAAGCCGAGGAGGCGAACCTGCTCCATGCCCGCCGGCTGGCGCGCACGAACGAGTGGTGGGGAAGCATCATCAGCGCCATGCAGGGCTTAGATGAACTCTACGATCACACCGGCCGCCGCGCGGAATGGTCACGGCTGGTTGAGGAAATCGTACCCGACTTCGTCGATCCCGACACCGACGGCCCGCTGCCGGGTCGGGAAGAACAATGGAGTTTTGTAAATCCGTACCGCATCCGCTTGGCTCGGCAAGCACGGCAGTGGACGGAGGCGGAGCGTCTGCAGCGCCTCGATGTCGACATGCAGCGGCAGCAGGCGGCGCCGCTGTTGAAGCGTAAGCCGGAAGAGTTGGACGCCGCCGAAAGAAACACGATTCGCTCGCTGTCAGCTTCGCTGCACGAGCTCGGCCAGGTCCTGCGCGAACTCCTTCAGCGGGAGTGCGTGACGGTGTACGAAGAGGCAATGGCGCTAGCCGAACGAATCGGGAACCGAAGCGCTGCCGCTACCTGTACCTTCAACTTGGGCCATGCCTATAAGGATATACCTGACATCCGCGATCTTGAACAGGCCGAGAAGTGGTATCGACAGAGCCTGGAACGCCGCGATGAGCGTGACCAGCAGGGGCGTGGACGTTGCCTGGCTCAAATCGGCAATGTGGCGTACGAGTGCTTTCGGGAAGCACAGAAGGCCGGTGATTCGGAAACCGAATCGCTCCGGCACATCAACCAAGCATTGAAGTCCTACCACGAAGCGCTCGAAATGCTGCCCGACAGCGCGGTCAATGATCTGGCAGTGACGCACAATGCGCTCGGAGCGATCTACGGCGATGCCGGCGACACTGATCGCGCCATGACGCACTACCGCGAGTCGATCCGCCTGGTCGAAGCAGCAGGCGATCTGTACAGCGCCGCCACAACCCGTTTCAATGTTGCGTTGGACCTTGCCGATGCAGCGCGCCTGGCCGACGCGCATGATTATGCCCGCGCGGCACTGGAGAACTACAAAACCTTCGGCGACGCCGCGGCGGACAAGATCCAAAAAACCGAGAAGTTGCTCGCGCGGATCGAAGCCGCCCTGCAATCCGAGTAGTCCGTTGTCGTAGCTGAAGTTGCAAAACTTCAGATATTGCCTGAATTCTTGCGATTTCAGCTACGGGAATTGCCTGAATTCTTGCGAAACGGGTGGCTGGCGGCTGAGCTTGTGTCGCGGACGACAAGAGGTGCGGGAGTATTGGATTATTAGATTTTGCCGTGGAGCTTTTTAATTAGCCCAGGCATTTATGCCTGGGAATCGGAAGCAGATAGATTGGTTCGTTATCTCAGCCCCTTTAGGGGCGTTGCGTTGCCATCATGCGCCGATCTGACCGCTGCCGTCACCAGGCCCCTAAAGGGGCAAAAAATAGAGCAGACGCGGCGATCGGACCCCAGGCATAAATGCCAGGGCTAGTTAAAAGCGATCGTGTTTCCGTTCCACGGAAAATCCGACTCGTCCCATTGGACCGCAGACCTTGACCTGCCGCGACGCAAGCTCAGCCGCCAGCCACCCCTAGTCGACTCTTCCGACAAAGCCTGCAAGACTTGCCTGAAAGGAACCCTCCCATGAATCGCCAGCAGTTTCAAGAAGCCGTGGCCGGCAATGCGCATCTGAGCGGACCGATCGAACGGGCTGCACGGGCCGGTCGACCGCAGCAATTTTCCGTGGTGACCGAGGCCGCCATCGTCGCGCTGATGTTTCCGCTGGCCAATTATGTATTGACGCAGATCGGCCTGCCGTGGCTCTACGAATTGAAGCGTTATTCCGAACTGCAACGCCAAAAGCTGCACGACTGGATCGATGCGAAATACCGCGAGGAGGGTTTCGATCCCGACGCCGCCGAAGCCGCCGGCAATGCGCTGCTGGAGGAATTGGAACAAACCACCGACGAGGCCGCCCGCGGCGCCTGGCAGCGGCTCACCCAGTTGATGACCGACAGCGAATAAACGCTGTTTCGCCGACGCTCACTCGTCCTCGCCAGCCGCCGCCACGCTCTGGAGTAACCATCGCTGCACGTCGGCGAACAACAGGCCGGCCTGATGCCGTTCATAGCTTCCGAGTAGCCAGCCATGTTGTTATTCGGCTGCCGGTATCGCGCTGCGGCTCGCCGAAACGCCGAATGTTGCTTGTCTCCGCGTGTGCGGCAAGTTTTTCTGGCGATGCGTGAACGACGTGGGGCAGGTTTCCTAACCTGCCAAGCAAAATGCTTGTACGTTGGCAGGTTAGTAAACCTGCCCCACGACTCCCGTTGCCATAGAATCTGGCCGCACACGTCTCCGCCGTGTTGTTGCCTGATTCTACCGGGAGGGATACAATTCGGGGGCGTGAGTTGGCCGAAGCGGCATCCCCAAACATTGGCAGGAGGTCGATCATGCGACGGCTCTTCCTTTGGTCCGCAGTATCTTGCATCGTGGCGTTTACGTTTGCGCTTCCCGCGTCTGGTGAAACGATCATCAACTTGCCGCCCGATCGGGCGCCGCGATCGGTCGGGTTCGGCGACGTTCTCAATGTGCTCTACGGCGGTGATTTACCATCCCACCGTTATGTGCCCTTTCAGGCCGGCGATGGTTCGACGGTAAATATCACCGGCGGCACGGTGGGAGATTTTTTTACCGCGTTGCCTGGTTCAATGGTCAATATCTTTGGCGGGGAATTTCAATTCGACGGCCAACTTCTGCCCGGTTTGGACAAGGTCGGTGACCAGGTGCCGATCAACATTCCCAGCGGGTCGACCGTTGCGGGTGTGCTGAGTGACGGCAGCGTATTCGGCTTTGGCTCGCTCGGCCGCGATTCGTTCGCCGATGGTACTCTAACGCTCATTCGCGGGCCCGACCTCGCACCTGCAGCGGCGGTCATCAACCTGCCGTCTGACCCTGCGCCACGCACCTGCCGGAGGACGTGGTGGAAATTCTGGACCTTTTGCACGTCACGAGTTACTTGTGGAACGCCGCCTACTTGTTTCACTCCGAAGGCAGCGACGAAGCGACGGCCTTCGTGCGCGACCGCACTTTACGCATCCTTCACGGCGAGGTGGGTTACGTCATCGGCGGTCTGCGTCAGATGGCGACCAAACGCAGCCTGCCCGCGGCGAAACAAAGGAAACTAACTCAAATCTGCAACTACTTGCAGCACAACCGCGATCGAATGCGTTACGACGAATACTTGGCAGCCGGCTTCCCCATTGCCAGCGGCGTGATCGAGGGCGCTTGCCGGCACGTCGTGAAAGACCGGATGGAGCGTGCCGGCATGCGATGGACGATCGACGGCGCTCAAGCGATGCTTGATCTTCGCAGCACCTCAATTAACGGCCAATGGTCCGCATTTCAAACCCATCGAATAAAAACCGAAACCAGGCGACTCTATCCCGATCGTCGTATCCTCCATCAACTTCCCTGGCACCTCGCCACCTAGCGGAACGCCGGTTACACCCGTTTCAATACATTGCCAGGCGTGTGAAGGCTTACCGACACGGTGGCCGACCGGCGGTTTCGGTGGACACGAAAAAGAAGGAAAACCTCGGCGAAAAAGCGAATGTAGGGAGAGAATATCGCCCCAAGGGTTCGCCTCGGGAAGTTGACACGCACGACTTTCCGGACAAGAAGAAGGGCAAGGCGATCCCGTATGGCGTTTACGACATCAAGCAGAACGAAGCGTGGGTATCTATTGGAATCAATTGTGATACCGCAGAGTTTGCGGTTGAGGCGATCCGCCGTTGGTGGAGAGAACTGGGCAGAAAACGCTACCGCAGGCCAACTCGTTTGTTGGTCACGGCGGATTGTGGCGGCAGTAACGGTCATCGCAACCGACTGTGGAAAATTGAGTTGCAAAAACTAGCCAACAAAACGGGAATGACCATCGAGGTTTGTCACTATCCGCCGGGAACCAGTAAGTGGAATAAAATTGAACACCGATTGTTCTGTCACATCACCAGAAACTGGCGTGGCGTTCCTCTGGAGACTCACGAAATTGTCGTGAATCTAGTCAGCTCAACTCGAACGAATGAAGGATTGGAAGTTCATTGCTGGCTTGATGAGGGAGAATACAAGAAAGGCCGCAAGGTCACCAATCGCGAACTCGAAGCTGTACGAATCAAACGAAACGTGTTTCACGGCGATTGGAACTACGAAATACTGCCCAACCGGAAATCGTAAAGTCCGGTAACTTATTTACGGACGAGTCCTAAGTAACGTGCTGTTGAGATATCGTGTCGGCTTCGGCGGGCACACCAATGTAACCATGCTCGACGACGGGACTACCGGCGGCGACGAGGTTGCCGGCGACGGCGTCTATACGGCCACGATCCCGGCGGCCGGTGGCGCCGCGGCCGGCGAAATGGTTCGCTGGTATATCGAAGCCTTCGACACGGACGGGCACAACTCGCGCTGGCCGCTATTCCAAAAGAGTTCGGGCGAGCGGCAGTCGGAAGAGTACCTGGGTACCGTCGTCGCCGATCCGGCCGTGACGAGTCAACTGTCGATCTACCAGTTGTTCGTGCAGAACCCCAGCGCAGCGGATAGGCGTTCGGGCACGCGGGCGTCAATGTTCTACGACGGCGAGTTCTATGACAACGTGTTCATTCGAGAGCGCGGCAACTCGTCGGCGGCGCTGTCGAAGACCAATCACCGCATCAATTTCAACCGGGACCATCTGTTCCGCGCCGACGATAGCGGATACCGATTCCAGAAAGTCAATCTGCAAGCCAACATGGCGGACCCCGCCTACTTGCGGGAGACGCTCGAGGCGGAGACGTTTCGCCGGGCCGGCGTGCCGACGATCCGCGCAGAGCAAGTGCGACTGGAGATGAACGGCAATTTCTTTCAATTGGCCGGTTTTGTGGAACATGTTGACGGGGATTTCTTGAACCGCGTCGGCCTCGACCCCAACGGAGCCCTGTACAAGAATCCGATCATGCTCAACAAGTTCGCCACGAGCGGCAGGGGCCCCTGGTCGAACGCCGAGAAGATCACACGAATTGATATCGACGGCCCTGGCAAGAGTGATTTGAGAGATCTCGTCTACGGTATCTACGAAGGCAATTCGGACGACGATCGGGCGCGGTTTATCCTCGACAACGTCGATATTCCCGCAGCGATCAACTACATGGCCAGCTTCCACGTCACTCAGGAAGCCGACTCGATGCACATCAACGTGATGGTCTATCGCGACTCGGACGGCACCGGCGAGTGGAGATGGTTGCCTTTCGACATGAACTTCTCGTTCGGGCAATGGTTTGCAGCGGACTTCGTTACAGGCAACCGGGACAACCATTTCGGGCATCCCTTCTATGGCGCCGAGGGCTTTGAGCCGGATGTGCGAAATTACTCGTTCAGCCGATTGCAGGATGCGATCATTTCCACGCCGGAAACCCGCCAAATGTACCTGCGGCGGCTGCGCACGCTTATGGACGAATTCCTGCAGCCGCCGGGTACGCCGGCCGAGGATTTGTATTTCGAGAGCCGCCTCGCCGAGTACCAGAGGGCGATGCAGCAGGACGCGGATTTGGACCGGAAAATCAATGGCCATGCGTTCCGCCAGACATCCTGGACCAATCTCCGGCCCATGACTTTTAGCGACGGTGTACAGCAGATCATCAGGGACTACCTGGTGCAACGTCGCACCCATCTCTACGTAACCCACAGCATCGACAATCCGGCCTACGACCCCAGCGCTCCGATCAGCGAAGCTATGCCCGCCGGCATCCCGCATGCCCAGGTCGGTGTCCCTGCGATTAATTTTGGCGATCTCCAGTACAATCCCCTCAGTGGCAATCAGGACGAAGAATATATCGAGTTGGTTAATCCAAATGCTACGGCGGTCGATCTTTCCGGCTGGCAATTGACCGGCGGCGTCGATTTCGCCTTCCAGCCCGGCACGGTAATTCCCTCTGGCGGAACGCTTTACCTCTCGCCCAACGTCACTGCGTTCCGTGCCCGAGCGACGGGCCCGTCCGGCGGGCAGCGCTTGTTCGTGCAAGGCGGCTACTCGGGCCACATCTCGAACTTAGGTGAAGTCATCGAACTGCGGACGTCGGACGGTTCGCTCGTGTCAACGATCACGACGCCATCGACGCCGTCCGAGGCACAGAGGTTCCTTCGCATTACGGAGGTCAATTACAACCCGACCGGACCGAGCGAAGCAACCGAGTTTATTGAACTGAAAAATGTCAGCGACTCGACGACGCTCGATCTGACCGGCGTGCGAATTACCAAAGGCCCCAGTTCGCCGTTCGACTTTACCGACTCGAACGTGACTGCCCTTGCGCCCGGCGAGTTTGCGCTGGTCGTTAACGACGCGGCGGCGTTCACAGCGGTTTACCCTGATGTCGATCAGGCAATCATCGCTGGCGAATTCAATGGCGGTCTTTCTAACGGTGGTGAGCGAATCAAACTTGAAGACGCCGACAACGGCACGATCCTCGATTTTTATTACGAAGACGGCAACGACCCGGGCGAAGAAGCTTGGCATCCGGAAACCGACGGCGTCGGATTTACGCTGGTCGTCGTCGATGAATTGGCTGCCAACAACGCTTGGGAAGATGGAACCGGCTGGCGAATTAGCTCGCTGTTGGCCGGTTCGCCCGGCGCCGACGATCCAACCCCTCTTCCCGCCGACTTGACTGCCAACGGCTTCGTCGACTTCCAGGATCTCACCATCCTGCTGGTGAATTGGAATCAGAACGTCTCGGCCGTCCAGGGCAATCTGGTTGACGAGGACACCACCCCGGTCAACTTCCAAGACCTGACCGTGTTGCTGGCGGCTTGGACGGGACCGGAACCCGCCAAGTCTCCACAACCCGCCGCCACCGAGGCATTTGTCCCACGAGACACAGCTACGACCGAAAGCCGCACGGCTACGAATGCCCACTTCGACCGTCTTGGCCGACGTGATCGTCCAGCGATGCGACGTGCTGGATGGCGAAACGAATCGCCCATCTCAAAAGTCAACCCGCTCCGCCGTCTCCAAGCCGCAGCCGTCGACCGCGCGATGGCCGACCAGTCGACGCTCGGCCGGGAGAGGATTATCCGGCGGACGGCTGGCAGTAGCGCCCGCCGTTAGATCTTGCGGCTTGCTGTCCAGTATTCCCGACTGGCGTTCGCGTTGCGCTGCTACTGTATCAAAAACCCGTGGCACCTGAAGCACGTCAAAAAACGACCGCGCTGCTGTCCGCCACGACATTCTGCACTTTCCTGCGCGAGTTCTCGCCATTCTCTCATGCGGCGCTGTGATACCGGCGATTTATCCCACCCAAATGGGTCATATAAACCGCTGGACCAATACACCCACCCACGCCCTTCTACGCGGATAGAACGAACGTCCAATCAAAAGCTTCCTCGACTTCGAGATCATTCATTCGTCTGGTTCAACCAGCCGGGCGATCAACGACCGTTTAATCGGACCTCGGCCGCATTGTCACGACAGCGCTTTCCCGCAACGAAAGGAAACTTCCGCCGAGCTAATCGTTCGGAATCTTCACGGCGCGCCCATCGCGCCGAAGCGGCCGCGGATCAAGCCCTGCTCGCTTCAACTCATCGTCCACGTGCTGCCGTTTCTCTGCCTGTCGAGCTGCGATCGCCCTGGCCTCATCCTCTGCGCTGAATATCTTCCTGGTCAAGGCGAGCTTAGTCAAATCGGCTCGCAGTGCGCCGCGCCAAACATCGAGTGAGCCGAGTGGCCTTTTTTCCCGAAACACGGCCTGGCGGCAAGCCGCTGAGCACAGGACGTGCCCGCGGCGCGTCGGTTTGAACCACGCCCTGCAGCGCTTGCACTTGCGGCGATTCCGCTTGGCACGTCGCCGCTTGTTGTGAGCGGTCCGGGCACATTCGGGTGAACAATACCGAGTGGCCGGCGGGGAGATTGCGGAATTGCAGATTGAGCATGATTTCACACCGCAATTATACCGGTTAGCGTTACGTGGCGCCAACTGGTACGATCTAATCATATTCACCCCGACCCCCAGTTCTCGGCCGGCATCCTTATTCCGCGCCAGGTCGATCACCAGCTACCCACCGTCCAGGCCATCGCCCGCGCCGTACACGTCGATACCGTCAGCTTCCACAATGTCGAGGGCCAACTCGGCGAATGCGTCGATCGCCGCATCGCTCAGGCGGGTATCACCCTGGATTTTCCAGTCGGCGGCGTGGCGCGGTAGCCCGTCTGGCAGATTCTTGCCAACGGCCGTTGAGGCCGTGGCCGAGTCGCTGCGGGAAACC
>JADFKK010000353.1 GCA_022564995.1 Planctomycetota bacterium | reverse complement strand
CGCCACCGAAAGCGTGATACCGGCGGCCTCACGGCCGCCGCTCGCCGGTAATCGCCGAAGTCATTTCTGAGCCGTGCCCGCGTTCCGTCACGTCTCGCCGGAAGCCGCTGCTTCGGCCGCATCCTTCTCGGCCATGGCGGCCCCCAGTCGTGCCCTGCGCTCGGCGGCGATCCGTTTGAAGAGTTCATCGGCGATGACGCCCACCAAGATGACGATCCCGATGATGGCAAATTCGAGATTCGTGGGGATGCCCATCAGATTGATCGAGTTGTATATAACGCGCATCAATGCGGCGCCAATCACGACGCCGAGGATCGATCCCTCGCCCCCGCGCAGGCTGCAACCGCCCAAGACGGCCGCGGCGATGGCGTACAGCTCGTAGTATCCGCCGTGCGTGGCCGGCTGGATCGAGTTGAGGTAGAGAGCGAACAGAATACCCGCAAAACCAGACATCATCGCGCTGATGACGTAGGCGACAATGGTCATTCGATCGGTGTTAATACCGCTGTAACGGGCGGCCTGCTCGTTGCGTCCCAGGGCCAACAAATAGCGGCCGTAAATCGTATGGTTTAGAAACACGGCCGCCGCGATGGCCAGCACGGCCAGCAAGATCATCGGCATCGGAAAGGCGATCCAGGAAATCCAATCCAGCGCGATCGGCTCGCCGGTCTGCGGATCGAGGGCCAAGGCCTTGGCCGTTACGTCCCACTTATACTGTCCCCAATGACCGTCACTGATCCACCGCAAGAATGGAACGGGGATTGCGAACGGCTTGCCCGTGGCCAGGTACTTCAATTCCTGGAACCCGTCGCCGAACCCCTGCACTTTGTCGTTGGTAATCCAGC
The DNA here is from genome assembly GCA_022564995.1 of Planctomycetota bacterium. GTDB lineage: Bacteria > Planctomycetota > Planctomycetia > Pirellulales > JADFKK01 > JADFKK01. The sequence continues at coordinate 7,933 of JADFKK010000353.1, read as the reverse complement.
GCGCCATGCCGCGATAGATGAGCAGGCCGCAGAGGGTCACCACAAACGGCTGAAGCTTCAATCTGGTGATCAGCAATCCGTGAAAAAGTCCGATCGCCAGCGACGCCAGCATGACCAGGAAGATGGCGAGCGGCGCCGACGTCCCATGATTCATCAACATCGCCAACAGACAGCCCGTAAGCGCCACGACCGATCCGATCGACAAGTCGATTCCACCGGTAATGATGACAAACGCGACACCGATGCTGATGATGCCGTACAGCGACGCCCGCGAAAGCAACACTTCGATGTTGTCTGGATTGGCGAACACCGGGTTGTCGATCAGCGTGACCAGGCTGACCGCAACGAGCATCGCAAAAATTCCGAGAGCTTTTTTCATATTGGTTTCGACTTACGCCGCCAGAATGTTGCCCGTGGCCAATTGCATGATGCTTTCTTCGCTGAGCTGATCGCGCGAAAGCTCGCCGGCGATCCGTCCCTCGTGCATGACCAGGGCACGATCGGACATGTTGAGAATCTCTTCCATCTCGCTGGAGACGAACAGAATTGCCACTCCTTTGGAGGCCAGCCGCTCCATCATACGGTAAATCTCCTGCTTGGCGCCCACGTCGACGCCGCGGGTCGGCTCGTCCATAAGCAGAACGCGAGGCCGCATGGCCAACCATTTGCCGAGCACAACCTTTTGCTGATTGCCGCCAGAGAGATACTGCACGGTCTGTTCAGCACCGGGCGTCCTGATCGCCAGTCGCTGGATCATATCACGCGCGATGTTCTGTTCCGCGGTGCGGTTGAGCAATCCTCCGCGTTGGTCGCGCCGCAGCGAAGCCAGCGAGAGATTCTCTCGCACCGACATTTCCATAATCAAACCGGCTTGTTTGCGATCCTCCGGAACCAGCGACACGCCACAGCGGATGGCGTCCAATGGGCTACTCAGTTTGGCGAGTTTGCCGTCGATGCGAATCGTGCCGCGTTCGGCCCGATCGACGCCGAACAAGACCTGTAGCAATTCCGTGCGGCCGGCTCCGACCAACCCCGCCATTCCGACAATCTCTCCAGCGCGGACCGAAAAGTCGATCGCATGCTCGGCCCGACCTGGCACCCGCAGTCCTTCGACCCGCAGTACCGTCTTGCCGACTTCGTGCGGCGTGCGAACATAGAACTGTGAGATGTCCCGTCCCACCATCAGCCGCACCATATTATCGTGCGTTATCTCACTCTTGGCTAACTCTCCAGCGTTCTCTCCGTCGCGCAGCACGCTCACGCGGTCGGCGATTTCTCTCACTTCTCCCAGCCGGTGCGAAATGTAGACGATGCTCACGCCGCGGTCGCGCAGTTGGCCGATGACCTCGAACAGGCGATCCGTTTCTCGCGAACTGAGGCTCGAGGTCGGCTCGTCCATAATCAGAATGCGGGCGTCGGCCGAGAGCGCCTTGGCGATTTCCACCATCTGTTGCTGACCGATGGAAAGGTGGCTGACGATGGTGCGCGGGGAGCAGTCGAGGCCGACCATATCAAGATACTGTTCGGCTTGGGCCGCGATGCGTCGCCGGTCGATCAATCCGGCCTTGAGCGGCTCGCGCCCCAGATAGATATTGGCGCCGACGTCAAGGTTGTCGCTCAGGTTTAACTCTTGGTGAATCAGCGCGATTCCCAACTCCGTGGCTTGCCGCACGTTGGCGATCCGCACGGGCGACCCGTCGATCAGAATCTGGCCTTCGTCGGGCATCTGCACGCCGGCGAGGATTTTCATCAAGGTGCTCTTGCCGGCGCCGTTTTCGCCGATCACCGCCAGCACTTCGCCGCGAGCCACCTGCAGATCGACGTTGAGAAGCGCCTGTACGCCGGGGAACCGCTTGGAAAGACAGCGCAGGTCGATCAGAAGTCGCTTAGACTCATCCTGCGACATGGCGGCGACTGAGCAAAGAATATGAGACGCAAAAGGGACGACGCGGTACTGGCGGACGTTGCACCGCCTGTTACTCGCTTGCGAACTGGGCCGGGATCGGCTTGCCCATCAACTCGTCGACGACCCCCCGACTGCGTTCCTGGGCGTTGAGAACTTCCATCTTGCCGACGAAAATCATCACCTTGCCGCCGTCGGGAATGGCCTTCTTGACCAGCTTGCCCGCCTCGCGCCCGGCCATGTAGTTGCTGGTACCCAAATAGAATCGCCGCTTGGTCTTCGGTGCGTCGGAGTCTTGGCAAATCACTGGCATCACATCGCATGCCTTGTTGATCATTGATCCCTGATTCACGGGATCAATCGGACTGATGGCCAGCCCCTGGCAATTGTTGGTAATCAAGTCGTCGATGTAACGCTTCTGCTCCTCGACCTGACCGTTGGGCGGCATCCGCACGTCGACCCGGGCGTTAAACGCCAGGGCAGCCAGTTTGCAGCCTTCCTCGGCCAGTTGCCAGAACGGATCGACCGAATTGGTGACGAACGCCACGCGGACTCGCTGAGACGTATCATACTTCCGATCGGCCTCGGGCGGGGTGCCTTTTCCGCTGCGCATGTTTTCCACTTCCGCGGCGAACGATTCGACGTTTTCGCTGGTGATGATCTTGACCGGCACGGTCCATATCTTGTTGTCCGGTATGTCGACCGGCTGATCGCGAATCATCGCAGCAAGGTACTCGACCGACTTGTAACCGAAAACGAACGGCTGCTGAACGATCGTGCCTTCGATGTGACCGTCCTTGATCCCCTGAAGCGTTTCGCTGTCTTCGTCAAAGCCGACCACCGCAACCTCGCCCTGCTTGTTGCGGTTTTTCAGCGCGATGAGAATCTTTGGCGGGTTGTACGCCCACAGACCGACCATGCAGGCAATGTCGGGATGGACGGTGATGGTGTCCTCGGCGTTCGCCAAGGCCTGATCGAATTTGTGACCGTCAGTACGGATGCCGAGAATCGTATATTTGCCCGCCTTTAAGGGAAACTCATATCCTTCCAAGCCTGGATAGGTCTCCTTCGAAGCGCCGCAGCCGCCGAGCAACGTGAGGAGGGATAAGACGAACAGCACACAAAAACGTAGCCAAAGGTGCATCGGACACGACCTTTCTTGTACGATCAGGCGGAATAGATATTGATCGCTCTCAAAATGTGAACCTGCGTAAACCGCCAATTCTATGATGGCCGCAGAGCGTCCACAAGCGGTCTGCGGTGGCGACCGGCTGGAAACCCGCCGCACAAAGTGACCGCTTGAGAGCCGGCCCCACACCTGGCCTCAACTTCGCCGCCGGTTTTACCGATTTTAGGGATAGACCCAGTTTCTGCTTTGACCCAACTCTTGACGACTCTTCCCGCTTTCTTTTTGATGGCTGCGAAACCTGATCGGCCCCAATCTGAACGGGCCACGGGCGTTCGAGGTGCGCGCCCGTGGCAATCCGACCCGCTTCCCCCGCCGCTTGGGCCCTGGCAGCCGGTGCTGCTGGCCGGCGAGGGACGGCTGGGCCGGGTCTATCGGGCGCGGCCAGCGGAGGCTGGATCGCAGGCGCCGGCCGATTACGCGGTGAAGGTGCTGCACGAACGGCTGGAGGACGATCCGCTGGCGGTTGAGCTGTTGCGACGCGAGGCGGCCGTGGCCGGGCAGGTTTCTGATCCGCATTTGGTGTCGGTATTGGCCGCTGGGCTGGATGGGCCGCCCTATTATCTGGTGATGCCGTGGCTTGTCGGACGATCACTGGACGTAAAAATAGGCCGGCTGTCGCTGGCCGCCGCGCTATGGACGGCCCGGCAGGTGGCCGAGGCGCTCGACGCGCTGCACCAGCGCGGTTGGATGCACGCCGACGTGAAGCCGGCCAACATCATGGTCTCGCCGGAAGGCCACGCCACGCTGATCGATCTGGGTTTCGCCCGCCGCCGCGACGAAGCCGGCTCGGTGGTCGACCGCCCGCTGCTGGGCACCATCGCCTACATCGCCCCCGAGATGGTCACCAGCACCCTCGGGGCCGACATCCGCAGCGACATCTACAGCCTGGGAGCGACCCTTTACGAGTTGCTGACCGGCCGTCCGCCGTTCACCGGTAACGACTTGGCCGAGTTGATCTCGCAACATAGACAGAGTGTGCCGAGGGATGTTCGCGAGATGAACTCCAACATTCCCGACGAAGTTGCCGACCTGATCGCCAACATGCTCGCCAAAGAGCCGCTCCGCCGCCCACAGACACCCCGCGAGTTGATCGACCGATTGGTGCGGCTGGAGATCGCCACGTTCGCACAGCGGTAGGTCGTGGCACTTTCTGTGAGCGGCAAGGCGCTAGCCGCCGGTGAATCTACGTTACGTCTTCCCGCACAAAACCCGCGGCTAGCGCCTTGCGGCTCACCCTAACGGCTCACCCTGACGGCGACAGTGGAAAACTATAAGGTCATGTTTGCCTGAAAATCGGCTATCTCCCCGCGGACCGTTACAATCGGACGGACTGTCGCGCTGGCTCCGAACGGGGTGGAAAGTCTTGTTTTTGCGACATTGGCCCCGGCTCCTTTGCACTGGAGTGCTGTGGCGCGTTACATTTAAGAGATAGGCGAAGTAAACGTTTCACACGGGGATCGGCGACAGGAGTCGCCTCCTACAGACTTTTTCAACAGGCTGCTAACGCTCGCCGGATCGCGATACCGGACCAGGCAACAGAGAATCGTGCATGTCGATTTCAATTCCCGATTTCTGGAAGCTGGCCATCGACAGCCAGTTACTCGACCTCCAGCAGTGTCGGCAATACGGCGAGGCGTTCGGCAACGTCAAGGGCGCTGCCACGCAAAGTAATGCCCGCACGTTGGTCGAATGGCTCGTCGCCGACAACGTATTGAGCCGCTATCAGGCCCAGGTGCTTTTGGCAGGCCGGGCCGGGCCGTTTGTGTACGGCGAGTACAAAGTTTACGACCGCATTAAGCGGGGCCTGGCGCGGAGCGTCTTTCCGGCGGTCCACATGCCGAGCCAACATCCGGTGACGCTGTTCTTCCTGCCGCAGACGGAGACCATCAATGGGTCGAAATGGGCCGAGGTGCTCGAAGGATCGGCGGCGGCGATCGCAATCCAACACCCCAACGTCGGACGTTGCCACGAATTGCTCGACGCCGGCGGATATAAGTTTGTGGTGATGGAGCATCTGAGCGGCGAGACCGCGGCCGAGCGGCTCACTAGCCGGGGTGCGTTGCCGCCAGAAGAGGCTTGCTACGTCGTTCATCAGGTCGCTCTGGGCCTGTCGCAGTTCCACAACGCCGGGCGAATTCATGGCGAATTGCAGCCGTCATCGATTTGGCTGGGCGACGATGGCACGATCAAACTGCTTCAGACCCCGCTCGCCCGGCTGCCGTTCACGCCGCCGGGCGTGCTCGATCGTTCGGCTTCGCCGCAGACGCTGCTAGCCGCCGACTATGCCGCGCCGGAGCTGATTCAGGCCGATCGAGCCCGCGACGAGCTGACCGATCTATACAGCCTGGGCTGTACGTTTTATGAGTTGCTGTCCGGGCATGTGCCGTTCGCCGGCGATGATTTGCAGCAAAAGCTGACCTGCCACGCGACCAAGGCGATCGATTCGCTCGACGCACAGGGCGTAACGACGCAGCCCTTGGCACAGGTGGTCACCTACATGATGGCCAAGGATCCGAGCGTTCGATATCAGAACGCTGCGGCGTTGGTGGAGACCGTTGCCGTTTTTGTCGATCCGGCCCGCTGGCAAAAGCCGACGCCGCTGCCGCCGGCAACTTTGGCCACGTTCGACTCCGCCTTGCTGCATCGCAAGTCGACGCAAATCGCGATGCGGCCCACGGCGCCTCCGGACGAAGATTTCAACATCGACGTCAGCGGTTCGGCAGCAAAACCTTCGGATACACCGATCACTTCCTTTCCGACGGTTGTCGCGCCGAGTGCTGCCGGCGCCGCGGCTGTGACGAGCACCGTGGAGAGCACCGTGGTCGCGGTCCAAACCACCGCCACAGCCGGCGAGACAGCGAAGACAGCCTCGGCGGCCGATCGTTTCGGTAACAAGAAGGCCTCGCGATCCGGATTGTGGATTGCGCTGGTCGCAGTTGCCCTGGCGTTGGTGACGACTGCGATTTTGGGCCTGCGCGGCTGCGAAGACGAAACGCCCGAGGCGCGGGAGAACAACGGCAAGTCGACGGGAAATCCGCCCACCACGCCCGACAAATCGGCGGCCGGCGGCGCGAGCCAAGACAATGAAGCGGAGCCGACGTCCGCCGACACGTCGCTGCCTTACGAACTCATTGACGATGACGGCAGCCATTTATGGGCGCCGCCAACTCAGGGCACCGCGGCCGACTTGGCTTATCTGTCGCCCGGGGCGCAGATCGTTTTCATCGCACGTCCGGCCGATATCTTGGCCCACGGCGACGACGAAGTGCTGATCGGCGCGCTGGGTCCGTTTGGACCTTGGATGCGGCAGAGCTTGGAGACGCTGGCCGGAATCGACATGCAGCAAGTCGAACGTCTCGTGATCGGTGTCCGCGACGAGAACGATCAGCCCACCTTGTCGCTCGTGGTCTATCCACGCGGCGCGTCGGGCGAGACGGCACAACGCCACCGATGGAAGCTGTCGGCCGCGGCGGCCCAGCATGACGGCAAGACGTATTACCGGCACGGCACCCACGCCTATTACGAAATCGGCGGGGGCGGCTTTGCCGTGGCTCCGGCGGCCGACATCGCGGACGTAATCGATGCCGGCGCCTCGGCACCGCCCTTCTCGCGTCAGATGGAGCAACTGCTAAGGGCCAGCGATGCCGACCGCCACTTGACCGTGCTGTTTCAACCAGCCTACCTGCGCAATCAGGGCCATCACTTGTTTCGTGGATATTCGCACCCGCTCGGCGATGCGATCGATCTTCTTTTGGGCAGCAACAGCGATGTATCGGCAGGCTTGCTAAGTTTACACTTCGACCCGATGTTCTTCGGCGAGTTGCGGCTGATCGGCTCGGTCGACGCACAGCCGGAAAAGCTGGCCCGAAAGGTGTACGAACGATTGCGATCGGCGCAGCGGAAGCTTAGTGCGGCCTACGGTTCAGGGGCGAAGCTAAGCCTCCACGGCCGCGCGGTGCTTTCTAATTACCCGCGAATTGTCGACAGACTCATCAACAATACGCGTTACGGCGCCGACGGGCCGCAGGCCGTGTTGCGGTTTTATTTGCAGCCGAGCGCCGCGCACCACCTCGTCATGGGAACTGAATTGGCACTGTACGAAAGCGCCGATCCTCCGTCCGGCGTAGTCACCACACCCACGGCAACGAAGACGCTGCGCGAGAAACTTAAACAGTCGATATCCATGAGCTTTGACAAAGAAGAATTGCAGGTGGCCCTGGCAATGTTTGAAGAAGAGTCGGGCGTCGACGTGCAGATCTTGGGCAAGGATCTGGAACGCGAGGGCATCACCCGAAATAAGTCGGTGACGAACTTTCAGGCGGCGGGCCGTCCGGCCGACGAAGTGTTGCGGATGCTGTTGATTCAGGGAAACCCCACCAAGGTCGATCGTACGGACGATCCGCAAATGAAGCTTGTCTATGTCATCAGGCAAGACACCGCGACCGGCCGCGAGGCCGTGTTTTTAACCACCCGATCTGCCGCGGCACAGCGAAAAGAGAAACTGCCGCCGGAGTTTGTAATCAAGCCGTAAGGAACCGCCGAGGAATGATATCGGTGATCGAGTGGCTGGGGACTGGGGGGGCTGGAGGCTGGAGGCTGGGGACTGGGGACTGGGTACTGGGGACTGGGTACTGGGTACTGGTGTACTGGGCATTATGATTACTGGTGATACGTTTCTTCCACTTTCCCCAGCCTCCAGCCCCCCGTCCCCAATCCTGGGCTGATGAAAACTTGTGCGTTTGGTGAAATTGGGGGAAATTCGTATTGAAAAACTGCTACGCCCCTTGTACTTGATAGGTTTGTTCAACAAGCCAAGCGAAGGAGCGCAGCAGCCATGGCAT
>JADFKK010000352.1 GCA_022564995.1 Planctomycetota bacterium | reverse complement strand
GTCAACTGGTTCGAGCACGAGCCGGACCACGACGACCTGAGCGACGAAGACCCGATCATTGCCCGAGCGGCCGTGTCGATCCTTCGTCTGCTGGGCCTGTTCAACCGCCCGGCCGACGCCGGCTGCCTGAACGCCCTGCGAGCCGAACCCGCGATCCCCGGTCTCACCGAACCGCTATTTGCTTTAAAAGATCGAGAAGAACTCTGGCAGCAGGCCGTGATTCGATTGAGACACGCCCACTTGCTGGCGGACGCTGATACTTCAAATCCGCAATCCGCAATCGCAAATCAGCAATCGCTCGACGCCCATCCCCATGTCCGCGAATATTTCTCCGAACAACTTGTGAAGCGAGATCCCGCCGCCGCGCGCGAGGCTCACCGCCGCCTGTATGAGCACCTCAAACAATCCGCCCCCGAACTGCCCGAAAACCTCAATGACATGATGCCCCTGTATCACGCGGTGGCGCATGGGTGTAAGGCGGGGATGCAATCGGATGCATGTACGAATGTGTACTTTGAGCGAATTCTGCGCGGCCAAGAGTGTTTCGCTTCAAAAAAACTCGGTGCAATGGGACTGAATCTGTCTGCGCTTTCTGGCTTCTATCAACAGACGTGGTCGAGAGTGCTTTCAGCTTTGACCGCCGTAGATGAGGCCAACATAACCGGCGAAACATCGTTTTATCTGCGCGCACTTGGTCGCCTCGGCGAAGCGAGAGGGCCCATGTCGCTTGGTTTGAAGCAGCGCGAGAAGTTGCAAAGGTGGAAACATGCCGCAATAAGTGCCTCCAACCTGAGCGAACTGTCGCTGACGCTGGGCGACGTGTCGTCGGCAGTGCGTCAGGGCGAGCAGAGCGTGGAGTTGTCCGACCGTAGTGGCGATGCCTTTCAGCGAATGGGGAAGCGGACGACGCTGGCCGCTGCCCTGCACGCCAGTGGAAGGATGAAGGATGAAGGCGGAAGGATGAATGAAGGAGAAGATTCATCCTTCATCCTTCCGCCTTCATCGGTCGCCCACGAAGCCTTCCGCGAGGCCGAGGCGATGCAACAGAAGAGGCAGCCACAGTATCCCCTGCTCTGGGCGTTTCACGGCTTCAGATACTCCGATCTCCTTCTCGCGCCGGTAGATATTCAGCTTTATGCAACGCAATTGGAAGGAATGCGCAGGAAGGAGTGCCTGGACACGCTTCAAGCTATTCGGGAACGCGCAGAGAAGTCCCGACGCTGGGCGGATCACGCGTATCAAGACGACATTCTCAATGCGGCGCTTGACCACCTGACGCTGGGTCGGACGTATCTGCTGGAGAGTCGAGAGTCGATAGTCCAGAGTCCAGAGACGGAAGAAGGACTTGCTCTCGACTCTGGACTCTCAGCTCTGGACTCGGCAGAGCAGCACCTCAGCGAGAGCGTCTCCCTGCTGCGCCAGGCCGGCACGCAGGATTGGTTGCCCCTCGGCCTGTTGCACCGCGCGACGTTGTGGCGGGCCATCCTAATTCGGAATTCGGAATTCGGAATTCGGAATGAAGACGACAACGCGGCACTTGAACGGGCTGAGCGCGATCTGGCGGAAGTCAAATTGATCGCCGAGCGGGGTTCGATGCTCGTCTGGCAGATCGAAGCGGCGCTGGAACGCACACGGCTGGCCCTCGCGCTGGGCGACCGCGACGAGGCAGGCCGCAAGCTGGACGAAACCAAAGCCCTCGTCAAGCAGACCGAGAAGCCATACGAACCGCACGTCCCGGATTGGGAAGACTGGCAGCCGCCCGCATACGTCGGCGTGTTCAAGGAGGGCGAGATTGTCGGCTACCACCGCCGCAATGACGAAATCGCCGCGCTGCAGGCGGCGATAGGGTAGGAGCTAGGAGCTAGAAGTTAGGAGTTAGGGGCGAGGGATTGGAGCGCCGTCGGGCTTGTCCGGATCGCTTTCGCCGACACACTAGATCCTGAATCCTAGCTGCTCTCCGCCGAACGCCGATTGCGACGCGGCAAGCCGGCGGCCTACTAGCCGAATAACATGCCGGCATAGCCGACGACGCGGGATTTATCGCCGGAGATGTCGGCGCTGGTGCCGTAGGCGACGCGGTCGGCTTTGGCGAGAGTGCCCCAGCGGCGGAGCGTTTCTAAAACGATGACCGCCGGGCGCAGGCCGCACATGCTGATGTGGTTGGTGGTGACGGTTTGAAACAGCGCGGCCGGGTCGAGAGTCTCCAGCGAGGCGATGGCGATTTCGTCGAGCCGGCGGTTTTCTTCGTCGCTGGCGAAGTGGTTCATGTCGCTCGATATCAACAGCAGCGTGCTCTCGCGGCGGTCGGCCAGCACTGCGGAAAATTGCTCGGCGAACTTCTGGCATTGCTCGAGCGAAGCCGACCCGATGGCGATGCCGACCACCTTGGCCGCCGGATTGAGCCGAGCGATGAGCGGCAATTCAACCTCGATGGCGTGCTCTTGCTGATGGGCCAGCGCGTCAAGCTCCAGGCCGTCGATCTTATGGGCCAGCTTTTCGGCCAGGTCTTGATCGGCCGCCAGTTCGATGCCCGGCAGCGACCAGGTGGCGTGCGGAGTAACGGCCCATTCAACGCCGAGCGGCGTGTGCTTGGGGCCGATGATGATGACCGTCTCGGGAATTTCTATCCGCCGCAGCACGTCGGCGGCAATGCGGCCGGAGAACATCAGCCCGGCGTGTGGAACCATGGCGGCCGGCCACTTTTTCGCCGCGGGCGCGTCGCCGGAAAATAAGTCGTCGAGCGTCGCGCCGAGCTCCGCCGGATCGTGTGGATAAAACTTTCCCGCCACGCCCGGCGCTCGCACCGACGGGCCCGGCATGGGGCGGGCCACCTGCGTGATGAGGAAGGTTGGCTCGCTGGTCGAGACGTCGAGGCTCATCACGGTCGCTGACTTTGGGTTGCGAACGCGGGCCGCCTTCGACGCGGCGGCGAGCAGCTCTTCGGCCGATTTGTCCGGGTCGTAAACCCAGGCCATGTTCTTGTTTTCCCGCACCATCACGGCCCGCCGCCACGGCTCGATGCCGCGCAGGTCGGGCTCGGCCACCGTGCCGTGCAGTGCCACGTCGCCCAGTATCGCGATGCCCAACTCGATCTGCTCCGGCGTCGGCAACCGGCCCGGCCGCCCGGTCAGCGGACCGGCCATCTCGCGGGCCATTTCGAACAGCGTCGATTGGGCCGGCATCGCGCCGCGCAGCTTCAACCGGCAGGCACTGTGCGATCCGTTCTCGCCATCGATGCCCAGATCGACGGCAATGCCCGTGACGTTTCCGTCCGGCACGCCGGCGACGTAATAATTCGGCGTCGCGCCGCGGGCCATCGTCAGCAAGTTGTCGCGACAATAGTTGGCCAGCGCCGTGAGATCCTGGCCAATAAACTTCGGCCGCACGGCTACATCTTCCGGCAACTCGACCGCCTCGGCCAGCGGACCGCCGAAGACAATTCCCTCGAATGTCCACAGCATCGCCGCGTCTTCCTTCCAGGCGGTCGGCGGCAGGTCGGCCTTCAGACATACATGCTGCAAGAACTGCTCCGCATCGAGCCCGCCCTCGCTGGCCACCTGCGGCAGCAGCAAGCCCCGCTGATTTCCCAGCGCGATTTGCAGCCCGTGTTTGCCGACTTCGACCACGCCGAGCCGGTCTTCGCCGCGGGCCGTTACCTGCTGGCGGCCGAATAGCACCGAGACTTCGACGTCGAGATACGCCAACTCGGTCGGCGAAATCGGCGGAAACCGCGGGTCGTCGTCGGCGGTGCGGGCGGCTGATGCTCGCAATGCGTCGAGCAGCCGCATGCCGTCGGCCTGGGCGCCGCAACAGCCGCGCAGCTTGCCGCGCCGCTTGGCGGTGACGAACACGCCGAGCACTTCTTGATCGGCGGCGCCGTCCAGTGTCTCGTCGAGCGATTCAGCCGGCCCGCCGCAAACCGTTTCCAGCAACATCCGACAGGCCGCTTTGTGAACGGCCGTCTGCTGCGTCTCGCTGAGCGAGGGCGATTGCGCCGTGCTCGGATCGTTCTTTTCGTTACCCGCTGGTGTCATCGTCGTATCCTTGTTTTCCGAAACGGCCCGTGATGTTATCGGTGTCGGCGGGGCGAATCGCGACAGATCGATCGGCAGCCGCCGCCGTCCCCAACCGCCCCGCTGATCTTCAAAATGCCCGGCAATCCGCCGACCACACGCCTCGCAGCAGCCGCCCGCAATGCGAAACGCGCCCAACTCGTACCAGTTCCGCTCGATCAACACCTGTCCGCAACCGGGGCAGTATGTACTTTGATTCGCCATGTCGTCAATATTGCCCACGTAGACGTGCTTTAGCCCAGCCGCGATCGCCGTAGTGCGGGCCATCAGCAGCGTCTCAGGCGGCGTGTTCGGCCGGTCGAGCATACGAAAGTCTGGATGAAAGGCGCTGAAGTGGACCGGCACCTCGTCGCCCATGTTTTCCAAAACCCAATCGCACAGGCGGCGAATCTCACCGGCCGAGTCGTTCTCTTGCGGGATGATCAGATTGGTGATTTCAACCCACACGTCGGTCTCGTGGTGCAGCCAGCGAAGCGTATCGAGCACCGGCTGCAAGTGCGAGAGCGTTACCTTGTGATAAAACTCCTCGGTGAAGCCTTTCAGGTCGACGTTGGCCGCGTCGATGGCGTCGAAAAACGGCCGGCGGGCTTCCGGCGTAATGTAACCGGCGGTGACGGCCACCGTCTTGATCCCTTCCGCCCGAGCGGCCTGGGCCACGTCGATCACATATTCGGCGAAAATCACCGGGTCGTTATAAGTGAACGCGATACTTCGGCAGCCGTGCGCTCGGGCCGCCGCGGCGATCATCTGGGGCGTCGCCTGCTCGCTCAGCCGGGCCACCTCACGAGACTTGCTGATGTCGTGATTCTGGCAAAACTTACAGCCCAGATTGCAGCCGGCCGTGCCGAACGACAGCACGGGCGTGCCGGGATAAAAATGATTGAGCGGCTTCTTCTCAATCGGGTCGATGCAAAACCCCGTGCTGCGGCCGTAGGTGTTCAGCACCATCTGGCCGTCGCGATTCTCCCGCACAAAACAAAACCCCTGATCGCCCGGCTTGAGCACACACTTTCGCGGACAAAGATCGCAGACCATGCGATCGTCTTCAACATCATGCCACCACCCGCCCAGCTTCGCCCCATCATCCAACAGCGGCGCCTCGGGCGGCAAAAGAACGATTTTCTTCGTCATGAATTCTGCCCTAATTTTCGCGCGCGGACCAATTCCGCATCATCCAATTCTACCAAATTCCTCCCTGGCCGCAGCGCAGCTTCGTAGGCCGCCGGCTGGCCGCGGCGCGTAACCGAGGAGTTAGGAATCAGGGGCTAGGAGCTAGGGAAAGCCACTCCTCTTTCCGCCCGCGGGTTGTTGCGATTGGACACAATTGGCCGCGCGGAACTCGCTAACCTCTTTGCCCTGGCCCACTTCGGCGATTCGCCTCGTTTCTTTTTGGTCGAAAAACGGCGTTTTCGTCGTCTGGGACAAGCATTCACCACATTTCTTGCCCAACGGGCGTGCCAAAATCGGCCCCGCCCGCGCACCGCCTCGTCGCGTTTCCCCGTCCCAACCGTCCTCCGACCGCGTCAAATTTCGCCCCACCCCACCACCATTCGGGTGCCCAATTGTGGCAAAACCAATCTTCTCAAGAGCAGAAAGCGGGGCATTAGCTTACCCCCTCTCCGCTTTCCGCCGCCCCTTGCCAACACGGCCCATGCCACGGTACGATGCCGTCCGTCTACCCCCCGTTCGCTCGCCGGGTGCCCATGGGCGGTTCGTCCGCCCTTGCCTATGAACGCGGCCTGTAAGCCCCATGCCCGACGCCAAAACCCCCGCCCCCGACTCCGTCATCGATCTCGTCGAGCGCTTCGCCCTGCATCGCGATCAATACCAGCAATCCGGCTACGGCGAGACGCAACTCCGCCGCGAATTCCTCGACCCCTTCTTCAAAGCCCTCGGCTGGGACGTCGACAATCGCCAGGGCCACCACGAAGCCTACAAAGAGGTCATCCACGAAGACGCCATCCGCGTCGAGGAATCGATCCGCGCCCCGGACTACTGCTTCCGCGTCGGCGGTCTGCGGAAGTTTTTCGTCGAAGCCAAAAAGCCCTCGGTCGACATCCGCGACGCCGTCTCGCCGGCCTTTCAGCTTCGCCGCTACGCCTGGAGCGCCAAGCTGCCGCTGAGCATTCTGACCGACTTCGAGGAACTGGCCGTCTACGACTGCCGCGTCAAGCCCGACAAAAAAGACAAGGCCGCCACCGCCCGCGTGATGTACCTGAAGTTCGACGAGTACGTCGACCGCTGGGGCGAACTGGCCGACATCTTCAGCAAAGAGGCGATCCTCAAAGGCGCCTTCGACAAATACGCCGCCTCGCACAAAAAGAAACGCGGCACGGCCGAGGTCGACGACGCCTTTCTGGAAGAGATCGAGTCGTGGCGGCTCGCCCTGGCCAAAAATATCGCCCTCCGCAACGAGTCGCTCAGCCAGCGGGAACTGAACTTCGCCGTGCAGCGAATCATCGACCGCATCATCTTCCTGCGAATGTGCGAAGGACGCGGCATCGAGCGCCACGGACAATTGCAAGCGCTCACCAACGGCAAGGCGACCTACCGCCGGCTGTGCGAATTGTTCCAACGGGCCGACGAAAAATTCAACTCCGGCCTGTTCCACTTCCACAAGGAAAAGGGCCGCGAGCCGCCCGACGAGTTGACGCCCTCGCTCACCATCGACGACAAGGTGCTCAAGGACATTCTCACGCACCTCTACTACCCCGAGAGTCCCTACGAATTCGCCGTCCTGCCGTCCGACATCCTGGGCCAGGTTTACGAGCAGTTCCTCGGCAAAGTGATCCGCCTCACCAAGGGCCATCGGGCCGTCGTCGAAGACAAACCGGAAGTGAAGAAGGCCGGCGGCGTCTACTACACGCCGACCTACATCGTCGACTACATCGTCAAAAACACCCTCGGCAAGCTGCTGGAAGACAAATCGGCCGCCCAAGCCGACAAACTCCGCGTGCTCGACCCGGCCTGCGGGTCGGGCTCGTTCCTGATCGTGGCCTACCAATATCTGCTCGACTGGTATCGCGAGCATTACGCCGAGCACGACCCGGCCAAATGGTCCAAGGGCCGCCAGCCGCGCATCTACCAAGGCCCCGACGGCTCCTGGCGATTGACCAGCGGCGAGCGGAAGCGCATCCTGCTCGGCAACATCCACGGCGTCGACATCGACTTCCAAGCCGTCGAAGTCACCAAGCTGTCGCTGCTGCTCAAGGTTCTAGAAGGCGAGAGCGAAGAGTCCCTCGGCCGCCAATTCAAACTATTCCACAAGGAACGAGCCCTGCCCGATTTGGCCAGCAACATCAAATGCGGCAACTCGCTAATCGGCCCGGATTTTTACGATAACCGGCAGTTGGAGTTGTTCGACGAAGACGAGCGGTTGCGGATCAACGTGTTTGATTGGAAGACCGAGTTCCCCAAGATCATGAAGCGCGGCGGGTTTGACGTCGTGATTGGGAATCCGCCCTATGTCGACATAAAGGCGCTCCCAGATTCACACGTGAAGTACATTTTTGGAAACTATCACGCAGCGAACAACAGGATCAATCTCTTTGCGACCTTTATCGAGCGATGCTTACAACTCATCCACGATTCACACTTTCGGCTTTCGATGATTGTACCGACGGCGGTGCTCGCGCAAACTTCATATGCTGATCTTCGTCGTATGATCCTCGACAATTTCTCCCTATGCAACATCGTTCGTCTCCCAAACGAGTCGTTTGGGAGTGCGGCTGGGGATGTCAAAGTTGACACCGTTATCCTTGTAATCACGAATTCGACTAAAGAGGCGTCGTTGACAGAGATCATTGGGTATGCGGGATACGATCGAATTGTGGAAATAGACGCGAATCAGGCCCATTTGCACGAGCAAGTGCGACAGGATCGTTGGAAGGGCCAAGAAGGATGCGTCTGGTCGATCAATACAAGCGATAGAGACGAAGAAATAATAAGAAAATGCGAGGAGGATTCGATTCCTGTCTCTGATTGTGTTGAGTTCTGCTTGGGGCTTACACCCTACGACAAATATAAAGGTCATTCGCAAACGCAGATCAAGGAACGAGCGTTTCATTCGACCTCTTGCAAGGATGAAACATTCAAGAAACTACTAGCGGGAAAAGACGTGCGACGTTACCGAATCGACTGGAACGGAAAGGACTGGATAAGCTACGGTCCCTGGCTTGGTGCCCCAAGACAACAGAAGTTCTTCACTGAAAAACGTATCCTAGTCAAGCAAATTATCGATTGGACAGATCGCCGCATTTGGGCAAGTGTAACGGACGAGGAATTGTATAACACGCAGAATGCATTCAACTTGCTCAAGAAAGATGATCGCGATCTTGAATTCATCTTGGGCGTCCTCAACAGTCGATTGATGACTTTTTATCACCGCAAGAAGTATCTTGACGAATTCAAAATGCGATTCCAAAAGATACTCATAAAGGATTGTCGCTGCCTACCAATTCCTCGTGGTATCTCATCTAAGTATCAAACGCGGTGCGATGCAATCGCGGCTCTTGTGACGCAGATGCTCTCGCTCCAAGGATCCGATGACGCAGCAGCGACACCACACGAACAAACGGCCCTTCAACGTCAGATCGACGCGACGGACCGGCGGATTGACGCGTTGGTCTACCAACTCTACGGCCTCAGCGACGGAGAGATCCGCATCGTTGAAGAGGCGACGGCGAAATGATTTGTGGCGTTTCAACTTGCATATCATTTAATTAGCCCAGGCATTTATGCCTGGGACGTTGGAGGACAACAACCCGTCGTTCAGCCCCCTTTAG
>JADFKK010000351.1 GCA_022564995.1 Planctomycetota bacterium | reverse complement strand
TTTCTCGATCTGTTCAGTTGGGAGGGCGGCGGGCGATTGTATCGTAATCTCAAGGGCAAGAAATTCGAGCATCTGGCCAAGGCGATTCCGCCGCTGCCGCAGAAGGTGAGCCTGGGCGCGGCGTGGGGCGATTTCGACGGCGATGGGCTGGTCGACTTGTACATCGGCGGATACGAAACCTGGACGGTGGCCAGCTACGTCGACGTGATCTATCGCAATCAGGGCGACGGCACGTTCAAAGAAACATGGCGCAGCAAGGGCGGCCCGCAGCCGGCCCGCGGCATTACGGCGGCCGATTACGACGAGGACGGCGACCTGGACGTGTATGTGTCGAATTACCGGCTGGTGCCGAACCTGCTGTGGAAAAACGACGGCAAGGGAAAGTTCACGAACGTGGCGGCCGAAACCGGCACGGCGGGCGACGGCGGGCTGGGCGCTTGGGGACACACGATCGGTTCGGCTTGGGGCGATTTGGACAACGACGGACACCTCGATCTGTTCGTCGGCAACTTCAGCCACCGGCCGGCGTATCAAGATCGGCCGAAGTTTCTCAAGAACCTCGGACCCGAGGGTAAGTTCCGCTTTGCCGACAAAACCGCGACGGCCGGGCTGCGCTGGCAGGAATCTTACGCCTCGCCGACGCTGGGCGATTTCGACAACGACGGCCGGCTCGACCTGTTTTTCACCACGGTCTACCCGGGCAACAAGAGCGTGCTGTATCGCAACGCCGGCGGCTGGAAGTTCACCGACGCCACCGCCGCGGCGAAGATCAACACCGCCAAGACCTACCAAGCCGCCTGGGCCGATTTCGACGGCGACGGTTATCTCGACCTGGTCTCCGGCGGCCGGCTGCTGCGCAACCCCGGCGGCAAAAACCACTGGCTCAAGGTGCGGCTCGTCGGCAAGGGTAAAGTCAACGCCGCCGCCATCGGGGCCCAAGTCCGCATCAAGCTCGCCAGCGGCACTCTAACCCGCCAAATCTCCTCCGCCACCGGCCAAGGCAACCAAAACGCCCTCGTTCTTCACTTCGGCCTCGGCGAACATTCCGGGTCGGTAAAGCTCCAAATCCGCTGGCCCGATGGCAGTAAGCAAGAGGTGAAAACGGAAATTGGACAAGCGACAACGGTCGTTTTCGATCAGTCGAGCGAGAAGTAAGTACTGCTGGCGTTGCCTATATCTGATCCACTTGCGACGCAAGTGTTCATTATATTTTCATAATGGACATGTTCGATATTGACAAATCGACAGATTATTACATAATTGTAGTGATTCATGTACTATTTTGTGAGTTCGTAATGAAGTTAGATGTTGACCGAATGCGGGCGGCGATCGAGTCGCAAAGTCTTTCCATTAGCGATCTTGCGCGCCAGTCCGGCGTCTCGCGAGGGGCGATTTATGGCGTCATTGGGGATCCGAATAAGACGGTTAGGCCGAAAACGCTGCGTCGTCTTGCCGCCGCCCTTGATTTGCCGGAGAACGATCTAGCCTGCACCGCCGATTTCGCGGCCTACCGCCAATGGGTTCTGGAACATGACCCCGACCTTGATTTCCAGGGGCTAGGAGTCGTCGGTCTCGCGCCAATGCGGCTAAGTAATCTGTTCGTTCGCCCGCTGTTGACGCCGAGTCGCGAAACGGATGCGGAAAGCAGCAGCGAGTGTGGTCCTGGCGCCATGATCGCGAGACGACCAGTCGAGAAACTGAACGATTTGGAATCGCTGATGAGGCAGCGGAAGAAGATCATCGTCTTGGGAGATCCAGGCAGCGGCAAGACGACTCTCTTGCGCAATGCAGCAATGTCACTTGCTAGCGCCCCACCTGAACAAGCGAAAATTCCGCTTCTCGTGCGGGTGGCTGAGTGCCTTCAAGCAAAAGAGCAGGATCAAGATTTGGACCTGTTGTCGTTCATCGCCTCACGAGTGCGCCAAGACGATTTGCCCGACCCCGAAAAAGAACTTCGCCAAGCCCTGGCTCGAGGCGATTGTGTGGTTCTCTTAGACGGACTGGACGAAGCGACCGACGGAAAACAGCAATCGAGAATCAACGGTTGCATCAGAGGATTCATACGGAAGTATCCGAAAAACCAATACGTCCTATCGTCGCGAAAGGTCGGCTTCGATTCTCAGCCATGGAAAGAGGGTGGATTCGAAGAATTCGAAATTGCCCCCTGGCGAAAAAACCAAATCAAACAATTCGTGAAGAACTGGCACACGCTAACGACGGCTGGAACGTCAAAGCGTTCGCGCGAACAAGGTGACAAACAGGCCAATCGGCTAACCGAGGCAATCGCCGCCGACGATCGACTGCTCGCCATCGCCTCGAATCCGTTGATGCTCACGATTCTTGCCGCGTTGCACCACAGCCATGGTGTTTTGCCGAAACGCCGAGCAGATCTGTACGTCAAGGTGACCCAGACGCTGCTCGAAAGCTGGGAGGCGGCCAAGTTCGCTGCACGACCGGGCGATCTGCTTCACGGAGCGCAGCTCGACGGCAGGGAATACGGCTGGTTGCTTTCGAGCATCGCGCTGGAGATGCAGCGAAACGACCAGACGGTGGCGCCGACGTGGTGGATTACCGATGCCGTGCAGAGCTTTCTTTGCGATCAGTTGGGGTTCGCGCTTCAAGATGCAAAGCAGGAGAGTGATCGTATTCTGCGATTTCTGCAAGAGCGATCCGGACTGCTGGTCGAGCGGGAGCCGGGCGTTTATGCATTCTGGCACCTTACCTTCCAGGAGTTCTTCGCGTCACGGTCGATCTTGCAGGAAAGCGGCCCCGTCGAAGAATTGAAACCCTACCTGTTTCATCCTCGCTGGAGCGAAGTCGTTCGGCTCACGGCGTCGCAACTGCCGCCACGACAAGCGTCGTCGCTACTGCGGTTGATGCTTTCCGACCCCGACCCGGCAGGGCGTTTTTTGCATCGCGGTCCTCTGCTGGCGTTGCAATGCTTGGTGGAAGGCACTGCCGTCTCAGACGCTCGATTGGCCGAGGAGATCATCACCAGCGTAGCGGACTTGGGCACGTCGCGGTGGCTGGGAATCACGTTGGTCGCTCTTGAATTACTCGGCAAGTTGGACGGATCGCGACATGCTCGTGGCGCTCGCAGCACCATCGACAGCATTCTCCGTGATGCGGAGGACCATTTGTCGAAAAGCGAATCCTCGCTGCTTCGAAGGTTTCTCGCCGAACCATCTCAAGAGAATGATGCGTTTGTAGCTCCCGCCGACGATCCAGTCGAATGGTGCGGCCGCGCGCGGAAAATCCTCCGGGATAAGGACGTGGCGGAAGATGCTCAGATAGAGCTTTTGTGGGATGTTGGAGAGCAGGTCCGCAGCACACCCGAAGCACAAGAGCTTCTGGTGGAGCTTTTTCAACATGGTGATTCAGAGGCCGTGCGACTCGACACGATCGATGAACTCCGGGAGATTGTTACCGATGTTCCGGCGGTGCGCGCAGCGCTAATTGACGGGTTCCGTGACGATGACTCCGACCGTGTGCGAGAACGATGCGCAAACGGGTTAAGCGATGTACTCGTCGAATTGGAATCACTACGAACTGAATTCCTCGATATCCTCCACGCCGACGAACCGACAAGAGTGAAAGTCGGTGCAGCGTACGCTCTACGGTCAGTTGTGCGCAGTGACGAAAGCGTACGAAGGTCGCTATTGGATATCCTTTCGGATACCGAACAACACCATCGCGTGCGCCAAGCCTGCACCTGGGCCTTACAGCGGTGCCTCGGGCGCGACGATTCGGTGAACAACGTCTTTATGGAACTGCTTGACGACGAGGAGTTTTCTTCCGTCCGTCACGGCATTGCACAGCCGCTGGCAGAGGCGTTTGCTCAGGGCCGTATGTCGTGGAATCGAAGTATCGTCGAGCGAGTCGAAGGCTACCTTATGAACGTGACGGAACCGTGCGTGCATGCGTTGCAGGCGCTTCATGGAATCGTGAATGTTCGGGAAATTCGGGCTGGCCTGCGGCTTGAAAGTGTCTTGGCAGATGCGATCGACGAAGCCGCCAGCAATGTCAAGATGGCATTCATATTCGGGTCGGCCGCACGTTTAACGCAAAACGTCGACAGCGACGTGGACTTGTTTCTTGTCGGCGACGTGTCGCTCAAGCAGCTTGCCGGGCCGCTTGATCGGGCTCAGGCGACTTTAGGTCGGCAGGTGAACCCGGTGATTTATGACACCGAGACGCTCAACACGAAATACCATGAGGGTAATCCCTTCTTGCAGGATGTCGTTCGACGCGAGAAGATTTTCTTGAAGGGAAATGAAAATGAGCTTAGAGATATGGTTGTCAACGGTTAAGTCAATCGTGCTGCATCAACCAACTGTTGCGGAAATGAAGCAACTGTTCGCCGTAGTAGACCGGGAATTGGATGATGCGTCTAAGGACGTAAGTGCGGATAATCATTTCAGCATGGCGTACAATGCGGCCCTGAAACTTTGCACTATTGCATTACAGGCCGAAGGGTATGAAACTGCTCGTGGCGCGGGCCATCATAACACCGCAATCAACTCGTTATCGCTCACCCTCGGAGACGAACAAAAAGAGACGGCCATCTATTTGTCTACGTGCTCACGGATGCGCAGCCAAGCCATGTACGACCGCGTCGATGTGGCGACCGACCGCGACGCTAAGGAACTCGAACAGACCGCGAGAAAGCTTCGCCAAGATGTTGTCCAATGGCTTAAGCGTCGTCATCCTGAGTTAGTGCCCGACGGCTTGAATGAGTGAGCAGCGGTCGGGTGAGCCTCACCGCACGTATCCTTGCACCCGGTCGCGGAAGCCTTGCCATGGCAAACGAGCCGAAAAGTTCGGTGCGATTCGATTCAGGTCAACCTACGGCACTTTCGCAGCCTTAACCGGAGCGGCTTGTTGGATTCCCTTGCCGCGGATCGCGAGGGTCACCCATGATCGGCCGGGCCGGTCGCTCTTCATGTGGTGCTGCATGACGAGGATCGTGTGGCTTCCCTTGGAAAGCGGGATATCTCCGGCATTGGGGATCGGCCGAAAATCGAGCGCCACCGACACCGTGCTGTGCCTCCAGCGGGTGAACGTGCCGGCGCGAAGATTGACCCGTTGATCGACGTCGCTCTTGACGTAAAACAAGTAGTACATGACGTGGTCGGTTTGCTTCTGCGCAGGGCCGGTGAATTCGTATCCGCTGCGCCCGGCCGATTTGTTGGGTTCCCGCGCCTGATCGAGACTCGGCTTCGTGCCAAACACCTCTTTGTCGAACTCTCCTTTCGACAAGTACAGCAGAATGTTTCGGTGATTGACCGCGGTGCGAGGGAAAGGGCCGAGCTTCAGACAATGAGTCAGGTTGCCGCCTTCGTCGAGGGGCAGCCACTTATGATCGCTGTCTTGCTTCTTTTTGTCCCCGCGACGCCGCCCCGATGACTTGCGGGCGAGTTTTTCGGCCGCCGCGCGCAACGACGCCAACCGCTTTTCGACTCTCACCTTGGATAGACCGCGAAGCTTGCCGGCGGCCGCCCGATATCGCTGCGCCGCATGTTGTTTGATCTGAGCCGCGTCGCCGCCCGCGTTCGCTTCGGCCCACTCCCACCAGGCGTCGCCCAAGGCCGCCTCCTCTGCCGGCGTGCGCGATGTCTTCAGCTCGGCAAGCGCCAGCGCTTTCAGTTTTGCGTGGTTGCCAAGGGCGAGCATCGGCAGGCCCGCTTCCCAATCTCCCTTGACCAGGCAGCGATACCTTCCCACGGTCAAGTTGGCGGTGGGATCGGTCGGATCGGACGAGAGCGCCAGAAGGGCTGTGCGAACTTTCTTGAACTGCTCCGCGAGCTTCGCGACCCGCTGGCGCTCGGCGGAGAGCTGCTTTAACAGATTGCCGTCGCGGATTTTCTTCGTTTGGATGACACCCAAATCGGCGAGCGACGCCGCCAACTCATATCGGTCTGCGGCAATCGCCCGCTGCGTTAACTCGCGCAGGCTCGCAATCGCTCGTCGTCGGCTCTCCGGCGAGATCGGCCCGCGCACAATTCTTACCAACGCAGAAGACGTCATCTGCAGCCCATCGACTTGAAACCTGGCCGCCATGGCGTCAATGGCCGCGACCGTCGTGGGAGCATCGTCGGCCTTGAGCGCAATGTCCTTGGCCACTCGCAATAGTGAATACTGTCCGGCCGCATCGTTCTTAAATTCGACGGCGTGTTGGACCAGTTTCTTGGCGAGCGCGATACGTTGGGCGCTGGTTTTGGCGTTTCGATATTCGTCCTTGTACAGTTCGCGAATGTCGTCCAACGCGGCCTTCTGCGCCTCGGCAGCGGGAACCGTCTGGCGTGAATCAGCAAAGCCCACAGGTGAACCAGCCGCCAACGCTCCGATACCGACCAACACGAACAAGATTCTCTTGCTTCTCATCGTCGGCCTCCTTCCGGCCGGGGGCGATTATAATTCCCTGTTAGGCGCGACGCAACATTCAAACGGCCCCCGGCAGCTAGCGCACATACCCTCGCACCCAACCTCGCGAGCCTTGGGGCGGGATCTTGTCGGCCGTGTCGCTGCCGTCGGCTAGGGTGAAGCTGACGGCCAGCGGGAACTTGCCCTTGGGGGCGCCGCCGGTGTAGCGACCAGAGCCCCAGAACTGGCCTTTGGCGACGAGGTCGAAGCGCGTGACCTTGCCGGCTTTCGATTCGACGACGCCGAACAACTGGGCGTCGAAGCCGCGCTTGCCGGAAGCGGTTTTCAACTGGACCGTTCCGCGCAGCTTCCCGTCTTTCAGCGACATGTCCAGCCCGCGAATCTCCGACTCCTTCCACATCGGCGGTTCGCCGCGGGTGTTATCGACCAAGTGAAATCGGGCGATGCGAACTTGCAGGCTCTTGGGCAATTCGCCGCGGACCAGCGCCTCGTGTTCGCTCTTGCTGATCCACAGGTTGTCGCGGGAGATGGCCGTTTGAAAAATCCGCTTCCAGGGATCGGCCGTGTCTTCGTAACCGCCGAGCACCTTGGCGCGAACGCGCACCACCAACCCGCCCTCGGGCGGCGAGGGGCTGTAACGCGCGTCGGGCTTGCCGCGCTCGATCGCCGCGGCGTCCGTCGGCCGGAAATCGGCCAGGGCTTTTTTCAACACCCGCATGACCCGCTCCGGCCCGCGGTTGTTATTGAAGGCGAGAAACTTCCCGGCCGCCGTGGCGACGTACAAGCCCTGCGTGGTTCCCTTGAAGTTATTGCGCGGCCCCTGGCCGGCGATCTTGCGATAGAATTCGCCCTCGGCGTCTTGCTGCCGCCGCTGATAGGCCTGATCGATGGCCACCGGCACGAAGCGGGTTTGCAGCAGTTTGATGATTTCCGGATCGGCAAAGGTCGACGCACGGTCGAGCACGCCGTTGTTTCACGTACAGCCCAGCGGATGCCCGTCCATCGCCCAAATGAAGATCGGCTTTTTCTGCTGCGCCGCGATCCGCTGCGCGTCGAGCAGCGAGATCTTCCAAGGAATCGTCCGCCACGGCTCGTCGGCGGCCGGCTTAAGCTGCTCGTGCAGCGTGCGGAATTCTTTTTCCGTGAGTTGGGCCGAGGCGGCGGGGCAAAACAGCAGGCATGCGAGCATCGCAAAGAGCAGTCTGATTTTCATCGTGGATATTTACTCGTAAGAGAGTAAGAGAGCAGGACACAGCCACCTGGCAGCCCACCATTATAATCGCTCACTAACCCGTGGGAAACCGTCATTGACTCGGCGTCATGGCTGGTTCAACCTTCATGCCGGGTCGGATGACTGACACGCTCGGCTCTGTCAAGAAACAAAGTAGCAGCGGTGTCCCGCCGCTTTTCGGTGATTTCCGGTGATTTCGCATTGCGAAATCTCCGAATAACGCGGCAAGATGCCACTTTTCAGAAAGTTGTCGGCGATGTACCTCCGCGTCGCCGGGCCAGATGCGGAGATATTGCAACACCACGGCATAAGTGGCAGCCTGGCTGCTCATTCTTTCAGCAATTTACGGATCTCCGGCTGGTCGCGGAGCGGGGCGAATTCGGGCGAATCGCGCAAGATTGCCAACGCTTTGGCGTCGTTGAAAAAGCCCTTCGCCGACAGCCGGCCGATAACGACGCTCGCCCGCCGGACGTATTCGTCGCGTGTCACTTCGCGCAGGGCCTCCGACATGGTCTTGTCGTTTTGCGCGGCTTGGGCGCATTTCGCGTAAACTCGGGCGAATCCAATCGCAATCGAGGGCTTGTCGAAGCGCGGCAGCAGCGCGTCGATTTCGATGGCGGCCAGGGCGTGCTTCCCGGCGCGGGCCAGCATGTCGGCCCGCCGAAATTTTAGACCTCCGCGGCGGCTTGATGGCGTCACCTCGATCAGGGCCTGAAAATCGGCCGCAGCCTGCTCCCAATCCTCGGCGGCCCGTTCATAGGCTTTCATGCCGTCGTAAGTCTTCGCACGAGACACGTGGGCGTTTTTCAAGAAGGTGCGAGCCGAGACGTTTCGCGGCTCGCGCTTGAGAACGTCGCCCAGAATCGAAATTGCCCGGCCCAGATTTTCCAGTGCCGCCTCTGAGTCATAAGACCTTTTGAGATTGGCCACGTTGACGAGAGTGCCGGCCAAGCCAATCGCGTGCCCAGTGACGTTTGAATTCTCGCGGAATAGGGACTCCTGGATCGCCAGCGCCTTCTGGTTTGCGGCCAGGGCCAGGGCTCGCCTGCCGGCGAGGCCGTGCAGGATGGCGATGCTCATGAGGCTTTCTGCCGAGCCGTCCCGATATCTGGTGACCGTGGGGTTCTCACGGGCCAGTCGCTCGCGAATCTGCAGCGCTTTTTGGTGCGCGGCCAGGCACTCAGCCGTCTTGCCGGGCTGGCGGTAGAGCAGCCTGCCGCGCATATAGTAGCTTGCTGCTAGGTGCGCC
>JADFKK010000350.1 GCA_022564995.1 Planctomycetota bacterium | reverse complement strand
TTTGAAGAGGGGGGAGGCAATGTTAATTGCACGGCATACAGCTATTGAGGCACGAACGGGAAACCAGGATACTGATCTATGTTGGAGCCTACCCATCTAACATTCCTCCTCTACTCTACCGGGCAGTCAATTTTTGTAATGCGAGTGTGACTAACTGACTTCAATCTTGATTCAACTGGTTACAAGAGAGCTCTCCCATGAATCCTCCCAACGTCCCCTTCAACTTCCACGCCCGTCGCGCCTTCCTCCGGCAGGCCGGGCTCGGCTGTGGGTCGCTCGCATTGACCAGCTTGCTGAGCGACGAGGGACTGCTTTCCTCGGCCCAGGCCGCCGACGCCGGGTCGCTCCAACCGAAGGCCCCGCACTTCCCGGCCAAGGCCAAGGCGGTGATCTGGTTGTTTATGCCGGGCAGCCCCTCGCAGGTCGACACGTTCGATTACAAGCCGATTTTGCAAGCCCGCAACGGGCAGAAGCTCGCCGGGGCCGATCCGAAAACCGGCTTCTTCACCACCAGCGGCAAAGTGCTCGCTTCGCCGTTCAAGTTCAAACAGTACGGACAGAGCGGCGCCTGGGCGTCGGAGATTTTTCCGCACATGACCCGGCACGTCGACGAGATGGCGTTCATCTATTCGTGTTACTCGCGCTCGAACAATCACACGCCGGCCATGCTGGAGATGAACTCCGGCGTGTTCCTGCAGGGGCGGCCGTGCGTCGGCTCCTGGGTGACCTACGGCCTGGGCACGCTGAACTCGAACCTGCCCGGCTTTGTGGTGATGCACGGCGTGAAGCCCCGCGGCGGCAATCCGATTTGGGCTCCCGGCTTTCTGCCCAAGGTGTTTCAGCCGACCCCAATCGACGGCCGCAGCGCCACGCCGATCGCCAACCTGGCCCGCCGCAAGAACTTCACTCAGGCGCAGCAACGCACGTTGCTCGACGTGCTCAAGCAGACCAACGCCGAGCATCAGCAGTTACGCCCGCACGAGGCCGATCTGGCCGCGCGGCTGGAATCGTTCGAGTTGGCCTACCGCATGCAGAGCGCCGCGCCGGAGGCGTTGGACCTCGGCAAGGAGTCGGCCGGCACCCACAAGGCGTACGGCACCGGGCTGAAAGAAACGCAACTCGTCGCCAAGCAATGCCTTACCGCCCGCCGGTTGATCGAGCGGGGCGTGCGGTTCGTGCAGCTTTATGCCGCGACCAACGGCGGCGGCGGCGGAGTGGGCGACGTGCCGTGGGACGGTCACAGCGACATCGGCGTGAATCATCGCATCGCCGCCAAGAGTGTCGATCAACCGATCGGCGCCTTGCTCGCCGATCTGAAAGCCCGCGGATTGCTCGACACGACGCTGGTCATCTGGGGCGGCGAATTCGGCCGCACGTCCGACTCGCAGGGCAGCAAGGGCCGCGACCATAACCCCGCCGCCTTCACCATGTGGATGGCCGGCGGCGGCATCAAGGGCGGCGTCCACTACGGCGCCAGCGACGACTTCGGCTACAAGGCCGTCGAAAACCGCGTCGGCGTCAACGACCTGCACGCCACCATCCTGCACCTGCTGGGCCTCGACCACGAGCGATTAACCTACCGCTTCAACGGACGAGACTATCGGCTTACCGATGTGGCCGGCAACGTGATCCGCGAGTTGTTGGTATGAAGACGGCCGCGACGTGATCGGCGTACGTCCACCCGTAGGTTATGCTTCGGCAAAACAGAACCAACGCAGCCCGCCTGCGCTCGCGGTGTTGTGCTACGGCATAACCTACGTCACTTCGGTCAGTCAGGGGGAAGCTCTTCCGGCGGCTGCGGTGGCTTGGCCGACGCGGCGGATTTGGCGTCCCGCTTAGCGCCGTAAATGCGGTCTATAACCTCGACCGTTGCCGTCGATCCGAAGTAGAAGACAATGATCACTCCCACCAAGTACGTGAAGTTTTTCCACAATTCCGTGCCGACCGGGTTGTCAATCTGATCCCGGTTTATCGCACTGGTCGCGAGCGCGGCGAGCAGCGCGAAGTAGATCATGACGAACGAGGCGGCGATCGCCGTTCGCATGTCGCCGCTGGCCCGTAGCGTCCCCATGAAGGTAACCACGGCGATGGCGAAGAGCGCGCCCGATAGCGGGCCCAAGCCGATTTCGGGGATATAACCGAGCGAAATCCCGATCCACCAAATGACGATGACCAGGAAGTCGATGCGGACGAATATCTTGAGGTTCATGGTGGGGATCCTAGCGGAACGATTCGGGGTTTGGCAACGGGAGAAACGAAGGTGGCAGGAGGAACCGTTTAGCGTTTCCGTGATCTCTGTCAGTAAACAGTTCCAAACGGGAGGTATGGGGGTCAGACTTGGTGTTCGGTTTTCACCTTAGTAGAAATGGAATTCCGCTTGCTGGCGAAAACCGAAAACCAAGTCTGACCCCGTTAACCTCCCGTTAACCTTTGAGAGGGGCACGCGTTAGGGAACGAAGTTCGAGGGTGTCAAGTTAAGGGGCACCCGCATCATTAGGAAATGGATCGAGTTGATCGCGATGAAAACCAAACTGATCCAGAAGCCCCAGCGCGACCAACGAAAGACCCACCGCCAGAATCTCCACCCCTTGCCGAGTCTCTTTCCTGGCCAGACGCGGAATCCCTTCCACGCATCATCCAGGGCGAACTTCGCGGGTAGCCCACTCACCTCTTGCTGCGTTTCAAGTTGTTTTGTCTTGAAGAGCAGGAAGGCGCGCAGCACGTTATGCAGCAGGATAATGAGAAACCAGCAAAAAGGCCAGGATGGGGTCCACCAATCGCCGCTATTCCACTCTTGACCGCCACGGAGGATGTAACGTGTGATCGCCTCTAACAACGACACCGACGTCTCCCGATCCAGATCGGAATAGAACCTAGCGATGGTCCGTTGGCGTACCAAGAACCACACGTAGGGAAACACGAACGCCACGATGGAAAGCATGTGACTCCACATCCAAATACCACTGAATTGCGACCGGAGCAACGCAACGTCGTCGTGAATCTTCATGTCCGAGCGATTGCCGACGGACAGTCCACCGAAACCTGCGTCCAAACACGAGAGCGTGTAGCGATCGATGTGACACCCTTCGGTCGACTTTAGGTCCGCGAAAATCGTACGAGAGTTAACGCGAACACCACGTAGGCTACACTCGACAAGACTTGCCTGGGAAAAATTTACGGATCGCAGATTCGAGCCGTCAAATACTGTTCGGACGTTGGTCGACTGTTCGAAGTGTGCGCCCTCTAGGCTAAGACGCATGCGGCAGTTTTCTAATGTCGCACCTAAAAAGTCTGTCCCCTCCGCGTTACCCTTACCCTCTCGCTCGATCCACTCGCAGCGAACTAATAGCGAGTCTCGAAATGTCGCGTCTTTGAGGTTGCAACCGGCGAAGATCGACCGCCTTAACCCAATCTTTTGGAAGTGAGCGTTCTGCAAATC
Organism: Planctomycetota bacterium; assembly: GCA_022564995.1. Taxonomy (GTDB): domain Bacteria; phylum Planctomycetota; class Planctomycetia; order Pirellulales; family JADFKK01; genus JADFKK01. The sequence continues at coordinate 5,436 of JADFKK010000350.1, read as the reverse complement.
GCAGCAATCGAACAGAAGCGATGAACTTGATCGCTCCGAATACTTCGGCGAAAACAGTGCTTGGCGCAAGTCACAGTTGATAAACGCGACTCGGTCGATCCGCGCATCTCGAAACTTTGCGCCAGCCACGTTTGTCAGTCCTTCATCATCGACTGGGCTGCCGAAGTTCGCACCGGACAAGTCCAGATTCGAAAAGTCCACATCCTCTAATTCCAGGTCGAAAAACACCGCGTCGGTGAAGTCGGTGACCTTTTCGTGCTCCCCGCGCCATTCGGCAACGATGTCAACTGCCGCACGCCCGTCCGTGCCGTCATCCTGAACACGTCTAAGCAATTCGATCAAACCAGGAACGTCTGCATGCATTGTGCGGACTCCGACATCATGACCTCTCACACCGTTGTGCTACATATAGCAACATTTCCGTAAAAATGCACCCACCCGCCCCCTTGCCCCTAGCAAAACCCGCCAGGTTTGCGGCAGGGTGGAATCTTGCGAGGGCGGCCGAGCAGACCTGGTTGGCTCGATCCGGAAGCTCTGAGCGACACCCGCCGACGAGGCGCTTCGATGAGCGATGAAAAAAAGCCGATCCGGTTGAGCGACTTGCGAAACCGGCCGCAAGGCAAGGCGACGTGCCTGACCTGCGGATGTCGGCACTTCATTCGCGCCGACCTCAGCGACAAACGACATTGCCGCCACTGCGGCACACCCGCCAACTGAGAAACCCCCCATGGCCAGCATCGACCTCGAAACGGCCACCACGAAACCGAAGAGTGCGTTGGCCGATGGCAGGGTTGTTTAGTCCATTCGGTCGAAAAGAGGTCATTGAAGATGTAAGCGTCCCAAGCAAGATGAAAATCAAAGTCGACGAAGACAAATACACCAAACGGCTTGTTGTTCGTGTTGGTGATCTTGCACGGATGGTCGAAAACTAGCAGTGGCACCCAGCGTGCCTGCGCTCGCGCTGTTATGCTAAAGCATAACCTACGTCGCTTAGTACTCGTCCTTGTGCTGAGCCGCCAGCCACAGTTCGTCGTACTTGGGCTGGACGTAGGGATTCAAGTCGTCGCCGTAGTTGCGAGCCAACTGGTTGACTCGAATGAGCTGGATGACGTCGTCGAGGTCGCGCGGCCGGTCGGGCGCCGTCATGCCGCTGGCCAGCTTGAGTTCTATCAGCACCGCAAGTGAGAGAATGGGAATGCCTTCTTCATCCGCCTCAGCGACCTCGGCTGGATCGGGAAATACGACCGGCTTGGGGCGTCCGTCTCCGGGATAGTCACCACTTAGCAAGACGTCGATATTCACGTTGTCGGTGGTGTCGCGAAACCCTTTTGAACCGGCAAACTTTTCGATCCAGCCACGCCCGAGCCAGGCCTGCTTAAAGTCGTGCAAGCCCTGCGGCTGGAGCAGGATGTGGACGTCTTCAGTCGTCCGCACGTGTCCATGAGCATTGGCGGCCAGCGCGCCGGCGATCGCGAAGGGAATTTCCATCTCGGCCAGCGTGCGGGCAATTCGTCGTGCCGCGCTGTGGATTGGCGACTGCCGCATGAAGAATGAACCCGCTCGCTGGAGGACCGTTGACAAGGAGTTTTTCATGACCGTCGCCCACAAGCCGTCCCACCCAGCGAAACGCGATGAGGGTGGTGATCAACTCATTATGTTCGATCCAACTGGGCCGGACAAGCGGAGCCCACTTCGACATGCGGGCCACAAAAGGGGCTTTGCGAGGGTGGCACCGGTTCGCCGCTGATTTCCTGCGTAGAACTACGCGGACGGGCCGTTCTGTTGTAGAATGGTGCAGAGGCCTCTTTTCGCTGGCCTACTGCGGAATCCTAGGTATATATCAGATATCGCCCGGGATGACGCATCGCCCCCAAGAATCGATCATGCCAGCCGGATTGCTTCCGTGAGCCGTAACGAAACCACCCCCGGCTTGTTGTTTCGATTGGCCATTGCCGCAACGGCGTTGGTGGCGCTGGGGGTGTCGGTCTATTTGACGGTCGTGGTTTTTCGGGCAGGCGGCGCGGCGGCCGGCTGTGGCGATGGCAGCGCCGCGCTGGACTGCGAGCACGTGCTGTCGAGCCGCTGGTCGAAATGGCTGGGCTTGCCGGTCAGCGCGCCGGCCGTCGGGCTTTATCTCACCGCCGCGCTGGCCACCGTGTTGCTCGGCCCGCGGTTCTCGGCGGCGGTTCGGCGGATTGCCTGGTCGCTGCTGTTGGCGCTGGCCCTTACAGCGGCCGGAGCGGCAATGTGGTTCATCGCTTTACAACTGTTCGTCGTGAAGGATCTTTGCCCGTATTGTATGACGGTGCATGGTTGCGGAATCATTCTCGCCGGGCTCGTCACCTGGGGTTTCATTTCTCTCCCGCGGGGTGGCGACGAATCGACCGACCGTGGTGCCACGATGGGCGCGCTGGCCGGCACGATGGACGAATCCGATTGGACAGCCGAGGCGATCAACCCGGGTCGACCTTCTTCGATCCCCGCGCTGCTCGCAGCCGCGGCAGTGCTGGCCACGCTGGTGGTCGGCCAACTGATCGTTCGTCCCGCCAGCCACGCCACGGTGGAACACTTCGAGCCGGCGCGCCGCGGCTTCGGCCCGAGCGAAGCAGCGACCGTGCCGTCGGCAACCGCTGATGACGAATCCCCATCTCGCCCGCCCAAGCGGATGTGGTTGCTGGGCGACAAGACTTTCATCGACCTCAACCAGCACATCATTCTCGGCTCTGCCGATGCGGAAATCGTGACGGTCAAGCTGTTCGACTACACCTGCAAGCACTGCCGCCTCATGCACCGGCACCTGGAGGCCGCCCGCGAACATTTCGGCCAGCGGCTGGCGATTGTGCTGGCGCCGGTGCCGCTCGAACGCTCTTGCAATCGACTGCTGCAGCAGGACAACCCGCACCACAAAAACGCCTGTCTGTACGCCCATCTGGCCACCGCGGTTTGGTGGCACAAGCGGGAGCGGTTCGAAGAGTTTCACACCTGGCTAATGGCAGGCGAAAAGCCCCCATCGCCAGACGAAGCGCGCAAGTTCGCCAGCGAGATTCTCGGCGCCGAGGGCGCGAGTGCGGCCCTGGTCGACCGAAAGATAACCCTTCACATCGGCAAATGTATCGACCTGTGGCCCGCCGCCAGAGAGAAAGATAAGCCCAACGGATTGCCCCAACTGCTGTTCGCCAGCGCAGTCATTCACCGCGAAACCGCAACGGCCGAGGAACTCATTAAGAAGATCGAGGGAATTGCGAAGAAAGCGAGGCAGCAGAAGGAGTCGGCCAAGCGTGGCGAGTCACCATAGCGCGGGACTCACTCGGCCGGCCGCTGGAGCAATCGATCGATCTGTTCCGCCGCCGAGACCAACGATTGGTTGGCCATCTGAAAGTTGGTGTGGCCGGAGACTTCCGGCTGGATTTCGGTGAATAACTTCGTCGCCTCGCGCAGCCGGCGAAGCTTCTTTTTGGCCTGCTTGAGATACCGCTGGGCGTCTTGCTGCTTCCAGGCGTCGCCCACAGCCAGCATATAATCGTACAGCGCCCGATGCACGTCGCGCAGGTCGTCGTCCTCCTCGACCTCGTCGCAGTGCTTAAGAAACGTCCGCACCATCCACACATGGCTCAGCAGCGTGTCGATGCGTTTCATGACTTCGTCGGCGTCCATTGATGCCCCTCATGGAACGAATCGTAACCCGAAGCGTGAGCGAGGAAGAGGCGGGAAACGATGGCAATCCTCGCTTACGCTTCGGGTTACGATGGCGTCCTAACTCTCTTCTTTCGCCGGCGGCCCGTGGCCCGCCTTGGGCGCGAACACCAACACGGTGACCGCGCCGATGATGACAATCGCCAGCCCGCCAAAAAACATGGCGCTGACCTGCCCGAGGAGATCGGCGCTGGCGATGCTGATCGCGGAATTGACCACCGGCGCGCCGCCGAACACCAGCGGCATCACGAAGATCGGCTTGCCGCCGAAATTGAACGCCATGATGATACCCAAGGCTCCCAACACGCCGGCCACACCGGCCGCCAGGCTCAAAAACGTACCCTTGCCGAACAGCGTAAAGGCGGCGGCCGAATCAGCCTCCAGGCCGCCGCTCAGCAGAATCGAGGGAATCACCACCGCGATGGCGAAATACGCCAGCCCGACACACAGCAACGGACGCAGCCGGCTGCCGGACATTTTCATCTGCCCCTTGTGCAGCACGGGTCCATAAGCGCCCCAACACAAAACGGTCAGGGCCACATACAGCGTAATCAAGATCGCCTCGGCGCCGCTAAGGGGTGAATGTTTGCGAAAAATCTTCATGGCGTTCGCGTAATCCGCCGCTGCGCCGTCATTGTCGCTCTTGTCGCGAAACGCCTCATCGCCGACCGCGTCGTAGGTCAAGGTTTTCTCGCCCTTGATCTTCACTCCGTACTCACCGACGCTCGATCGGTCGATGGTTGTGGTTTTCTTCAGCGCGAGGGCGTCGACCTCTTTGATCGTGACGCGAAAATCACCGGCCTTGGTTTTCTTGACCGTGGTGATGCGGTGCAGATCGGGATTCTCTTTGTCCTCCTCATCGGCGGTGATCGTCACCGATTCCTTGGACACCTCAACCGTGATGTTCGGCCGGTGACGCGGCTGGTTGATCAGCACCGTAACCGCGCCGGCAATCACCAGCATAATGCCGGCGTAGAAAATCATGCCGCCCTGCCGATACGTCTTGGCCATCCACATCGAGACGAACGTGTTGATGACCGGCGCCCCGCCGAAGACCAACGGCATCACATAGACCGGGTTGCCGCGGGCGTCGAACGCCAGAATGATCCCCAACGCTCCGACCGCGCCGACCGATCCGGCCACCAAACTCCAGATCGTTCCGGTAATGGTCCATTGTCCTTGTTCGCCCTTGAGCTTCAGCCACAGCAAGGGCGCGACCACCGCGATCACGAAATAAGCGATGCCGACGCACATGAACGGCCGCAGCCGCGAGTGACCCATCGCCGCCTGCCCCCAGTGCAACACAGGTCCATACGCGCCCCAACTGACAAACGTCAGCGCCACAAAGGCCAGAATCGCAAGCATTCCCTTCATAGCAAACAACTTCCGTGTAACGGGAGCGGCGGGCAGGATGAAGCCGACAGTGTAGCAGATCGGCCGCAAGAATCGTAGGCCGCGGTTTGCCGCGACGCCTTCGCTTGAAATTCCTCACAGCCCTGGCCTCACAACCCTGGCCTCACAACCCTGGCCTCACAACCCTGGCCTCCCGAGACCGTCCTGTTTTCAAGCGGCGATTTTCTCGGGGGTTTTGCGATTGGGAGGGGGTTTGTTTTGGAGTTGGACGGCGCGGACGATGGTCAGGCCGTTGTGTGCCAGGACGAGCAGCCCGATTTCGGTGCTAGCACGCTGGAGTCCGCGGCGGGTGAAGCGCCTCAGCTTGCGGTGCTGCTTGAAGTCGGCGTA
>JADFKK010000349.1 GCA_022564995.1 Planctomycetota bacterium | reverse complement strand
GCCTCATCGATTGGGTGGAGTCGCAACTTGAAGGCCGCTTTGGACTGACGATTAACCGAGAGAAGACCCGTGTGGTCTCCTTGAACCAGCCGGGTGCCAGCGTTGATTTTCTGGGATTCACGTTCCGGTACGACCGTGACCTGTATGGCCACGACCGCCGTTATCTGAACGTGTTCCCATCGACAAAGGCCCAGGCCCGAGCGCGCGCCAACCTTCGGCGGATAATCGGCCGCAACCGTTGCTTCGTTCCGATCCCTGAATTGATCGGCGAAGTCAACGCCTGGTTGCGAAGTTGGGCGAATTATTTTCGCCACGGCTATCCTCGAATGGCGTTCCGCCGGTTAAACTGGTTTACGGAAATGCGGTTGATCGGTCACCTGAAACGTCGTAGTCAACGCCCCTTCCGCCCGCCGGAAGGAGTGACGTTCTACGCCCATCTGCAAGCCCTTGGTTTGCAGTTACTATGAACGCCACGTTGTTGACTTGCTGTGCATGCCTACGATTGAAAGTTTTCGGGAAAGCCGGATGCGGGAAATCCGCCAGTCCGGTTTGAAGAGGGGGAAGGCCCCGGCCCAAGCCGGGCCTTCTCTACTCTACCGGGCGGTGTTTCTTTGTATTGAGTGAATGGCCGCTGCTCGCCAGACGTGACGACGTTGTCTGCTAACATAATGGATCGTACTATGTCAAAACCAGATCGACATTCATCGCCGCACCACGAACCCGCCACCAGCCGGCGCGACTTTCTTGCGCGGGCCGGCGGGGGATTTGGAGCAGTGGCGCTGGCCTCCTTGCTGTCGGAAGACGGGCTACTGGCGTCGCCGCGGATTGATGCGGCCAATCCGCTGGCGGCTCGACAGACGCATCACCAGACGCCGGTCAAGAGCGTCATCTATCTGTTCATGGACGGCGGGCCGAGCCATCTCGATACGTTCGACCCCAAGCCGGCGTTGAACGCTCATGCCGGCAAGCCGCTGCCGCCGAGCATCAAGCCGGCCTTCACGCCGATGGGCGTCTCGAACAATCCGCTGTTGGCCACGAAGCGGAAGTGGAAAAAATACGGCGAAAGCGGAATCCAGGTTTCCGATTGGATGCCGCACGTCGCCCAGCACGTCGACGAAATGACGATCATCCGCTCCTGCTGGGCCGACGGGCTGAACCACGTCGGGTCGGTCTGTCAGATGAACACCGGCTCGATCCTGGCCGGCCGGCCCAGCCTCGGCAGTTGGGTCACCTATGGTTTGGGCAACGAAAGCCAGAACCTGCCGGCCTTCGTGGTGATGCTCGACAACCTTCAGGAACCGCCCGGCGGCCCGCGTAACTGGGGCACCGGCTTCATGAACGCCACCTTCCAGGGCACGCGGTTTCGGCAAGGCCCGACGCCGATTCTCAACCTGGCCGGTCCCGACACCATCGGACCCAAACAACAACGCAGCAAGCTCGACCTGTTGGCCGATTTGAACCGCCGCCATGCCGCGAGGCGCCGCGACAACAGCGAATTGGAAGCCCGCATCGCCAGTTACGAATTGGCCTTTCGCATGCAATCGGCCGCGCCCGAGGCGGTCGATCTGAGTCGCGAGACCGCCGAAACCAAAAAGTTGTACGGGCTGAACAACAAACTGACACAGGCCTACGGCCGCAACTGCCTGTTGGCCCGGCGGCTGGTCGAGCGGGGCGTGCGGTTCGTGCAGCTTTACGCCGGCTCGGGCAGCAAGTGGGACGCACACACCAAGATCGAAGCCAACCACACGGCCCGCTGCGGGGCCAGCGACCTGCCGATTGCCGGATTGCTGACCGACCTGAAGCGGCGTGGCCTGCTCGAATCGACGCTGGTCATCTGGGGCGGCGAATTCGGCCGCACGCCGATGAGCGAAAAGGGCGACGGCCGCGATCACAACCCCTACGGCTTCACCATCTGGCTGGCCGGCGGCGGATTGCCCGGCGGCCGTATCATCGGCGCCACCGACCCCTTCGGCATGCACGCCGTCGAAGACCGCGCCCACGTCCTCGATCTGCACGCCACCATCCTGCACCTGATCGGCCTCGACCACAACGAACTAACCTACATGCACAACGGGTTGGAAGAGAAGCTCACCCGCAACATCGGCGAAGTGATCGAGAAGGTCGTAGGGTGATCGAGCCCGCGTAGGTCATGCTTTGCATGACGGCGTTTCGCTTTCCCATACAGCCGCGACCGTTGGTCGCGCCCCGGCATCGGGAGATGCCCGCGTTTTTTCTGCCCGGTAGAGTAGAGAAGGCCTGGCTTGGGCCGGGGCCTTCTCTACTCTACCGGGCACTTTTTTCATTTTGCGAGGGTCGCTGTGAATCGTCCCCGGCGGGCGTCATTTCGTATGACATCTCATTCCCCAATAATCTTCACCAACACCCGCTTCCGCCGGCGGCCATCAAACTCGTAGTAGAAGATATGCTCCCAGGGGCCGAGGTGCAACTTGCCGTCGGTGATTGCGACGACAACTTCCCGCCCCATGATCTGGCGCTTGTGATGGGCGTCGGCGTTGTCTTCGCCGGTGCGGTTGTGGTGATAACGCTCCGGCGAGGCATCGAACGGGGCCAACTCTTCCAGCCACTTATCGTAATCACGGTGTAGCCCCGACTCGTTATCGTTAATGAACACGCTGGCCGTGATGTGCATGGCGTTGACCAGCACCAACCCGTCGGCCACCCCGCTCGCGATCACCAGCCGCTCGACTTCTTCGTGAATCGAGACAATCGCCCGCCGCTCGGGCACTTCCATCCAGAGTTCTTCGGTGAGGGTTTTCATGAGGTTCTCCGGATGAAAGATTGTAGGGTGGGCAGTGCCCACCAGAAGTCTCGCAATCGTCAGTATCTGGTTGGCAGCGCCCGCCCGACTGCCAACCTCGACTTGCGACCTCGAAGCGGATGTTCGATAATTGACCATATCGTTGGATGTTTATCCAGTCTAATCCTTTATGAGCTTCCGAAGCCTTCCGTCGCGTAGACGGCCAAGAGAAACACTTATGCGGTCGAGATGACATGTTTTATCGCAGAAGAAAACTCATCATAGTAGTCGGGTTCATTCTGCTCTTCATCGCCGCCCTGGGGCGCATCAGAATAGAGCGGCGCTACGAGTTAGTCCCGGCTCCGCTTATCCTGCGGGCGATTGACGCAGATACAACAGCCGCACAATTAGCGGCAATACTTGACGAGAATCCCTCGCTAATCTCCGATCAAGATGAAAGCGGTGCTTCGCTGATCCACCATGCCGCTCGGGTAGGCCGGCCGGAAGTTGTCAAGCTCCTGCTGCGCCGGGGCGCCGATCCAAATGCCATGGGCCGGGGTTTTTCTGCGAGTACGCCGCTGATGACAGCCGTTAGGTCGAACCGCCGGGACGTCGTGCTAATGCTTCTCGATGGCGGCGCTGACCCAACCCGCAGTACCTCAATCGGAACACCACTGAAGTTCGCCGAGAGCGAAGGACTCGACGAAATCGCTCAGATCCTAAGTGAGACAATCGAGCGACTGAATGCGGAAGAAGCGCCCACCTCGCCGCCGAGCAGATCCCCTTAGGAACCGCTCAAAAATAACTTCCGCATTTCGACGGAACGCTCCGAGGCGAGCCGCGAGCGTTAGCTCGGGGGTAATACGCCGAGACGGGAAACGTCGACACCAAGGGCGGAATTACCAGCGGCCTCACGGCCGCCGCTCGCCAGGGGTCCGTGAAATGCCGAAGTTATTTTTGGGTCATCCCTTAGCTTGCTCGCCTCTACCACTGGAAACAACGTAAACGCTTGGCTCCCTTGAACATAAGCAAGAGACAGATATAAAACAGTCGAATTAGAACCCCGGTCATCTTGACGACTGCCGCGGCTGCACGCGGTTGCGCATCGGGGAATCGCTCTGCTGCGCGGCCATCCGGCGAACTTCGTCGAATCGCTCGTCAATTTGCCGATCGACCTCGTCCTCGTCCTGGTGATCGTAATAGAAGGCCAGCGCGGCGTGAATCTGGGCCAGCGACAAGTGCGCGTGCTGAAAGTGAATCTCCTCCGGGCTCCAGCCCCGCGCCGTGCGGTCCAACACCACCTCGATCACCTTGACGTTCGTCTCGTCAATCCAGGCGACGCCGGAATCGTCGAGAAGGATGTGCGCGGTCTTGGTGGTGGTCATGGTCGATTCCTCCAGGCGAGCGTGTGATCGCATGTCATTATATCACGCCTCGGTTGCCCGTGGCAGATCAGTCGTGCCGAGTGCCAGCCCACTTCCTTTGCGATCTTTGCGACCTCCTGTTCAAACCTTCTTTGGTGGCTTCGCAAGTCGAGCCGTTCGCAGCGCGCGACGGTTCTCTCTGAGCAAAAGATTTTGGAACAAAAGGTCGGGAAGGCCGCAAAGGGAAGAAGGAAGAGTTGTCTCGCGTGGGGTGCCACTGCTGGCTTGTCCAGCAGTGCCGCTCGGCGCAAGTCGCAAATCAGCCGCAGAGCCTATTCCTGGGGCTCGCGCCCCAGGCTATTCGATGTCGTCCCTCCGGGACTAAGAAGTGCGAAGCGTCCAAGTGAGCGTGCTGGCGTCGAATTTGTGAGGCGGGAAATCGGAACGCTCACCTCCTTTGCGATCTTCGCGACCTCCTGTTCAAACCTTCTTCTGTTGCTTCGCCAGTCGAGCCGTTCGCAGCAGCGCGCGACGGTTCTCTCTGAACAAAATGTTTTGGAACAGAAGGTCGGAAAGGTCGCAAAGGGAAGAGGAAGAGTTGTCACCCGGTGTCTGTCCAGACGATCACTTGCGAACACTGTTTGAGTGTGGAATAATGCCCGGCTGATTAGATATGCACCCCAAAGGGGATCAACCCAATGGACGATTCAGCACAGCAAGATCCGTCGACCGATCAGCGACCCCGACTTGATCAACCTGCCATACCAGGGGGAGAGTCCAGCGAGGTTGAGCACTGGCAAATCGCCACCGAAACATTGCAGCAAATGCTCAAGACGAGTAATGGCGTCGTGAGCAGTAGAACACTACGCCCGAGGCTTGACGAACGCGGGGTTGCCAACGCAAGGAAGGTGTGCATTAGGCTGAAGCTGTTCAACTTCGACGATCCTGAACCTGACTTTCCACGCCCGAATTTTCGCTATTACTACCTGGGCCGTAGCTTCTATACGAAGGACGCGTACAGCAGAGCGGAAGCCGAAACGGAAGCAGAGGCCGACGCGGCCGAGCGAGAGATAGAAATTGAAGAGGAACAGGAAGAAGAAATTTCCGTCAAGAAAAAATACCGGCAGGAAGAGGCAAGGTTGTGCAAATACGTCGAAACAGCCCTGGAAGGTATTTACGCTTCGGACTATGGGCCGGATGTGCGAGTTGCTTACGACATCCACAATGAACGGCCCGGAAGCGAGTTTGAAAACGTGGATGTACTCGCCGTGCATTGGCGGTCGGATGAAGTCGTTGAATTGGTTAGCGTTGAGGTGAAGCTGGACTTTTCGCCCAAACTGGTTCTGCAAGCCAGCAACTACAAACGGTTCGCACATCGGGTTTGGGCGGCTGTCCCCGTTACTTCGGACGAGCCGGGAATTGAGCTACGCGAATACGACGCCCTGCTTTTTGAGCATGTCCTTGAGGCCGGAATAGGCATTCTCGCATGTCGTAAGAAACAGGGTGGGGCTTACGACGTATGGCCGATACACTGGCCACGATTGAACCCGCTTGATTCGATCGCACGCGATGCGTTCGTTGCACGCTACCGGCCGATATTCGAGGAAGCATGTGTCGTGAAACCAATCGAAGAGCCCTGGAACCCGAATTTGCGGTAGACCCCCATCTAGCGACCTCCGCAAATCCGTTTCTCGCAACTCCTGAGAATTGACTTCGGAGCCAGCTTGATCGTCTCTTTCGATTCAGCATGCGGAGCACGTCCTACGAAAACAGCGGCGACGAAGAGTTTCGGCGCCGCTGTTTTGCGTTGCGTTGAATTGACCGATCAATCGCCGTCGGAGACGCTACAGTTTGCGACCGTAGTTGAATTCGCAAGAATTCAGACGATTCGGAACGGTCGGAATTCTTGCGAATTCCGCTACGCGACCGCTACAACTTATGATCCGCCGGCTTGACGCCCTTCTTGAACCGTCCGCCGCCGAAGGGGGTGGGTTTGTACTCGCCGACGATGTCGACTTTGCTTTTGGCGGCGATCTTTGCTTCCATGCTGAGGCACCAGTAGGCGGCGTTGACTAACATGCGGCGCGAGCCTTCGGCCACGAGGTCTTGCGAGGCGCCCATGGTGGTGGTGAAGATGCGGGCGGACTTGGCGCTGGCGCCTGTGTAGCTCTTGACCCAACCGACCGGCATCATGGGATCGTTCTTTTTGCCTTCCAACGGCTTGTCGTCGAACTTCATGCCGACCAACACCTGGCCGAGCACGAGCGTCTGGCAGCCCTTGGGCAGCGGCAGGCGCACGCCGTAGACGTCGGTTGTGCCCCAGATGTCGCCGCTTTTGATGCCACGCATGATCGGGTGTTTTTCGGCCCCGTCGGCGACGATGCCGCGGGTGCTCTGCCGGCCGTGGCCGCCGTGGTGGCTGATCCACTTCTCGCCGAGCACCTGCCGGCCGAAGCCGCCCCGGTAGTCGGCGCCGCCGTAGCCGTTGCTGTACTTCTTGTACTTGCTCTCGCCGCGAATCGAAAAGGCGTGCGTGGCGGTCCGCATGCCGATCACCGGGCCGCCGCCCTCGACGTAATCGACGATGTGTTTCATCTGCTCGTCGGGCAGATTGCGAAACCGCAGGTTGACCATCATCAGGTCGGCCGTCTTGAGCGCCTCCAAGCCCGGGATGTTCCGCTGGTTGTTAGGGTCGATCTCGCCCGTCTTCGGGTTTTGCGAGAACAGCACCGTACACTTAAAGCCGTGATGCACCGCGAGAATTTTACCGAGTTGCGGCATCGCCTCCTCGGAGCGATACTCCTCGTCTCCGGCGATCAACACAATGTGCTTGCCCTTGCCGGGGCCTTCCTTGCCCTCGTAAACCACCCAGCGGTCATCGGCCGAGGCGAGCGAGGTGAACAGCACGGCGGTCAGAATTACGATTGCTTGTAACGATTTAGTCATACGCATGTCAAATTCCTCGAGAGTTAAATGTAAGGAGAATCGCAGGTCGTTTCGGGGGCTGGAGACTCGGGGCTGGGGAAACATTGCTTCCGTCTTCCCCAGCCCCCAGTCTCCAGCCCCCAGCCTCCAGCCTCCAGCCCCCTGTCCCCCGTCCGGGAAAGATGTCACAACGCGGGACACTCCCGGCGCGACCACTGGTCGCGGCTTTACAATGTCCGGAGCAGAGTCCCATTCCGAATTCCCACTTCCGAATTCCGAATTACTTTCTGGTGCTCACTTTGTTGGCCGTCGGAAAATCCTTTGGAATCTCCTGCGTCACTTTCCCGGTGGCGGCCCATTCGGCGCCGCGGCAGAGGGTGGCTTGAAAGCCGGCACATTTCATCGAGTAGTCGGCGTGACCCATCGGCGTGTGAAACACGCGGCCCTTGCCGTAGCTGACGGTGAAGATCATCGGCTCGTGCTCGCCGCGTCCGCCGGCCTTCGGTTCGGAGTAAGCGGTCGCCAACACGGTCATGTTCTCGGCCGGGCCGCGGAGCCGATCATACAACTCGTCCTTGGCGTGCAGCCACACCGCCGGCATACCCTTGGTGACCGGGTGATCGCTGTTGCGAACGATGACTTGAAAGGGTCGTTGGGCGCCGTGACTGCCGCCGCGACCTTTGGAGGTGTCGCGGACGATCTTGCCGTCCTTGAAATAAACATACGGGCCGGACTTCTCGCTACGTCCGCCCCAGCCGCCGAGGCCGATGATCTCGTTGTATTCTTTCCAACTGCCGAATGAATTGTTGGCCGCGTGGATGATGACCACGCCGCCGCCGCCCTTGGTGTAGTCGACAAACGCCTTCTGGGTTTTTTCCGACCACGGGGCGCCGTTATAGTTCGATACGATCACGCCGTACTTAGAGAACTGTGGGCTCCACTTGCTCAGGTCTCGTCCGCCGGGCGAAGTCGACACGTCGACCGTAAACAGCCCGGCCGATTCGAGCGTTTTCTTCATCACCGGCGTCGTGGAGCGCCAGTTATGATTGTTCTGACCGTCGAGGATCAAAACCTTGATCTTTACTGTGGCCTTTTCGGCGGCTTGAGTCGTCTGGCAGAGCAGCATGGCGACCAGCAACGTGACCGGCAGGAATGTCCTCAACATGGGTCGTCTCCTTCGTGAATCGGTGGGGAATGAAACGTCTCGTGGAAGACGTCTCGGTGTGAGCGTCTAAGTCTAGCAGGCGGCATGTGCGTTTGGAAGCATTTGCTGTCGGGGACGGTCCAACGCCAGCCCGCGGGCAAGCGAGGGACACAGAGCAATTCCCCTCGCTGGCGCGTCGGGCTGGTGTACGCCGACGTTCACTCGCCCATCACCGTCACCACGATGGTCCGCTGCCGGGGCTTGACGTCACATTCGAGGTGAAAAATCTGCTGCCAAGTGCCCAAAACGGGCTGGCCCTCGGCGACCGGAACCGAAAGCGTCGGCCCCAGCGTGGTGGCTTGCAGGTGCGAGTGTCCGTTGCCGTCGTGCCAGGCCAGCTCGTGACCGTAGTCACGGCTGGGCGGCATCATCCGGTCGAGCATCTCGGGCAGATCGCGCTGCAATCCCGGCTCAAATTCGATTGCCCCGATCACGCCCGTGCTGCCGACGTTGAACACCTGCACCGTCCCGGTGGTGATCTTGCTGCGGCCGACGATGCGGCTCACCTCAAGGGTGATGTCGTGCATGTCGCGGTGTCCGCTGGTGCTGATGGTGATTTGCTCTTGGTGGACCATTTTTCGATGGAGGGAAGGAGAGAACGAGGGAAGGAGAGAACGAGGGAGGGAG
>JADFKK010000045.1 GCA_022564995.1 Planctomycetota bacterium | reverse complement strand
CAAACTAAAACTGATCACCAGAAAATCATACGGATTTCGCACCCAAGAAGCCTACGAACTCGCCCTCTACCACAACCTCGGCGCCCTCCCCGAACCAGAATTCACCCACAGATTCTTCTAGGGAGGCTAGAAATAGAAAATGGAACCCCCGATGATGAATATCTACCAGCCATTCTCAGTCGTCGCGTTCGTCGCTCTATACCTGAGCGCGTTTGGCGAGGTACGAGGTGATACGGTCCTGTTCGCAGGAGCTGAGATCAGTCTCCCGGATGAGGGCTGGGGATTGAGAGAGAGCGGACGGGTTACCTACCTTATAAACAAAGACAAGAAGCTGGTCATCGAACTTTATCGTTTTTCGAAAGTTCCGCCTGCCGATAAAGACCATATTCTAAAAGTAATGAAGCCCCATAAAAATACCACGGACATCAACGTCCATGAGGCCAAGAAACGGACGCAACACGGATTGTCAGCCACCGCCACGGAAGGGACCGCAAAAATAGAAGCGAAGCCTGTCTATTTCCGGCTCGTTGGAATTCCCGTACAAGACCATGCCGTGATTGCTGTCGCGTTCGTGCCGGGAGAAAAGAAAAACCACCAAACGGAAATCGAGGGCATTCTCAAGTCACTCAAGGCCAGGCAAAGGCCATCGGCTCCTCCAAGAACTCAACCCGATTCGATCGTAACGGCACCAGATATTGATCCCGATTCGGAGTTGTCGCCGCCCTTGGTCCAGGGGCCCTCGACGACCGTCGTGGTTCCCGGAACGTCAAATCTTTGGAGGGCAGCGCAAATCGCGTCCGCGACGACCCCCCCCGAAGTGAAAGGAATCCCGATCACGCCGGGAACACGCATATCAATCAGCGCCACAGGTGGGGTCACCAATAATGTTGAAAATGGCACTCCCAAGAACGGTCCGGATGGTAACCGATCCTGGTTTCCTCGCCACAACGCGGGCCGTCCAGATGATGGAATCGCATCGCTCTATGCGCCAGGGAATTCGGTCATCGGTGTTTTTCTTGGGGGCGATTCTCGTAATTCGAACCCAGCGCCGCAGCACCTGGACTTTCAGCCAGGCAGGAACCGCTTCAACGGTGTCAACTACATCACCCTATCACCAGCTTTGAAGCAGCCGTTTTACTTCGGAAACGGGCGTACCGACGGGGGCAAGTTGCAACACGTGATTGTTCCCGTCGGCGCGACTCGCCTATTTCTTGGGGCAATGGACTCCAACGCCTATGGTGACAACGCGGGGCAGTTCAAAGTCACCGTGAACGTTTCCACCGTGAAGTCAACCAGCCCTCCTTCGCCTTCGGTGGAGCCTGAGCAGGCGCAACCCAGTTCCGCCTCGCCATTGGTTCCTCGTCAAGAACACACGTCGCGACAGCGCTTCTGTCGTCGCCAGTTCCGGCGACGGGGTCGTCTCCGCCACCTACTGAAAGCCGGAAAGTTATTTATCGGCCGCCGCTAAGTTTCCTGAAGAACCAAACCTTCTAGGAATAACAAGTCCACCGCTCTCCGCACGCCATTACCCGGTACGGTTGCTCGATTTCTTCGCACGTTGTCATAAATTCATCTGGCGTGACCGTGTTGAACTCGAACATGTCGAAGTGACACGGAATGACGCACTTGGCCCCGATCTCCTTGGCGAGTCGCGCCGCCTCTCGCCCCCACAGATTCCCCGCCACGCGCCGCTCGGGCAGCGAACCGTTGATCGGCAGCAGCGCCAGGTCAATGGGAAATTCGCGCAGCAGATCGACCATGCCGTCGTACAACACCGTGTCGCCGCTGTGATACACGGTGTACGGTCCGCATCGTGCGACGTAGCCGAGAAACTTGCAGCGGCCGTCGTCGTCGCGCTCGACTGTTTCATGGGCCGCCGGCACCGCGTGTAGTTGAAACCCGGCCGCTTCGAGGCTTTGTCCGGCGTCGAGCGTGCGCAGTCGGTCGGGCAAAACCGACAAGCGGTCGGCGACGAATTGCCGGTTGGCCTCGGGGACGACAATCTCGACGTGCGGGTTGGCTTGCAATAGCGACGTCAGCGTTTCGCCGTCGAGGTGATCGGTGTGGTTGTGGCTGCTGGTCAACACGTCGATGAAGTCGAGCCGCGCCGGATCGATCACCAGTTCCGTCATCCGCACGTGCGGCTTGTCGGTCTCGGCATATTTTCGCGTGAGCGAATCAGACAAATACGGGTCCAACAGCAAGTGCCGGCCGCTGTATTGCAGCAAGAAACCGCTTTGGCCGAGCCACCAAACGCGCAACGCGTCGGGCTCACTGCGCGCAGCAACAATGTCCGCCAGCAGCGCGTCGTCTTTCAGCTTGGCCTCGATCACAGGCCCAACTCCTCTCGCACCTGCTTTATACCGGCGACCATGTTGATGAGTTTCTGCCGTGCGGCCCAGCGGGCGGTTTGGCTGAGGCCGCAGTCGGGCGCGAACGACAAGCGCTCGGCCGGGGCGTGTTCCAGACAGAGTTTCACTCGCCGGACGATGTCCTCGGGCGTTTCGATGTAATAACTCTTCACGTCGATGATGCCGACCGCCACGTCGCGCTGTTTGGCAATCTCGGCGATGACTTCGATCTCGGCCATTTCGCGGCCGGCCATCTCGACGTGAATCTCGTCGACCGTGAAGTCGAGGAAATCGGGGAACATCGGCGCGTAACGCCGCGGCCCGACCGCGTGGCCCTTGAAATTGCCGAAACACAAGTGCGTCGACAGCCGGCAGCGGCCGACCACCGGCTCGACGGTGCGGTTGAAGATGTCGACCAACCGGCGGCGATCTTCGCGGTAGGCGTAACAACTCATCGACGGCTCGTCGACGGTTAGCTCCGTGCAGCCGGCTTTGACCAATGCCTCCAGCTCGTCGCGGACCATCGGCAGCAAAGCCTCGGTCACCTCGAATCGATCCTTGTATTGATTGTTCGGTAGCAATCGACCGGCCAGCGTGTACGGCCCCGGCACACTGGCCTTCAGCTCCGGCCCGTGGGGAGCCAACCGCACGAGCCGCTCGAATTCCTCGACCGCCCCCAGTCCACGTGCCGCACGTAACGGCCCGACGATCTCGTGCTTGCCGCGTTGATCGTGGGCTGGCGGCCCGTAGCGGCGCGGCGAGTCGGACTCCATGCGAATGCCTTCCAGGAATCCGTAAAACGACAGGTTGAAATCGAAGCGGGTTTGTTCGCCGTCGGTGATTACGTCCAGCCCTGAGGCCACCTGATCGTGAATCGCGCAGCGGACCGCGTCGTCCTGCATCTCGGCGACGTCGTCCGCGCCGAATTCATCCAGAAATTCGGTGGCAAATTCCAGCCAGGCCGGAAAGGGATAGCTACCGATCACGGTGGAGCGTAAGGGGCGTGGTTGCATGAGGGGCTCGGATGGAGGAGGCGGCTCAGTCGGCAACCACCAAATGTAGGAGGCGTCTCCGACGGCGACCGGGTACTAAAGTGAATACCCTGGGCCGCGGAATGTCAAGCGGCGCTATACCCTTACCGGCTGCGGTTGACACACTGGGCGGATCGGACGAAAATCGTATTAAGAATCAGGTGTGGCACCGATACAGGTATCCTAGCAATGCCAACCGTTTTTCGTAGTGGACCATACCGGTTTTATTTCTACTCGGCCGACCGCGAAGAGCCGGCGCACGTGCATGTTGAGCGAGATGGTGCAGAGGCGAAGTTCTGGCTTGAGCCGGTCCGATTGCAATACAGTCACGGCTTCGGCAGGGCGGAGATTAAGCGGATCGAACGGCTCGTCGTAGACAACAGGAATCGCTTTCTGGAGAGTTGGAATGAGTTCTTCAACGGCTGACACCCAGTCGCCAACGGCCGCGTCCATCAACGTCGACGACGAGACATTGTTCGTTGATCTGTCTGATGGTCGCACGATTTCCGTGCCGCTCGCATGGTATCCACGGCTGGCCAGCGGTACGCAAGAGGAACGCGCTGCCTGGCGTTTGATCGGAGGTGGGCGTGGAATCCATTGGCCCGATTTGGACGAAGACGTAAGTGTCGACGACCTGTTGGCGGGACGACCATCGGGAGAGAGTCAGACGTCGCTGAAACGCTGGTTGGACGAGAGGAAGTCTAACAAGTAGTCGCTCGGATTGTGTGGCCCAGCGAGAAAAGGGTATTCTGTGTTTTCGTCCTCGTACTCGATTGGTGACGTCGAGTAGGAGATAACACAAGCAGAGACCGCCATGTCGCCGACGGAGTCGCCTCCTACATTTCGCCCAGCCGCTCGTACAATTTTGCCAAGCGCCGGCCGTGTTCGTCGTAGGCCGCTTGAAACAACCGGTCGGCTTCTTCCGGGCCGACGATCGCGGCGGCAGTGAGGACTTTCGGCGGGGCGCCGGCGGCGGTTAATCTTGCGGCGATTTCGGCCTTGAGACAGTTGACTAACACGCAGCCGCCAACGGTGCTGCCGGGGGCGACGGGAGTGGAAAGGCCGGGGACGCTGACCATCGAGTCGCCGACCGGGGCGCCGCTGTCGAGCACCAGGTCGGAGAAGTCGGAGAGTTTTTTGCCCGCCGGGTGATTGCTTTGGCTGGCCGCGCTGTGTTGCCGGCTGAGAATGGCCACGACCTTGACGCCGGCCTGTTGAAACAGCTCGGCCATCTCCACCGGCACGGCGTTGCAGCCGCTGGTGCTGACCACCAGTGCTGAGTCCTGCTCCGAGAGGTCGAAATTGCGCAATATCTGCGCCGCCAGCCCGCTCGTCTTTTCGACGAACATCGCCTGCCGCTGCCCGTTGGCGCCGATCACCGAATTGTGATAAGTCATCGACAGTTCGACGATCGGATTGAAGCCCGGAAACGATCCGTAGCGCGGCCACATCTCCTCGACCAGGATGCGGCTGTGCCCGGCCCCGAACAGATGCACCATCCGCCCGGCCAAGATCGTCTCGGCGAACCAATCCGCCGCCCGCCCAATTTCATCGCGCTGCGCGGCAATACAATCCAGCAGCTCACCACAGCGGGCAAGATAATCGTCGGATGGGGACATGTGGAATTTAGGATTTGGGATTTCAGATTTCAGATTTGGAATTTGTAAAGCCGCGACCAGTGGTCGCGCCAAGGTTTCGGAGTCAGGAGTCGGGTTTTAGGATTTAGAATTTCTGATTTGTTTAGGATTTCGTGCTTAGGATTTCGGATTTGGAAACTGTCCTTCCGTCACACTCCACCCTCCGTCAACCGTCAGCACTTGCCCTGTGACGAACCGCGACTGATCGCTGAGCAGAAAAATGGCCGCTGCGTCGAGATCTTCCGGCACGCCGATGCGCCCGCCGTCGAGCGGCTGCTTCGTCGCGATGTATTGCATGATTTCTTTGTTCGCCACGGCGCGCTGGGCCAAGGGCGTGTCGACCAGGGCCGGCGCGATGACGTTGAAGCGGATGTTCTGCGGCGCGTAATAAGCAGCCGACGACTTCGTCAAACCGACGACCGCGGCCTTTGTCGTGGCGTAGGCGTGGGTGGCGAAATACTTCGGCGAAGGCGAATCGCCGAGCACGCTGCCCATGTTGAGCACGCTGCCGGCGGTTTGCTGCTGGAGAAACTGCCGCACCGCGGCGCGGTTCGAGTAAAACAACGAAGTGAGATTCAGCCGCAAGGTGAACTCCCAGCCCTCATCGGTCAGTTCGTCGAGCGGCCCGTCTCCGTGGCTGCGTCCGCTGCCGCCGGCAACGTGATACAGGGCGTCAAAGCGGCCAAAATGCGACAGGGCCGCCTCAATCGCGCCGGCGGCCGTGTCCGGCTCGGTGGCGTCGCCGGCGATGGCGTGTGCTGCTGGCCCCAGGTCGGCGGCGGCGACGGCGACGTTGTCGGCGTTGCGGCCGACCACCACGACCTGCGCCCCCGCCGCCACACAGGCCCGCGCCGCCGAGCGGCCGATGCCCGTGGTGCCGCCGATGATGACGACAACCTTGTTTTGTAGGGGATGATGGTTCACGGGTCTCATTGTCGGCAGTGGAGTCGGCTCGTCAACGTGTTCGCAGGAAACTTTGTCTAAAATCCCGAAATGACGGAGGGCCAATTCAGTTACTCATGTCGCGCATCGATAAAATCATAGGCTGATCTCTTCCGGCCGGGGCTATTGGGAGATTCTGTTTGCTGCGATTGGCGAGACGCGCTCCGAGTCCGCTTGGTAAATGCCTAACATCGTCCCGGCGTGGGACATAAAATATCGCTGGCGCGCAATGTCCGCCCAACCCATTCCACGCATCAAGATCGGAGTCGCGATCACGACACGAGCCGTTGTTTGCGGACTAATGATGACATGCTTATGCGCCGGGTCATATCGGAAATCGCTTCGTGACAGACCTGATTCCCGTAACGCAAAAAGGAATGGCGCCCGATTGAATGAACCGTGAATAATTATTTGCCCGCGAATTTACGCGAATAAACATTCTGATGCCAACCGGAAAAACTGAAGATGAAGCTACGCCGAGCAGGTTCATTCTCGCGATTGATGTCGCACGATTCGCGTAGAGACCAGAGCGTGCGTGTCTGGAGCCTGCCCGAGGGCAAGCCGGTCCGCACGCTGAACAACCACACTAAGGCGATCCACGATCTGGCGCTGCGCCCGCAATCGTCGGGGCTGCCGATGATTGCCACCGGTAAGCAACGATCGGACGGTGCGGCTCTGGCAGCCAACCATCGGCCGCATGGTGCGATTCGTGCGCTTGCCGGCCGCCGGCGGCGAGCGCGGTCAATTGCGAAGAGTGAAGATTCCGCCGCCCGCTGAATGATGGATAGTCGTTGTTCGCTCCGCGAACGAAACGTCTGATTCGCGAAGCGAGCCACGATGATCTTCGTCAGCTTCAACATCGCCGTGCCGAAATCCCGGTCCGACATGAAATAGAAAACCGGGCTGCGCAGCGGCGCCCCATGGCATCAGCCGGTGAACCGCCCGGGCTATCCGACCGTCGACGTGGGGGCGGCGCTGGCGTGCGGGATGCTCACCGGCGGAGCGATCGGGGCCGTGCTTTCCGCTTCGACCTTGACCGCCGGCAGTTTAAGCGTGAAGGCGGTGCCCCGGCCGACGGTGCTGGCCACGCGAATGCGGCCGTGATGGGCTTCGATAATCTCGCGACAAGCCGACAGCCCCACGCCGGTGCCGCCTTTGCCGGTGGCATCGGGGCCCTGTTTTGTCGAGTAGAATGAGTCGAAAATCCGCGGCAGCTTGTCGGCCGGAATGCCCTCGCCCGTGTCGCGAATCGTCAGGTCGACCGTGTTGTTTTCTCGATCGTAGGCCAGCTTGATAAACACGGTTCCGCCATTCGGCATCGCTTGACGCGCGTTGACCAACATGTTGATCAACACCTGCTGAATCTGGCTGCTGCTGACCATCGCCTCGGGCACGTCGGCGAATTGCCGTTCGACGCTGACACGATACTTGCGCATCTCCCGCTCCAGCAGCAGCATCGCGTCGTCGATCAGTTGGGCCATGTCGGTTGGCTCGAAATCGCCGGAGCGGTTACGGGCCACACCGAGAATGTTCTTGCAGATTTTCGCGGCACGATCGGAGGCGGCGAGGATTTTCGTGAATGATTTGTGTCGGGTCGGCTCGTCTTTGTGGCGCAGTCCCATCTTGGCGTAACCGCCCACGCTCATCAGCACGTTGTTGAATTCGTGCGTGGTCGTGCTAAGCAGCTCGCCCAGAGCGGCCATCTTTTGGGCCTGCGCCAATTGATCCTTGAGCATCTTGACCTGCTGACGCAGGGTCTCGCATGATTCGCACGCCGCCTGACTCATGATTGCCTCCTGGTGTAGTCTGCGCCAAATTCGCTGGTTCGCGCCACTTGGCTGACGGGCGCGACCGGCAAAGCGCCCGAAAACCTCCGGGACAGCCAAGCTTGCCAACTCGCGTACTGTCTCGCCCGTTTACCCGACAGGCAAGCCTTAACTCATGGTTGACAAAGCACTTAGCACAGAGCGTGTTATCGTCGAATCGCGCTGGCCAACTAAAGCACAAGACGCTACAATCCCGCGACTTGCGGCGAAGTAATCCCACGAGTCCAATATGCACCCCGCTGCCATGCACACCGTCGAACTGCTCGAAGAAGCCATCGCCACGGCCGAGTCGCTCGGCTACCGGATCCGCTATGAATGGCTCGACGGCGTCGGCGGCGGGCCATGCAAAATTGGCG
Organism: Planctomycetota bacterium; assembly: GCA_022564995.1. GTDB lineage: Bacteria > Planctomycetota > Planctomycetia > Pirellulales > JADFKK01 > JADFKK01. The sequence continues at coordinate 26,526 of JADFKK010000045.1, read as the reverse complement.
GGCAGCAGATCGTCTTTGTCGATTTGGCCCTCTCGCCCCGCGAACAGTTCGACCAGGTTCTCGAAGCCCTGCAAGAAAACCCAGCCGCCGCCCGTCTTTCCCTATCCGCACCCCTTCGCCAGATTCTCGGTCTTCGCAAGTCGGCGTGAGAAATCGAACGCGGCTCGGATGCACTTCGGTTCGGCTCGCGACAAGAATCGCTTGCGCGTTTTGAAGTTGCGCAAATCAGCCGCGGAGCGGCGGAAGTCAATAGCCTGGGGTGCGAGCCCCAGGAAATCGTGGTCAAATCGAGTTTTGAAGCCCCGAAGGGGCGACACCAGGGGACGCCCCATGACGTGCCGCCCCTCCGGGGATTTCCGTTTCATATTTTCCATGGTTCCTGAGGCTCGCGCCCCAGGCTATTGACTGCCGTCCCTCCGGGACTAAAAAAGACGCTCGATTATTCCGCTGCAACATCACTGTGTTGCACCCACCGGCAACATCCCAGCGACAAGCCTACAGCTTCGGCACCGGCACGAGCTTCCCGACGATGGTTGGCGTGGGGCGGCGGTAATAGGGGAATAGCTTGACGCCGAAGCCGCGATTGAGTTCGTGCTTGGCGCGGGCGGCCCAGGGGGTGCCGGCGTGTTGTTTGATGATCTGTTTCAACAGCGCCGTCGATTTCTCGACATACGGCTTGATCGTCTCGCCGGTGATCGTCTCTTTGCGGGTGTGAATGTCCCAGCGGATCAGCAGCAAATTCGGCTTCTTCCGCGGCGGGGCGATCTTGGGGTTCCGCTTGAAATGCTCCAGGTAGGCCCCGTATTCGTAGATTCTTGCGGTGTAGGCTAAGAGCTGCGCGTACAACAGATCGTAATTCGCCTGCCAACGGGGCGAATACTCTCGCTCGCGCAGCGGCTTGATGGCTTCGATCGCTTCGATCGCCTGGGCCATGTATTTCAAGTAGACGACCGCCTTTTTTTGTTCGTGATCGGCCTGCTTGAGAAACGGCGCCGCTTGGGGCGAGAAGTGAACTCGCATGTTGATGATCTTGGCCGCCTCGGGATGGTAAGGGTTCAGGTCGGTGATTACCTTCCACAGCACTTGGCGGAATTCGCTCTTGTTGCGGTCGAGCAGATACGCCTCGCGAGAGCGCATGTCGGGCGCGTAGAGCCGCATCGCCTCTAATTCGTAACGCCGATTTTTTCCCCGCACCAGATTCGTTTCGATGCTCGGCAGCAGGAAGAAGATGCCGCCGGTCTGCTTGGCCAGCCGCGACTGGTCGTACGGCCCGAAGCCGCTGGCGTCGGCGTCGTAGCGGCGGTGGAAGCCGTTGGTCTGAAGCTGCTCGACGAAGGCCGACTCCGGCCCGCGATCGATCCGCAGCCAGTGAACGTGATGCGTCTGTGGATGTTTCCAGCGCATGTGGGCGTAGGGATAGCTGAACACGGCCTCGCGGCCCAGCACATAAACCATGCAGCGGGCGTCCTGGGCTTGCTTGATGACGTTTTCCAGGAAGCGATAATTCTCGTTGAAGTCGCCGCTCTCGTCCGTCACGAGCACCAGGGCCATGCGGCGGCGGGTTCGCTTGGCGTAGGTCTGATACTCGGCGATGCTGCGCGAGACCGCCTGCAGCATGATTTCACGGCCGGACGGATCGATCGGCACCGCGTTGATCGCCTCGCGAATTTTGTCGGCCTGCGAGGTCGGCTTGGGCGTGTGAACCAAAAAATTCGCCCCGTAGCTGGTCACCGCGTTAGTCAGCGCGCCGCCGGCGGCGCTGTCGGCCAAGCCCAACTCCTCGTAGACGCGGGAGATTTCATCGCGGATTTCTTGTTGGTCGTCTTTCATGCTCTCCGACTGATCGAAGCACCAGACGAGCAGCACCTTTTCTTTTTCCAACAGCGTGAGCACCTCTTGGGTGATGCGGCCGAGCGCTTCGGTGTATCCGTCGACGACCGCCCGTTGCTCGCCGATGGTCTCCAAAGGCAGTTCGATCCGCGGCTGGTCGAAGCGGGGAATCACCAGCGGCAGTGGCGGGCCAGTCGCGGCAACCCGCTGCTCTTCTTCGTCGGAGGTTTCCTCGCGAGCCGGAGCCATGGGCGGCGGCGCGATGGCCGATTCACCCGGCTCGTCGCCGGAGGCGGCCACGTCAAAGATCAACTCCTTGGCCGGATCGAGCTGTTCGTCTAATCGCTCCGGAAAGATGTCTTCTTGCTTCTCTGGCGGCACGACGTGCGAGAGCACCAGCGAGCCCAGATCGTCGCGACGCGGCGGCTCCATCATCCACAGCCCCGCTACGACCATCAGGGCCATGTGAAACAAAGCCGAGGCGAGCAAGGCCAGCGTGAACTCAAGCGCCGAACTGAGCCCCCGGCGCGATCGGCCGTCGGGCGTCGAAGGCTGTGTCTCGGACTCGTCCTGGGCCGGAGGCGTGGCCGGATCATCATTTGCCGTGGGCTCGACTTCGCGCGAAGGCAAAGGAGGAGGCGCCGACGCCGTGCTTGGCGGCGCCACGAGATCCGCATCACCGGGCGGCGGCAAAGGCAAGTCAGCCGAATCAGAAGCGGATTGGTCGCTGGCCATCGATCCACCCAGTCAGTGAACGCCGGTGAAAAAACAATCCCTACGCCGCAAAGCCCAGTCCCCAACCATATGATACCGGCCCCGCCAACGGGGAGCAACGGGAGCGGGAAAGGCGGACGCTGGCGCTACGCTACGATGAACTCCCTGGACTCAACCAGTCTTCGACCGTCAGTCCACGTACTCGGGAAAATTCGCCGACGTTGCTCGTGACCAGCGTGAATCCATGACGCACACAGATCGCAGCAATCTGAAGGTCGTACGGGCCGATGACGAGTCCTGCTGTTTCCAACTCGTGACGGATTCTCGCGTACTCGACCGCGTCCTCGTCATCAAATGGCACAGATTTGAACGGCGTCAGCATTTGGCTGACGGTCGTGACGCGGCGATTGCGATCTCCATACTTCTCGGCGCCGTGGAGCAATTCACTGCGCACAATCGAACAGGTAACAATGTTGGCCGGTTGCAGTGTCGCGAGCTTCGCGCGAACGGGGCTACCGGATCGCTTGAGATAGTGAATCCAGACATTCGTATCGAGCAGGTACGGCATCACCATTCATCCCTGCGGGGCAGCTCGCCTTGCGGTGGCCGCTCAAAATCTTCTCCCGCCAAAACTCCGGCAGTTTTCTGGAAATATCCCTCTGGCCAACCAGATGTGGAATTGCACAGCTTGTCTTGATCGGCCTTGTCTTGATCGGCCTTGTCAAGCGCTTCGCGGACAAGCGACTCCAGTTGCTGAGCACTCGCCGGATCGAGAGTGCGGAGTTTTTCGTCGAGTTGTTCTGCGATTCGATTCATTTTGGAGTCTCGCTATCGATCGACCGAGGCAGTGAGCATCTCCGTAAGATCGATCCATCCGTCACCAAGCTCTGCCCAGCTACCCTAGGACCATGATAGTGGCCCTGACAGCGCGGAGCAACCAGAGAACAAGAATCGGACGCCGGCGGCGTCTTTCTAGCGGCAACTTTCTAGCGGCAACTTTCTAGCAGCAACTTTCTAGCGGCGATGTCGCCGGAGAAACGCACGAAATCGTGGAATCCTCGCCGGGCCAGCTCTCTCGCTTAGATCGTCCTCGACCATCAACACGTCGTCTGCCGCAATCAAGTTATTGCCAGGCCCGCCGCCGCCGTCACCGCCGCCGAGTCGTGAAAACACGGCATCGGTCGCGACAATGGGCGGCGCGGCTCCACTGCCGGGCTCTCCGGCGGGCCGGCGTGTGCCGATGCGCCGCAGCACGGCCCGCAGGTCGTCGACTTCGACACGTCCGTTGGCATCGACGTCCCAGCGCGCGTCGAAACGCGATTCGCCGACCGCGCTGCCCAGGCCGCCGAGCACTGCGAGCAGGTCGCCGCGCGAGACTTCGCCGTTTCCGTCGACGTCGCCGGGCAGCAGATCGATGCGAAAGCGCAACACGTCGTTGGCCTCGATCAAGCCGTTACCCGAGGGGAACAGGCTCACTGCGTCTTGCCAGTTGCCGTCCAAGCGTCTCCACCCGGCCGCGTCGCTAACGCCGCCGAGCACCAGCCGCAGCTTGTCGGCGGCCGGGGTTTGGGCCAGCGTCCAGACGGCGGTGAAGCTCGCCGCGTCGTATTGGAAGTCGGCGAAGCGATACTCCGCGACGTTGACGCCTTGCACGGTGAGATCAGCGCGCGAAACAGCCACGTCCTCGCTGAAGTGGATGGCGATCTGATCGACGCCGACGCGCGGAATGCGCGTCAACTGCTCTTCGCCCGAAGGAATCGCCAGCGCCGTTTCGTCCGACCACGAACTTCCCAGCAGCGAAACGCCGACGACTTGCGGCGGCGTGTTGCCGGGCGTTCCGCCGTCGAGGTTGGCGATCCAGTTGGCGACGTCGTTTCCGTAGGCCGACGGATCGACGCGCTGCAGCGACGCGCCGTCTTCGGCCGGAGCCAGCGGCCACGGCTCTTTGTTGTCGTATTTCACGCGATCGACTTGGATCAGCGGCGTCGTGCCGTCGGGCTGCATTGGGCCGGGCATGAACAGCCGCAAGTCCTCGCCGCCGTTGTTGAGCGCGCCGAGATACGGTCCGAGAATCGGCACGTCGGCGGCGACCGACTCCGCCGCGCGGAACGATTGCGGGTTGACCGGCGCGACGATGAGCAATCCGCCGGCCTCGATCACCGCCTCGGGTGGAAAGACGAACTGAACGCCGTCGAGCAGCCAGCCAGCCAGCGACACCGCTGCGTCCGACGTGTTGCGCAGCTCGATGAACTCCAAGCGATCTTCGCCGGGCCGATAGCGCAGCTCGTTGATAACAACCGCACCGACCAGCGGCTTGGCGTTGGCGGCCCCGAACGTCTGCGACCGCACGGCGACAAAATCATCGCCGCCGCTGCTCTTGACGTGCAGACCGAAGCTCACCTCGCGCTCGGCCGCGCCGAACTTGCGGCTCGTGCGATATCCCAGCAAGCCCGACGGATCGGCCGCCGAGAGAATCGCCCGCCCGCCGAGTTCGTTGAAGCCGAACGGCTCGCTGACACCGGCCGCGGCCGGATTGCCGAAGTGCTGTGACTGATCGAACACGAGATACCCGCCGGGGCCGATCACGGCGGGCGAGGGGATCACGTATTTGTCCAACTGCAGCGGATCGTCGCTCAACAGCCAGCCGGCCAGATCGATCGCCGCGTCGGTCGTGTTGTACAATTCAATCCGATCGCCCGGCGCTTCGTCGGTGTGCGTGAGTAATTCGTTGATGAGGACGGCGCGAAAATCGGGCGTGGCGCGACGATCAGCCTCGCCGGGCGATCCCCCGATGTCGCTGCTGGGGCGCCAGGCGGCGCGAGTTTCGAGGTCGGCGCCCTCGTCGCGCGGGTCGGTCCGCGTGAGCGAAAAGCCCTCGCCGTCGGCCAGATCGTGCCAGCCGTCCTTGAATTTGAAATCGGCGATCGTCTGATCGAAGCGATCGACCAGCGTGATTCGCTCACCGGAATTGCTGAGCTGGTCGCCCGTGCCCCAGTACGGTCCCGCAATGTTGATGCCGGCCGTATCGTAGCGCAACGCGAAAGCGGCCATGTCCTTCACCACGACGACGTACTGACCGGGATCGAGACTCGTCACGCTGCTGCCGGTGAAGTCGAACTGCACGCCGTCGATCAGCCGCACGCCGGCCAGATCGATCGTTTCGCTGCTGTAATTGAACAGCTCGATAAATTCAAAGTCGTCGTTGTTCAGCGGGCTGGCCGGCGGCGGGGCGGCCGGGTTGAAGTGAATCTCGCTGATCGCCAGCGCCGGCGGCTGGACGAGAAACGTGGCTTCGTTTAGGGCGCTCCACGTGCCGCCGGAAAGCACGCGAGTTTTCACGTGCGTGCTTTCATTCAACGTCAGCGGCCCGTCGAGCACCTGGGCCGTCGGCGATGCCACGCCGGTGAGCGCCGTGCGCGGATCGCTACCGTCGGTCGTGTAGTAGATCACCCCCTGCGGCGCGCTGGCGGTGAGCCCGAAGCCCGGCGTGATGCTGCCGCCGTGTTGGTTGAATTCGGCCGCCGCGAGGCTGGGATAAAGCCCCTGGGCGCGGAACTGATTCAGCAGAATCCGCGAACGCTGCGGAAACCAGCCGCTCAGCAAACTGTTGCGCAGCGAAAGCAATTGATTGTGTGGCGTGTAAAGCTGATCGCGAAAGTCACCCCAGCGGGCACTCTCGGCGATCAAGGCCTCGTCGATGCTCTCGGCGATTTCGACAAAGCGGGCCGCCGGCACGTTCCGCTCCGGATGCTCCGCGTCCCACTGCGAGTTATCCGGGTCGACGTACAACACCCCGCCGTTAAACAGCGCCCGATGCAGCCGGTCGGCAAACATCAGCCGATATTCCGCGTTGCTCCGCAGCGCGTGATGAAACTTCGTCGGCGAGTCGCGGTCGCGCGAGTGCGGCAGCGTGCGATTGACCGTAACTCCCGGCTTGAAACCGTGTTCGTTGTCCCAGTCGAAAAACCGAAAGCCATCTTCGCCGGTACGATCGATGCCGATGTAGTTATTGCCGGGCCAATCGGTGGCCGCGGCGTACATGTTGTGGATCATATAGTCGGCCAGATTGACCTCGTCGACGTACCCGAGCACTTGTTGGTAGGCCGCGTCGCCGGCAAGATTGCGATAGCCGGCCGCGAAGTTATTGGGGTCGTTCTGAATCAAAGCGAGCAATTCACGATAGGCCGCGCCGTTGCCGTCGAGCACCTCTTCGTGATTCTTTAGCGCGTCGTAGTCCTCTTTTTCACCGCCGAAGTACGATGCGCCGAAGTTGGCGTCGGGCCGCTCGGTCGGATTATAGACGCCCCAGTACAGTCCGTTGATATAGAGGTGGACCCAATTGCCGTGCGGCGCCGGCTGGCCCATGGCCAATTGCGTCTCGCGAGCCCATTGGTCGCGGATGAACGTGCCGGCCCGATTGCCGGGGGTGTCATAAACCCAGGCGTCTTGCGAATTGGATCGCAGCACGAGCGTGTCGAACCGCTCGACGGGCGAATCGTCGAAAAACTGATAGTTGAGCTTGGCGTCGCCGTATTGCTCGCGAAACACCAGCCGCAACGAATGCTTGGGGTTACGGTTCGGGTCGCGCGACGTGAAACCCTGGATGCGGATGCCGGCGTTGGTCTGAAAGGCGGTCGTGCCGTCGGCCTCGATCAACTCGACCGAAACGGGCCGCTCCCAGGCCATGCCGCCGCCTTGGGTGTTGGCGTAGATGCCGCGGGCTGAACCGAAGATGTCGTCAATGTCCATCACGATCGACATCGTGGGCAGAGCGGTAAGCGAATTGGCAATCACCTCGCGAGCCTCGGTGAGCGTGAAGTTGGCATCGCCGGCGATCAACTTGACGCTGGCCGGGTCTTGATCGAGGCCCCAATCGGTCAGCGTGCCGCCCCACGTGGCGGGAAAGCCCTCCGGCGGCGTGCTCGACTGGTTCAGTACGTCGTCGAGAAAGACGTACGTGTGCGTGTCGACGTTGGTCGGAATGAAGCTTGGCTTGAACGCCGCGGCGCGTAACGTGGTCACGCGGTCGACGTAAATCGGCGCGGTGTAAGCCTGCCCGTTGACGATCGTCCCGTCCTCGTCGACTTCGGGCGCGCTGCCGTCGGTTGTGTAGACGATCGTCGCCTGCGGCGTGGCGGTGGTGATTTCCACGTCGAACGCATCGGCCGATGAGCGGAAAATACCGCGATCGACGCTGAACTTTGTGTCTTCCACGAAGCCGTCGAAGCCGCCTTCGTTGGTCTCGCCGGGCGTCGGTATGTCGAAGTACAGCAGCCGGTCGCTGAGCACTCGGGTGCCGGACAGCTCCGGCAGAATCAGAAAGTCGTCGTCGCCGGCCGAGAGGTTCAGGCCGTGGATGGCCAGCACGTTGGTCTCGCCCGGCAAGATCGCTTCGCGATGCGCGGAGACGTCGATCTCCTCGAACACGAGCGCCTCGGCAACCGGATGTTCCGCTTCAGCCGTGGCGTTCCAGCCCAGCACCTCGGGCGCATTGCGGCGGGCGATTTCCGTTCCGTTGAGATACGCCACGAAACCGTCGTCGTATTGCATGCGCAATTGCAGCCGGTCGAACTGGACTCCCGCGGCGACCTCGAACTCGGTGCGAAGGTAAGCCGAGGCGTTCACGTCGTGCATCGCCGCGGCCAGATCAGTTTCGACGCTGCCGATTACGCTGGGCGCCGACGAGCGGGTCAACTCAAAGCCGGGTAGCGCCATGTGATCGTTGTTGCCAGGTTTTTTGTAGGTGATCTCGACCGGCGATCCGCCGACGACTGTAAATTCAATGATGTAGGTCGCCAACTCATCGCTCGTGTTGTCCGACATGATCACGTCGTCGGCCACCAGCCTGCCCACATCGATGCCGTCGGAGAGCAAAATGTCGAACGGCGTGAACGGTCGGCCATCGCCGGGACCGAATCGAGTCGTGTGATTGTAGAGGGTGATTTCGTAGCTGCCGTCCTGCAAGCCGTCGAGCACAAGCCGCATGTTGCAGGCGGCGTTACACAGCGGTCCGTCGCTCAGCAGATTGCTCAAGGGGGCAAAGTTGCCGGTGGCCGGGTCGTAGTCGCGCCAGTGGGTGTTGCCGGCGATGGTCACCGCGACGCTGTTGCCAAGGCCGGCCAAATCATCGCTGGCAAACAAACGCGTGGCAGCGCCGCCTCCGTCCGTGCCGTGGGCAAATCCTTGCCAGCCGGTTTGCAAGGGCGTCGTCGTATTCTGGCTGAAGTCGACCTTCAGCGACTCGCCCGCCGGCAGCCCGCCCCCGTCGGCAACATCGAAGCCGATGCCCGTCGTGCCGCCGAGCCAGCCGCCGCCGGGCGAGAAATCAGGGCGAGTCCAGATCGTCCCCAGGCCGTTGTCACCGGGAATGAAGACCTCGACCGCCGCGCCTGCGCTGACCAGATCGGTGACGACCGTCTTTTCAAACAGCCCGTAGGAGATGTCTTCAAGTTGCTCGGGGTAGACCGGCTGAAATTCGCTGGCGATGGTCTCGCTCGCGGGATGAATCAGCGCCAGGTATTCGCCGCCGGCGTCGAGGCTGAAGTTGGTGTGCGAGCCAGCAAATTCCGGGCTCTCACCGTAGCGGTTCTTGCCGGAGGCGAAGACAAAGAAAAACTCACCCGGCTCCAACGTGCGCGGCGGCAGCGCCCACTTGTTGTTCACCGCGGCGTTGTCGGTCAGAAACCAGCCGTCGAGATCGACCGCTTCGCTGCCAGGATTGAACAGTTCGATCCAGTCCGACGAGTCGCCGTCCGCATCGAGCAAGTTGTCGTCGTTACGTGCGAGAAACTCACTAATGATCGGGCCGACCGCCAGGAGTTGTCGCGCCTCGAGCGGTTCGACGTGAAGCCTGCGATAAGGGTGCTGCCGTAGGTTATGCTTTAGCATAACACCGAGTCCGCGGTGACGTTAAACTGGTTTTGTTATGCTGAAGCATAACCTACGGCGCATCATAAACGATCGCGTCGAGCCGGCATAGCAGAAGCCAAGAACTGCGGACACAGGTTGTGTGAAATACCGTGCCGGTCGTCACGCTTGTGGACCGCGACTTCGGCGCCGCCGGCCCAGCGACAGGAACGAAACGACCCCGAACAGCAACAGCACGAACGAACTGGGTTCGGGAATCACGATGTCGATATCAACGGCCGCCAGCGTCATGTGCATGCTGGCGGTGTTCACTGGCCTCAGCAGGTCGATCTCAACCGGCGATCCGCCCGACACCGTGAATTCAAAGGTTGCGGTCGATAGGGCCGGACTGGCGTTGTCCGACTCCTCGACGCCCACGACGACGATACTGTTGGTCACCACACCGTCAGTCAATGCGATGTCGAACGGGTCGAGGGCGCGCGCTGGCGCTCCTGGCGTGCCGTTGGGTCCGAACTGGGTCGTGTGGTGGTACATCGTGATTTCGTAGGTGCCGTCGGCGAGATTGTCCAAGCCCAGCGTCATCGTGCATACGTTGTTGCACAGAGGGCCGTCTCGCAGCAAGTCGCTTTGGGCGGCATAGATTCCGGTCGCCACGGCATAGCTGCGCCAGTGGGTATTGCCGGAGATCGACACGTCGACCGAACCGCCGAGACCCAGGTCGCTTGGCAAGGTCTTGGTCACCAGCCCACCGCCGTCGGTGGCGTGGTTGAAGGCTTGGTAGCCTGCTTGCAGCGGGCCGCTCGTGCTGAAATCGATCTTCAGCGGCGCGGCGCCGGCGACGCCGACCAGACCGAGGTAGCCGCCGATGGCGACGATCGCGATCCGGCCGACTACGATTTTGCGCGCATTGAATCGTGTGAACATTTGATAGTCCTCCCAGTGAAGCGAGCCATAGAAGTGAATTTGCTGATATCTCGCTGAAATACCTGCTCTTCGTTCTGCCCTTCATCCACGGGGAGCGGTCGCATTGCGCAAAAACCGGCAAAGAGACCAGCGTGCGTCGTGGCGGTCATTAACGTCCCTCTCCCTGAGTTTCCGAAAAGCTGAACGATGTGGCTTAACAAACCAGTGTACGAAGTACCGAAACGAATTGCTATGATTTTTTTGAAATTTCGAGAAGTTTTTCAAGAATTGCCGCTGAGGCCTGCAATTCTCGCCAATTCGGCCAATAAACCGTTTCTGTCGCAGCGCTCAAGCCCTGCTTACGTCGTCAGCGGCGGGGCGGTGGCGGCAAAACGGCCGTAACATTCCGCCGCCAGGGCGGCGTCATCGGCTCGATCGAGGAAAATGCCCTGGCAGCGGGCGCGGCGGATGACGCCTTTTTCCAGGTCTTCGCCAAACAACGAGTGCGATAGACGCACGAGACCCGGGGCGTCATGGTTCAGGTCGAGCGTGGCCTGCTGGAAATCGACGGGGTGAATGAAGTGGGCGAAGCTGTAGCGGTCGCCGGGAAGCCGAAACAGGATCACGCCGGGTCCGTCGGCGGCCGTGAGTGTCAGCGGCGCGTCGCCCGTCACGGCCAGCGGTTGGTATCGACCCGCTTCAGCGTCGACCAGCCGGGCGGTCTCACATTGCGGAAACTGTGCGGCGGCTGCCAACGCGGGATGGCTCGCCAGAAGATCGGTCTGGACCGAAACCACCAACTCGAACGCGGCGATGACTCCTTCATGCGGCGAGTCGAGCACGCGCCAGTAAACCTGTGGGCTGAGTTGGTCGGGATCGCTCGGCGCGTAGCTGACGACGAGATCGGCGCCGCGGACATACCAGTCGGCAACCGGCACGGCGGGATCGGCGCTAAGTGATGGCCCGCCGACTTGCAGGACGCCGCATGAATCGAGCGCGGCGCCGTCAAGCTGCAATTCGCACAGTCCTAAGTCGGGTCGTGCGACGTTGATGGTCGCGACGAAACGGGGCAGGACAACGCGGGCCGACTGATGATTTTTTTGCCAACGTGCGGGCCGCATCGTGCGGGTTCCTTACGTGCGAAAAAAAACCCCGTCGTTCGCCGAAGCGAAACGACGGGGCCGGAACAGAGAAGAGGCCGCGTATATAGGCTATCGTTCCGGATGATGTCCTCTTGAGTGCCGCGGCAGTGCCGACGTATATCGACCTGCCACCTTTAGCAACCTCCTAAATGATATCAACTTTGCCGCACGTGTCTAGTGGCGCCGCCAATTTTTCTTCGGCAGCGATTTATTTCAATTCAATGCAACAGCAGAATTCCCATCTCATCGCTCGAACCTGTCGATTTCGCCTCAAACCCCTGCCCATTCGAGCCGGCAGGCCCTATAATCTCCCCCGTTGCGGCCAAAACCGCTCTGGGCACGATTTCCAACGATTCGCGGACAATTGCTGTAATGTCTGAATTCTCAAGCACTTGTGAAAAGGCGGCCCGAGCGGGCGGCCAGGTTCTATTGGACTGGATGGGCCGCTTTTCGGTGCGAGAAAAAGGCCCGGCCGACCTGGTCACCGACGCCGATCATGCCTCGCAGGAGGAGATTCGCGGGATTTTGCTGGGCGAATTCCCCGATCACGGCTTCGTCGGGGAGGAAGACGCCGAGCCGTCGACCAGCGAGGCAGAATACTGCTGGATCGTCGATCCGCTCGATGGGACCACCAATTACGTCCACGCAGCGCCGCAGTTTTCCGTATCTATCGCCCTAACGCACAAGGGTCGCGTCATCGAGGCGGTGGTTTATGACCCAACGGCGGACGAGTGTTTTGCCGCCAGTCTGGGGGCGGGGACGATATTGAACGGAAAGCCGATTCAGGTCAGCGAGATCAAGGAACTATCGGGCGCACTGGTCGCGGCCAGCTTTTCCGCCGGGCTTCGGGGCGAAGCGGCCGAAGTGGAGCGGTTTTTGGCCGTCTTGCCGCGTTGCCAGGCTTTGCGGCGGATGGGCTCCGCGGCGCTGAATTTGGCTTACATCGCGGTCGGCAGATTCGACGCCTATTGGGCCACCAGCACCAAGCCCTGGGACATCGCCGCCGGTGTGTTGTTGGTCAGCGAGGCCGGCGGCGTCGTAACCGCGGTCGATGGCGGCCCGCTGGATCTATCGACCGGCCGATTCGTCGCAACGTCGACCAAGGACCTGCACCGGGAATTGCTCGGCATTTTGGACGAATCCGGTTCCGGCGGGTGAGCGATCGGAGCCGCCGTGTCCCCACGGCGATGCGCGCCATCAGAGCCGCCGTGTCCTCACGGCGATGCGTGTGATCAGAGCCGCCGTGTCCCCACGGCGATGCGTGTGATCAGAGCCGCCGTGTCCCCACGGCGATGCGTGTGATCAGAGCCGCCGTGTCCCCACGGCGATGCGTGTGGGTGCTGCAAACTACATCGCCCTGGGGACAGGGCGGCTCTGTAGTCCTCTGAAATCCTCTGTATTCCTCTGAAATCCTCCGCCCTGGACACTTTGCGAGCCGATTTACCGCTTACAGGGGATGCGGCGCTGTTCGCGATTGTTCTGTCTAGGTAGACTAGAGATAGATAGTTGTGCGTGCGACGCTTCCCGGCCCTTGTCTCTTCTAAGGGGGGGCGTCCCCGCTCGCTTTGTGAACCGGCATCTGACCCACGAGTAGCTTCGGGATGCGTCACGGTCTTTTCTTTGTGCTCGTTTCGGCCATGTTCTGTTCCCCCACAGTGCAGCGCTGTTTGCACGCGCAGCCGGCGCCGAGAAACACCGCGCCGGCAACAGACGCGGCTGCTGCGAAAACGCCGACAAAGCAGATCAACGACTCCGCACGGCAGTTCAAGGACGGGATCAAGGAGGAACAGGGGATACTGTATGTAACCGATCCCAAGACCGGCAAGTTGGTTCCCGTTCTGATTGGCGTGACGCCCGAGGAAATGAAACGCTGGAACGATGCGCAGCATTCTCGCGCAAAGCTTGAAGATCCACCGTTTAGCGTGGAGAAAATCGCGCTCACCGGCGCCGTCCGTCGCGTTGAAGACGGCCGCCAATTGGCCAGGCTGCAAGGCAAAATCTCGCTGCGCGTGCTGGAAGAAGACGTCGGCGTTCCGCTGGAGCTTTCTGGCTGGGCGTTGGATGACTTCAAGCCTTCGGGCGAGGGCAACTATTTTCTTGCGCGCGACGAGAAAAGCGGCGGCTACGTTTGCCGCATTCGCGCCACCAAAGACAGCGACCACGTACTGGAGTTTTCGCTCGTGCGGCAAGTGCGCGTGATCGGTGGCGAGTGGCAATTGCAATTGGAAGTGCCTTCGGCGGCCACCTCGACACTAACGCTCAGCACGCCGCTGCGGGCCGAAGGTAAAGCAACCGGCGGCACGCTGGAGAAGACGACGCACTCGGTCGGCAATCCGCCGACAACCACGTTCTCGGTGGTTGGTTTGAAACGCGGGTTTGTGTTGGCGTGGCATGAGGCCGGAAAGCCGATCGCCAAGGTGCAGCAGGTCATCAAGGTCGAAGGCGAGATGGTCGCCACAATCGACGAGTTGAGCGTCCGGCACGTGACAAAGCTTACGCTGCAGAGCGTATCGGGAGCGATGTTTCAGGCGATTCGCGTGCGGCTTCCCCAAGGCGCAACGCTGGAGTCGACCCAGCCATTCAAAGCAAAGCCCATCGGTGGTAACGGCAGCGGAATCTACGAAATCGCCTTACAAAAGCCGACGCAAGGACCGGTCGCGGTGACGTTAACGACCACACAGATTCGGAAGGTCGGGCAGCCGGTCGAACTGGGCGGCTTCGAGGTCTTGCCGACCGCGGGCATGAGCATCTCGCGCCAGGGAGGAATCGTGGTGGTCCATGTTGTCGGCGATTGGAACGTAACCTGGCCGGAAAAGATCAAGAACGTGCGCCGCGTCAATCCACCCAATGTTGACCCACCCACGAAGGATGATCCACCCAAAGAACCTGCCGACGGCGATCCGGTGGCTGCCTTTGCTTACGCGACGCAGCCGTTTTCACTGGCCGCGAGTGTTCGGGCGAAGCGGAAGGTTCTTCGCGTCGAACCCTATTACCTATTCGACGTCGGCAGCGAGGAGATTCGCCTGCTGGCAGTGATGAAATATCACGTTCGCGGCCCCAAGATATTCGACGTGAGCATTGACATGCCGGGTTGGGAAATCCTCACGGCGAAGTTCGCGGGCCTCGACGCCAAAGCGATCAACGTCGGCGACGATGGCAGGGTCGTGGTGGATCTGCCGGAAGGACAAACCGGGGCATTCGAATTGACGTTGTCGGCGCGCCAAGATGTCGATCCGCAGGCACAATCCGTCCGCTGGAATTTGCCCAAGCCACGAGTCGATTCGCTCGATCCGGCGGCGGTGACGGTGATCGCCGCGGATGACGTGATTTTGAAAATCAACGTAGAAGATGGAGGCTTGTTGCGTCCGGGATTGCCCGTGCCGCTGCCGGCACCGCTGACACTTCCTCGCCGCCAACAGCCACCGAAATTCTATCGGGTCGATCCGGCGGCCGGGGGATTTCAGGCCGAGATGCTGATTCACGATCAACAGATCGACACCGAGGTGGAAACCGATGTGACGCTCCAAGACGACGGTCGTTGGCGGGTCAGCCAAAAACTGATCTATCACGTTCAATACAAATCGGTCGGAAGCGTGACTTTAGACATGCCGCACGCGCTGATTGCATCGAAGCCATGGGAGAACGAATCGAATCCGTGGAAGATCGACGGCGTGGTGCTTCAGCCGCAGGCGTTTCTGGTGCAAGATCGCGACCCTGGCAGCCCCTTGGTGCCGGTGCTGGTTCAATTGCCCATTGCGCAGATCGGTCGGTTCGAGCTGATCTGCGGTTTTCCACTTGACGGAGCTGAGCCCTTCACGACCGAATCCGCCGAGTTGGCCGTTCCCTTGCTGATGCCCTCGGGCCTAACACCCCAGCGCAACGAGCTGCGCCTGGTTGCCGGCGGAGAGGTTCAAGTGCAGGAGGACAGTGTGGCGGCGCCCTGGAATTTGGCGACGGAGCCGAACGGCGAGACCGAGCCTGGCAGATCTCCCACGTTGACTTCAGAGATTGCGACGCACGAGGCCGTGTTTTCCGTTCGGCGTGTTGCCTCGACAACTCCCGGCACGACGAACATCGAGCGAGTCTGGATTCAAACATGGTTTACCGGCTCCGCGCGGCGCGATCGCGTTGTGTTTCGATTCACCAGCCGCGGCGGCAGCCTGCGCGTGTCGCTGCCCGAGGGCGTGATTCGCGACAAAGTTCAGGCTACGCTGGGGATCGTCGAAGAAAACAAACTCACCTCTCTTGCGGCAACGCGAATCGGCCGCACGTCTGACAAAAAGCTATCCGTAGAGCTGCTGCCGGTCACTTCGTCAAACCGGCAATACGTGTTGGAGCTGGTCTATCGCTTTGCGGATCGCGGCCCCGGAAACGGCAGTCGGCCGGGGGCGCTGCGTGTCGCCGTTCCGCAGCTGGACGGACAGATCTGGGTGCGTCATTTGTATTGGCAGTTGGTGCTTCCCGAGAACGAACACGTCGTGGTCGAACCATCGGGTCTGACGCCCGAATATAGATGGGGCTGGCAGCGGATGTTTTGGGGGCGCCAGCCACTTCGACGGCAGGCCGATCTCGAACTTTGGTCTGGCGCCGCGCCGCGAGATCCGCTGCCCGAGGCAACCAGCCAGTATCTGTTCAGCGCCGTCGGTCCGCACCAGCAACTGATGGTTCAAACGGCCGACCGATCGTGGATCGTCGGGGCGTCGTCGTTATTGGTGCTCGCGGCCGGGCTGCTCTTAATATATCTTCCGGCCGTGCGTCGTTCTGGCGTTCTGTTGCTGGTGGCGATCATGCTGGTGGCGTTGAGTTGGTGGGTGCCATCGACCACCATCCTGTTGGCCCAAGCCGCGAGCGTTGGCTTGGTGTTGGCGTTGACGGCGCTGATGCTGGTCCGCAGCATTGCGAGATTCCCCTCGGCCGGCGCGGTCTCTGTTGGCCGGTCGAGTTCGATCATCGAAATCAGCACGACCCAATTGCGACCGGCGCCGGTCAATTCGTCGACCGATTTGGCCCGCGCCTCGACCGCCACGGCGCTCACCGCGGCTCAACCACCGCCGGATGACTCGAAACAATGATTCGCTCTCGATTTTATCTTGCTCTGGCGGCCCGTATTGCCGTCGCCATAACCGCCTGGCTCGGTGCTGCCGTCGCGGCCGATGCTCCGGCGGCCGAAGGCGACGAGAGACCGCTGCGCTTTCGCCGGGTTCTTGTGCCGGAGGATCACGTCGACGAGGTGCTGTCTGGGGTTCGCAATTACCTGAGTATCGAGCGGGAGACGTTTGGGCGTCTGATCAAGAGATCCGATCCGGCACGTATCGTTGCGGCGAAATATCACGCCCGGCTCGACGGCGAGACGTTGCTCGTCGGAACAGCCCAACTCGAAGTCGAATGTCCCCAGGGTCAACAAGCCGGCCTATTGCTCGACGGATGTGGCTTACCCATCGACCATCCGCGTTGGCAAACGGATGGCCATGAAAAACAGGCGCTGGTCGGAATAGACGCTCGGGGGCGCCTGGTGGTCACGGTCGACCGTTCGGCTCGCTTGACGTTTTCCTGGTCGCTGCGCGGCACCAAGGACGCCGCGGGTGTTGTCAGATTTCCGATTCGATTGCCGTCGAGCGCGTCGAGTCACTTCCTCTGCGAAATACCGCAGGGCAAAACGCTCCAGGTCAGCGAAGGTGTTTTGGAAGTCGGCACGGGCGGTCGACCAACGCAGAAATCCAAATCGAAGGACGGCCCAGCGTATCGAACTTGGCCGATCCGTCTGGGGAGCCAGAATCGCTTCTCGCTGGCGGTCGTGCCCGAAGACGTGATTCGCCAGCACCAGCGATTGACGCTGGTACGTCAACATTCGGTTTACGAGATTTCCGCCCGCGGTGTGGTGCTGACAACGACGTTGAATCTCGACATTCACAACGAATCGCTGCGGCAAGTTACGCTGCTGCTCGATCCGCCCCCCGGGCAGCCGATAAAAACGCAGCCCGGCGTTCCGGCCCCGTCACGGCAAGCCGCCCCGTCACTTCAATTGGTCCGTGCGATGTATGGAGGTTCTGACGTTCCGTGGACGGTCGAATCGCGTCCGGGAAAAGCAACCCGCGTGCGATTACAGTTTCCGGAGACGATTCAAGGCGCGGACCGCGTGTTGACCTTGCAGGCGACCTGCCCGCTGCCCGATCGTCTTCGCCGCCGTTGGCGACTCCCGCGGATTCGTAGCGAAAAGACGTTTTGGCAGGAGGGCACCGCACAGGTGATCGTCGCCGCTGGGCTGTCGCTCGAGGGCGCCTCAGCAGTGCCTGGCCGGCAGACGCCGTCGCTTTCGGAGGATTCGGTTTCGTTCGAGTTTTTCTCCCCCGATGCAAGTCTCGACGTCGTCGTCGGCCGCGGCCAGAGCCCCATCGAAGCGCGCATCGGAAGCGCCGTCGAGATCGGACCGGACCGAGTCGTTTGTCGTTGGAAGGCCCAACTATCGTGCCGGCATGGAAGCCACTTCAAGCTTTCGGCCGATGTCCCCACAAACTGGATCGTCGACTCCGTGGGGCCGCCCGAGGTGATTCGCCGCTGGCAACGCGATCGCGCCACCGGAAAGCTCGTCTTGGAATTCGATCGGGCGGTCACACCACAGCAACCGCTCGGCATCGCGATCGTCGGGCATCGTGTGTCGTCTTCCGCGGCCCTGGGCGTTGAGGATTTTCGCCTCGTGACCATTGCCGATGCGATCGAGCGTCGGCGTCTGATGACCATCAAGGCGGCCCCTTCGTATCAATTAGAAACGGCCGGGGCCGAGGAGCTCAAACGGCTCGATCCTCAGTCGTTAGGCGCGGATGCCGGCCTGTTTGACGAACTGCCACGGCGATTGCTGTTCGAGGTCGGAGAAGGCGCCGAGCGATTGCGAGTTTCTTGGACGATCCAGAGCCCCCGTTTTAGTGCCAGGCTGTCGGTCGACGCCAGCTTGCGAGGAAATCTGCTGAAAGAAACGTATCACATTCGCTGCGTTCCCAGCGATTCGCAAGTCGCGAAGTTTCGGGTGCGGTTGTCGCACGCCCGCAATACGCCGCTGCGCTGGTCGCTTGTTGGTGGCGATGCCAGGGCGCTTCATGCGGTATCGCTTTCTCAGGCGGCGCCAGGTATTCGGAGATTGACGTTGCGGGGCGAGACATGGGAGTTGACGTTGGCCAAGGCAACCGCTCAGCCCTTCGAGATCGTTGCCACGCGGTCCACCTCTTTGCAGGAAATCGTAAGCGCCAACGGGGCCGCCCCGTTGGCGCTGGCGTCGTTACCCATGGCGTCGAGCCAACAAGGAACCGTGACGATTCACAGCAACGATCCGATTCGTTTACGAGTCCATCACGAGCGACTGAAGGCGATTCCCGTCGCGCCGGCTGCCGACGCTCGAATTCAGACGATTCGGGCAAAATTCAGTTACAAACCAAGGCGAGAAACGCCGGCGGCAGCCACGGCCATCGCCGTCGAGGTGTCGTCGGCGGTCGATCAATACCGTCAGCCGCTGGCCTGGGTGTGGAGCAGCATTCACCAATCTCGCATTTCGCCCCAGGGCGACGTCGAACATCTGGCGACGTTTCACATGCAGAATACGGGAAGAAAGCAAATTGTCCTGACGTTGCCCGAGGCGTCCACGAAACACACGATTTGGGTCAACCGCCAGCAACAAACGCCGAGCGCTGACGGCAACCGTTTGACGATCGATTTGCCGGAGGGAGAAGCAGAAAAATTTCCCACGGTGACGCTGCATTATACCACCAGCGGTCGGAGGCTCGCCGTGTCGCAACGGCTTCTGGTAGACCTGGTCAAGCTGGAAGACATTCCGCAGATGAACCGTCGCTGGAAGGTTTGGGTGCCGCCGGGCTACGAAGTAACTTCCAGCGCGCCGCAGCGGCTGGGCGATACCGCGCGAGAAGTGACTTGGAGCCAACGGCTGTTCGGGCCGTTGGGGCGGAAGGCCCAAAGCACCGCGTTCGATCCGCTCGATTCCGAGGCCTGGGCACAACTCGTGCGAAATCCGGAGCAGCAGGCGGCGGCAAGGCTGCGAACCGATCAGCTATTGCAGGCCCTCGGCGCTCCGCCGGCCGGCGAACAGAGTTGGGGAGATCTACTGACCTTTGCAGAGTCGGCGCCGAGGGAATCGCAGCCACCGCTGCTGATCGACTGGCGGTCTCTGCGAGAAATGGAATTGCTACCAACGACCATCGTGCCGCCGCGACCGCTCGCCAGCGAGCCGTCGCACGCAATCACGCGCACCACGGGCTCCTCTTCGCCAAGCGAGACGGAGGATCAGGTCCACCGCGCGTCGATGGGAATGCGAACGCTCATGGCCGCCAATCTGGTCTTGTTCGTTCAGCCCGACGCCATCGTGCTAACGACCCGCTCGATCGCCGCCAAACACCGTCAGACAGTCATCGCGATCGAGGCGGAATGTGTTTACTGGATACCGCCCGGACGGCTACGAGACCAATGGCAGCCGGCGGCGCGCTCTGGGGAAACTGTCCAAGACGATCCGGGGTCGTCTCTAGTCGATCTTGCGACGTGGAAAGCCGTGCCCGCCGCCGGTGTTCTGCCCTGGGACTCGCTCGAACAGTTCGAGGGGATCACCGCGGATCATCTTGGGTGGACGGCCTATGACTTCGACCTCTCAGGCGGTGATTCGCCGCCGGCGCTGCGCGTGGTTCACCACACGAGCATGATGATCTTGGGCTATGCGATTACGATGATGGTGATCGTCGCATGGTGGTGGATCGCTCGCGTGCTGGAGAAAAGAGGACGCGTTCTAAGGTGGCTGGGTGCTAACCTTTCCGGCATCGCGCTGCCCTGCATGGCTCTCGGGCTGTTCGGAGCCATTGCCATGCTGGCTCCCGCGGGCCTCACGCCGCTGACTTCCGGGCTGTTCCTTGGCACCCTTGTGGCGATCTTGCTGCGTCCACTCGCCAAACACATTCACATGCCCCTTAGCGAGCCGAGGTCGGAGTCGACCGTTTCACTGGCTCGCCCCGCCGCCATCGCCCTGGGTCTTACCGTGGCGTTGCTCATCGGCGTCTTGATGAAAGCCGCGACCGCGCAGCAACCCGCCGACAGCCCTGTCGGCAAACCGGTGCCCAGCCCGCGTGTTTTCTTGCCCGTCGATGCACAGCAGCGTCCCGTCGGAAACGTGTGGCTGCCGCGGCAGTTTTACGATGCCCTACGTCGTCGCGAATCGCGCCAGACCGGCCAGCCGCGGCAATGGTTATTGCGAAGCGCCCGCTACCGCGGAAAGCTCGCTTGGAAACGTGGCGAACCATCGCAATTGGAGAGCCTACGAGTTGAAATCGACCTCTGGACGTTCGCTGCCGATACGACCGTGAACGTGGCGATTCCACGCAGCCTGGTCGACCAAACCGTCGAGTCGGCGATGTTGGGTACACAAGCAGTCGTCCTGCGATGGGACGCGGCCGGCGACGTGGCAACTTTTCACGTCAAACAGGCCGGGCAACATCTACTGAGTGTGCGGCTTCGGCCGCGCGTCGAACACGACCCGGCGACCGATGTCAGCCAGTTCGACGTGGCGATTCCGGCGCTGCCGACGTCGGTCATCGAGCTCGACACGCCGAGCCAAATCGCCTCGATCGAAGCGCCCAGCGCGCTGGGCAGGACGCGGCACGACAAAAACCGATTCTCCGCGGTCCTGGGGGCCACCGACCGTTTGCAAGTCCGCTGGTCGTCGCGCCCGCGGCGCGATCCTACTCCTCCACAATTCAATATCGAACAGTTGACTTGGCTTACCGTGCGCCCGAATTCCGTGATGGTCGAGGCGAAATTCCACGTCAAGGTCATCAGCGGACGGCTGCGCCAGTTGGAGATCGACGTCGACGAGCGCTTGCGATTGCTGCCATCGAGCGGATCGCAGTGGCCGGTCAGGAACGTCACGTTTCACAAAGGCCCGCGCTCGTCGATGCGGCTGGAATTGGACCGGCCGGTGCAAGATTCGGTCGACATCTACATGAAATTCTTGATGACCGGAACGTCCGGCGTCGGTGAGCTGCGGCAGCCGACGCTGGAGGCGGTTGGGGCGAGATCGACACGCCGATGGTTGGCGGTTTCCGTCGATCCAGGACTGAAACACACACCCGGAACTATCGCTGCGGCTATTCGTAAGATCGCCCCCGACGACTTCCTCGGCAAGTGGGGAGACCAAGAGATTTCACCGCAACTGGCCTATCAAATTCCCCAGGGCGATGTCTCCTGGAGCCTGAAGACCAGTCCGCAGGCGCCGCGGACGACGGCCGACGAAGTGCTGCTCGTGAGTTTGCGTCGCCGGCAGGCCCGTTTACGGTTTTCCGCATCGCTGTCGACCGAGAACGGGGCGCAGTATCAGTATCGCGTGCGGATTCCTTCGCGGATGACGATCGATCGAGTGTTGGTCGAGCAGGCCGGCGTCATCAGGCGATCTCGCTGGACGAACGATGGCCGTGGAGGTCTGATGGTTTTTCTCATCGGCCCGGTCAGCGGTCCTCAGCGATTGACGGTCGAAGGAGACGTGAAACTCGCCCGCCCCGTGAATTGGAAATCGATCGCAATCAACATGGACCATAGCACGCCGGCCGACGGGACGACCCGCGTTCAGGTGTCGAACCGGCGCATCGGCATTTTCCGACGGCCGAGTGTGTTGGTAAGAATCGACCGCGTTGGCGGATTGAGGCAACTTAAGGAGGCAGTCGCCCAGACGCCTCCGCTGCCGGAAGTCGAACAGGATTTGGGACGGCTCGTGGCCTGGTTTGAAAAAAAACCAGGGCCCGAAAACTTGCAATTGTCGCTCCGGCCGAACCGACCAGAGGTGATTGCCAGCCAACTTACGACACTCGTTCAGCATCAAGATGTGTGGAGCGTTAGGCTCGATTTCCAAATCGAGAAAATTGTCGCCGACAGCGGCGTGCTCGACGTGCTGCGTTTCGACATCCCCGCTCATTGGGACAATCTGGACGGAAGCCTTGAAGTCTCGCCCCCGGCCGCCATCAGCCTGGAAAAAATTCCGGGAGAGACCAGCCAGCAACTTGTCGTCCGCCCCGCCCAAGCCATTGACGGGCCGCTGCGCCTCAGTGTGACCGGGCTGACCCTGGCGAAAGGCCAACGTGTTGCCCTGCCCGATATCGTGCCGCTGGGGCTGGGCAATCCGCGGCGATTCGTCATGCTGCCCAAGACGATCGCCGGTCAACCGTTCCAATGGGAACCACAAGACTTGAGCGAGATTTCGATCGACGAGATTTCGATCGACGGGGTGCCCTTCGTTGGCCGGCGCGAAAACGCGCCGCAGAGCACGTTTACGAGCTACGAGGTCACGGATCATGGACGGCCGCAAGCGATTCGCCGTTCGGTCCAACAGACATTCGAGGCCCCGTTGATTCGACTGATGGACGTCACCGTTGCCTGGCAAACCGACGGCTCATGTCAAGGCACGGTGCTCTACGACCTTGAGCCCGCAGGCATGACCGACGTTCAATTGGCGATGCCGTCGGGCTATCGGTTCGTAGCGGCCCGCGTTGCGGGACTCGAGGCTGGAGCCCATAGCGAAAACGAAGCATCGTGGCGCATTCCGCTCGCCTCCGCTCAGTTGCCGCAGCGAATCGAAGTGACGTTTACCGGACAGATGACCTCCAAAAACAAGCACCAGCCCGATCTCGAAGCGCCGCGGCTTGTGGGCATCGGCGTTGAGCGCACGCTGTGGACCGTTTATGGTCCGCCGGCAGTCGGCGCGGTTCAACCGCAAGAGACGATGCAGCAAAGCACCGCGCTGGCGCTTGCCCAGTCGCGGCTGCGAAGTCTGGCTAACTTAATCGAAGAAGAGGCGCCCGTCGCCGCGATCTCTTCGGCCGAGCATTTGGCCGCCTGGTATCGCCCCTGGGCAGAGCGCCTGATCGCCGCCCGGCGGGAATTTCGCCGACAACAACTAACCGCCGCACCGGGTCAGATCGCCGGCGCCAACGCCAACGTCGATGCCGATGCCGATGCCGAATTCGATCGCCGGCAAGCGCAAATCTCGCCACAGATTCAAACCATCTTGAACGAACTTTCTCGCCAGCCCGTGTCGGCAAGAGATGCAAATCAGTTGTGGCACCCTGACTATGACGAAAATCGAATCGCGACGCGTTTTGCTTTCATCGGCGAGACCCACGCACTGAGCCTGCAATACGCGCCGACACCACAGGGCGATCTGACCGGGCGCATCGCCGTGGCGCTGTTGATGCTGATCTTTTCGGCTGCGGTCGTGTGGGGCCTTCGTCGCGGTCTTGCCATTCCTTCGCCCGTCCGCTGGGCCCACGCGCTCGCCGTGGCCATCGGGATCGCCTGGTGGTTGTGGCTTTCGCCCAGTCCGCTCGGCGCGCTGATCGTGCTCGTCGCCGCCGTCTCGGCCATCTGGCCCTTACGGATTCGCACCAAGTGGCGACCGTGGGCGCTCTGGTCGGCGCGATGATCGCTTCGACGGGTTTCGGTCTCCGCCACCTGCTGCCCGCAAACGCGGCCCTGTTTCACACAATCGATCTGATTTACCCCCCCATCTGATTGGGTAAATGGGGCTTTGCCCAGAAAACCCCGCCTGCCCATAAATTCGCGCGGCTGCCCAGAAAATCAAGCATCCGGGACGGAAGCTTCTATGATACTCCAGTGATTGGCTTGCCCAACCATATTGGCCATATACTTCTCATTCAGCTTGCCGCCTTTGGTGACCGGAAGCCAGATTTCCGTTTTTGCGTACTTGCCCTTGTAGCATTGGCGGCCGTAGGAGTATCGCCACTTCATGTGATTCATCATGGCCTGAATGAAAACCAGCGAACTTAGTCTCAGTGACGCATATTCGGGTCGCGGAATACACAAAACAACATTGTCGGTTGCAATGAATGGCACAGGTTGAACAAAAGCATCTCCCGTCACACTTGACACGGTGATGGCTCTCGCCGGCCAAACAGAAGCGCCGGCGGGAATGTCGTAGAAGCCGACGCATCCGTTGTCTGTACTGACGCGCGAGATTGTCGGAAAGGTTCCGCTGTCCAGTGCTGCGATTGAATGAAAGTGACCGCGCCCCAATTCAAATAATTCGGTGATGCGAAACGACTTCCATTTGGTTTTCCCAAATGCCTTTCTGCTACTGTTGGTGGTTTCCTCTAGCTTGGCTTGTTTGAGCTTTACTAGATAGGCCAGCAAGTTGCGCAGGTCTTCCTCCAGGACTGCAAACAGTTCATCCGGCTCCGGCTTTGCTTGGTCCAAGTAGACTTCGGGGACAAGTTCGCATTTTACGTCTTCAAAATCAATCGGGGTCGCCTTGTGAAACTGTAATGCGTTCCTTACCGGATGAGACGTATCACGAAGAAACGCCTTCAGAATTGGTTCGGCGGCGGCTAATTCGTTGGTTGCCTTAGGGTTTGGCAGCCGCTTCCCCTTGCTCTTGAGAAACCCATCGCCCGGCGCCCGGACCCACAGAACATTTTGTTGTGGCGGATGCGGGATGCCTTTCTTAATGAAGACGCCAACGGTCGTCACACCGATCGGGTAGAACACGTCGCTTGGAAAAGACACAACAGCTAGAAGTGTATGCTTGGGTAGTAATACGTCCCTTCTCCAAGTGTCGTAGCCCTTGGGTTTGCACATTGCCGGATACGGCAGAACTGCAAACAGAATGCCCCCGTCCTCCATTTGTGCCAACGCCTGGTCAACGAACTTGTATTCTTTATCTTTCGCGCCCTTGAGCGAGAAGGGGGGATTCATCATAACCTTCGTAATCGGTGGCGTCTTCGATTGTGTTTTGACGTATTTTGCCGTGTTCGTTCCTTTGCGGGAATGCGGCGATAGGAACTGTGCGAAGCAGTTCCCCTCTTTGATGTTGTTCTTGCCGTCGCCGCGAAAAATCATATTTACGACCGCGAGCGCGGCTACGCCAGTTTCTTGCTCAACCCCGAATAGGCAATACTGCTTAAACCTGTCTAGCTGCGTCGCATTACTTCGCTGTTTCACATGGTCAAATGCCGCGACTAGGAATCCACCCGTGCCGCAAGTCGGATCGTACACAATGTCGTTGCTCTGCACGTCCACTACGGCGGCAGCCCATTGCGTTAGGTGTCGCGGCGTCAGAACGATACCAAGATCCTGCGCCCAGCTCGCGTACTTCAGGAACACTTCGTAGAACGCCCCGAGCCAATCATCGCCTGAATTCATGGCCGACTTGATGTTCAGATTGTTAAGCTCCTGAATTGTGTCGATCAAGGCTTGTCGAAACTTCACATGGTTATCTGAAGTTGAGGGCAGCGCGATACGGATGTAGTCGTAAAACTCTGGCTTGCCCTGTGTGGTTAGAACGCTCTTAACGCGGGAATTGATGTCGCCAATCAAAACCGTTGGCGAACGCTCTTCGACGTTTGGTCCCGTGTCGCTAAGCATAGCCAGCAGCAGCGCGGCCATGACACCGGCGCGTTGATGTGGATTGACTGCCCCCAGATGCAAAATATCATTGACGGCGTTGGCTCGCGACAGGAATAGCTTCTCGTTGAACTTTGGGTTTTCTACATCCGGGCTGCCTTGTTTCAGGACTAGCTGAAGGTCGTCGAGCCCCAACAATCCGGTTACGGCTACGTCATTCCAGGTGATCGGCTTAAATCCATCGGGCTGAACAAACTCAGTACGAATGATGAACCCGTCAATTGAGTTACCCGCCACGCCAGACACAAACTTGACCTGAAACTGCTTGCTCTGATTGAGCACCGCGACGCGGCCATACGCATCCGTCAGGGCGGCGTGAAGTTCTTTCTGCGAACGCTTGGCTTCGATAACCCAGAGAACCTTTTCTGTCACTTTGACGATGTTCTCTGGGCGCTTCAGGCCGAGAAGACGCTTAATCTCAGGATGCCCCAGGCACTCATTCTGAGTCCATACTTGCCCTTCGGGAGCGCGTTCTGGATTCCGCGTATCCCATCCGAGCGCCTTCAGATTTTCCTTAATGAAGACGTAGGCATCGACTTCAGTATCAGGGCTTTTTTTTCTTTTTGCCATCGGCGTTCTTACGGGGCTCGTTCCACCAAGCGCTCTTGCACTTTGGGCA
>JADFKK010000348.1 GCA_022564995.1 Planctomycetota bacterium | reverse complement strand
CTTCCCTTGGAGATTCTCATGATGCGTTACGTCTGCGTCTGCGCGATCGTTTTTTGCGGCGGGTGGGCCCGGGCGGCAGAGGTGAAGATGCCGCGGGTGCTCGACGGGCGGTTGAAGATCGAGCTGTTCGCGGCGGAACCGCAGATCGTTACGCCGACGGGAATCGCGGTCGATGCCAAAGGCCGCGTGTTGGTGATCGAAAGCCACACGCACTTTCGCCCCAAGAACTATCAAGGACCGGCGACCGATCGAATTCGCATGTTCGAGGATACCGACGGAGACGGCCGGGCCGATCGGGTGACGACGTTTTTCGAGGGCAGCCGCCACACGATGAGCTTGGCGATCTATCGCGATGGCTCCGTCTTCGTGGCCAAGCGTAACGAAGTTTTTCGGCTGTTCGACACGGACGGTGACGGCAAGAGTGACCGGCGCGTGAGCATCGCAAAACTCGACACGCCGGGCGATTATCCGCACAACGGGCTGTCGGGCTTTGCTTTCGACGCGGCCGGAAATGTATATTTCGGCCTCGGCGAAAACCTCGGGGCCGATTACCGGCTGATCGGCAGCGATGGCCGCACGCTCTCGGGCGGAGCCGAAGGCGGCAATATCTATCGCTGTCGGGCCGACGGATCGGGCCTGGAGCAAATCGCCACCGGCTTTTGGAACCCGTTTCATCTTTGCCTCGACGCCTACGACCGGCTGTTCGCGGTCGATAACGATCCCGACTGGCGGCCACCTTGCCGGCTGCTGCACATCGTGCCGGGCGGAGATTATGGATATCGATTTCGCAACGGCCGGCGGGGGCTGCATCCGTTCACGTCTTGGTTCGGCCAATTGCCCGGCACGCTGCCGCTGGTGGCCGGCACGGGCGAAGCGCCCAGCGGCGTGCTGGCCTATGAGTCGGACCATTTGCCGGCCGATTATCGCGGCGATCTACTGGCGACGAGTTGGGGCTTTCACGCGATTCAGCGATATCGAATGAAACCCCGCGGGGCGTCGTTTCAATCGGCCGCCGAGACGATCATCAAAGGCGATCAGCAGTTTCGTCCGGTCGGCATCGCGCTCGCGCCGGATGGGTCGCTGTATGTGAGCGATTGGGTCGATCGGTCGTACAGCGTACACGGCAAGGGCCGCATCTGGCGGATTTCGGCCGCGAAGGAGCCGCAGTTGACGCGACCGGACGATCCTCGCAAGGCGATCCACTCGCTGCACGGACCGCTACGGCGCGATGCGGCGCGTCGGCTGGCCGCTCGCGGCGAAGCAGGCCGCCGAGACTTGCAACATCTGGCGACCACGGCGAAAGAGCCGAAAGTCCGGGCGGCGGCAATCGCGGCATTGGCAGCGGCCGGCGGTTTGAACGGGGAAGCCGCGCAGGCCACCCTGCAAGACACTTCGGCCGATGTTCGTGCGCTGGCGGTGCGGCTGGTGCCGGACAAACACCTGCGGCCGGCTGAGATGGCCGCAGCCGACAAATCACCCTTGGTGCAGGCGGCTGCGCTGCGGCGAATTCGCTCGAAGGACGACCTCGCGGTTATGCTGCGCGCCACGTCTGAAACCGATCCGTTCGTGCGACAGGCCGCGCGTGGGGCAATAGCACGAACGACAGACACCACACAATGGCTGGAAAACGATCTCCCGAAACAGGCCGACGCCCGGCTGGCCGTCGCGATCGTTTTGCGAGACTCCGGCGAGCCGGCCGAGAAGATCCTGCCGGCGTTGCTCGCCGACAGCGACTCGCGCATTCGCTTCGTGGCGGTGCAATGGGTCGGTGAGGCGAAGTTGAAGCGGTTTCGTCCGCAGTTGATCGCCGGGCTGAAAAGCGGCGCCGCTGGCGGAGAGGCGTTCCCGGCCTATCTGGCGGCGCTCGATATGCTGGACGGCGGCACGGGCGCCGCGTTTGAAAAACGGCAGTCGAACCTCATCGCCGGGCTGTTGCAGCAATCCGACCTCTCGGCGGGGTCGCTCGTGCAGGCGCTGCGACGATTGCCCGCCGACCACAAAGTGCTCAACGTCGAACGATTCAAATCGCTTCTGAAACACCCCGACGCCAACGTGCAGATCGAGGCGGTCCGCTCGCTACGCAGCAGCCCGCTTGCGCAGCGAGGCGAGATATTGATCGCCCTGGCAGCCGATGGCGAAAAACCGACGACGCTACGGGCCGAAGCGATGGTCGCCCTTTCGCCGACCGACGCGGCGTCGCGAAAGCTGTTGTTGCGATTGGCCCTGGGATCGAATGCCACGCTCCGCCGCGAGGCGCTGCGATCGCTGCGCAACAGCGAATTGACCGACCCCGAGCGAGCAAGCCTCAAGGCCGCCGGCGCCGCCAGTCGCCAAGATGCCGATCTGGTCGCCCGCCTTCTCGATCCTCGCCGCAAACAAAACCGTCCCCCGGCCGATGACATCGACGCCTGGCTGAAGCGGCTGGCGGGCAAGGCCGATCCGGCGGCCGGAGCACGTATTTTCTTTCACCAACGCTCGGCCCGCTGCTTCGCATGTCACCGCGTCGACGGTCGCGGCGGCGAGGTCGGACCCGATCTGTCGACGGCCGGCAGCTACGGGCGGCGCCGGCTGATCGAGTCGATTCTGCTACCCAGCCGCGAGATCGCCCCGCAATACGTGTCTTGGTCGCTGGTGAAGGACGATGGCACGCTGCTCACGGCGGTGTTGGTCAGCGAGCAGGGCGAAAATCAGCTTTACGCCGACGCCACCGGCAAGCTGATCCGCCTGGAGCGAAAGACGATCATCGATCGCAAGCCGCAGTCGATCTCGATCATGCCGGACGGACTGGCCGCTCAGTTGACCGATCAAGAGCTGCGAGATTTACTGGCGTTCCTAACGCAGCCTCGCTGATCCACCCTCGGCGAGAATGGGCGGACACGCTACAATAGTCGCTCTGTCCCCAACAGCATTATAAAGCCGCGACCATGGGTCGCGCCCGCCGCGCAAGCGCATCACCCCGACATCACCCGAGGACTCCATGAGCGACGAAACATCCCCTGCCGACGACGACTCCCCCGAAACGGACGCCCCGCCACCGGAGACCCCTAACGAGGCCGCCGAATCGCCGCCCGCCGAGCCGGTCGAGGAGGTGTTTTCCGACAATTGGGAAGGCAAGATGAAGCAAATCGCCGCCGGAAAAACCGACGCGGGCGAGTACGAGTCGACGGCCATGGCCTGCGCCGAGATTGCCGACGCCCAGGTGATCTCCGCCAGAAACCAATCGGGCTCGAAACACTCTCGTCCGCTGTGGACCCAGGTGATGCCGCGGCTGGTCGAGCGGATCGTCCAGATTCAATCCTCCAGCAATCGAGGCGGCGACAAGACGATCGAAAACAGCCTGATCGCCTGCGGCCAAGCGGCCGACGCCGTCGACGCCGCCGAAGCAGATCCGGCCTAGTACCGGCGGGCATTTGTACTTGGCAGTAGCTGAACTCGCAAGAGTTCAGTCCAAACGACCGAATGTCGGAATTCTTGCGAAATCCGCGACCCACAATTTTGATTGCCCCCGGTACCAGCGACTTTCACTTCGTGCTGCCTGCCGATGGCGAAAACAAATCACGCATCCGGCCCAACCGCAATCGATACCTATCGATAGAACTTGCATTTCGGCAATGCCTGCTTGAGTTGCTTGACGCCTTCATCGGTGACTTTAGTGTCCCACAGAATGAGATGCTCGAGATTCTTCAGGCCCATCAGGTGCTTCAAGCCAGCATCCGTAATGTTGGTGGTGGTGAAGTCGATCCATCGGAGTTGGAACATCCCTTTGAGGTGCTCAAGGCCGGCATCGGTGATCGCAGATTCCCTGAGATCCAGCGACTGTAGGTGCCTCAACCCGTAGAGGTGCTTTACGCCAGCGCCCGTGATCTTACTGCGTCTAAGCCTTAGGACTGTCAAATTCGTTAGCAGTTTGAGGTGCTCCAGCCCCGCGTCAGTGACCTTGGTGCCACCGATATTCAATTCCGTGATTTGCCTCGGCCCTTTGACATGTTCGAGGCCGGTGTCGTCGTCGAAATGGAGTCCGAAATCCCCGCAGAATTTGTGCGGCAATTCCAAGCGACCTACTCGGCGGCCCGGGAAGCAATGACGGAGGATTTTCGATTCGCGCTGCGCCCCGACCCGGGCGACAAGCTGTTGTATTTTCAATGGGGAGACGACGGCGATATTGAGGGAGAAACCCATTGCGACATTTTGCTTGACGGCCTCGGTGGGCACTGGCATTTTCAGTTGGCATTCGCGTCCGACAGCGACGGTTACGGCAAGGCGAGGTTGGCCGGCAAGCCGTATAAGTTGAAGCCGAAAGCGGTGGTGAAAGCGTGGCCGGAGATTCTGGAGCGGCTCGGCGGCGCAGCGGATGACGGCGATACTAACGTGATCAATGATGGTGGTGTCGCCAAGCGACCTTGTCTCGCGCGGGATACCGAACTTTTTGACATTCACGAACTCGTCAAGAACAGCCGGACGCACTGGGCGGACACTCGCAACGAATGGAATCACCGCAATCCCAATGAGCGGTTTGCGCCCGGCGCCGCAACTCGCGACATAATCCGGCGAGCGGTGGAAAAAGTGGAAAAGGAACGATCAGGCGGAAAAAAAGTCTGAAGTATCCACCTATCCGCCCCTTATCCACCCTTCTATCCACCTTTGCCGCTCCACTCCCGGCCCGCCTACGATTGAGCTAGTTCACTTGAACGCTCTTTCGGAGACGGACAAATGGTTGCGACGGCTGATGCTTCTCTCGGCGTTATCGAGCCCGGGAAACTCTATCTAGCATCCGAAGCGCGCCGGCGACTCAAGCTTGGCGACAAGGCTTGGAAGCAGCTACGCGCCGACGGACTCAAGGTCGTTCGCGCCGGTCGCAACGCCTACGTGCTTGGCGACGATCTTCTCAGGGCGTTCTCCGAATTGGAGGCTGTCACCGCATGACCACCCTCGAAACCATCGAAGCCGCCGACTGGAAAATTGAGGGCGAGCACCAAATGAGTGACAGCGCGATTCGTGCGCTAACGCTTTTGGGATTCGACTTGTTTGATGCGCAGGAACGCGACGCTACGGTGCGCAAGGCGGGTGAGGCGGACGGCGAATCGAGTTTATAGATCATGGTTACTAAAGAGCAAATCCGCAAGTGGAAGTTACCGTCCGGCCCCATCAAAAAGACTGATACGCGGAGCAAGGGATTCAAAGGGCGGGCCGTCGAGATTGAGGCAATCAAGCCCGAGAAGCTTCGCGACTTGTGCGACGACTGCATCACCCGGCATATCGACAATCATGCTTTCGAGCAATTGCAACTCGCCGAAGAGGCCGAGCGAAAGACGCTGGCCACGATGGTCGAGAATTTGGAAGCCGCGTAGGAACTAACCATGGCAACAACCGACAAACCAAAACGCCCAGACATGGCGCGATTCCGAAAGGTCTATCCGCGCCTTTGGTCGGACCATGATTTTCTCTCGCTGAGTAACGGCGAGAAGGTGATCGCGCTGCTGGCCCTGACCGGCCCGCAGAGCAACCGAATCGGGCTGTTTGAATTCTCGCCGGCCATGTCGGCAGAGCGGCTGGGATGGGACGCCGAAACCTTTGCCGAACGTTTCGGCAACGTTTGCGAAACCATGAATTGGACGTTCGATAAACACGCCCGTGTGCTGTTCATTCTGGGCTGGTGGAAGTGGAACCCACCCGACGGTGCGAACATCCTAATCGGCAATCTGAAGGATCTGCTGGAGTTGCCGCAAACCCGCCTGATACAAGACTTTGCGGCCAATACGAAGCACCTGCCAGAGAACCTTCAGGGAACCTTTACCCAAAGGTTAGCGGAAGGTTACCCCAAAGGTTCGGCGACCCAGGAGAAAGAGAAAGAGAAGAAGAAAGAGAAAGATCAGGAGCAGGAGCAGGACAAAACTTCTTGTCGGACGCTGCGCTCCGACGAGACAGATTTGGTTCTGGCCAAGTGGATGTGGAAGCTTATCCACGATCTGCAACCTGATCGCAAGGAACCCAACCTGGAGAAGTGGGCCAACACCTTTCGGCTCATGCGGGAACGGGATGGCAGGACCGAAGCGGACATCCGGGCACTCTTCGCCTGGGCGAATCAAGACGACTTCTGGCAGACCAACGTACTTTCACCCCAAAAGCTCCGCGAGCACTGGGATACGCTGAAACTGAAAAAGGATCGACCCAATGGAAAATCAAGCAACCGCAACCTTGTCGGCGCCGGCCAACGACACGACCCCAGCGCTGCCGAGCGCGACCCAGATCACGGAAAAATGTAGCGAGTCGCGAACACTGGGGCAGGCTGTCGAGTTGATCGCTCGCGGGCCTCGGACGCTCAAACGGACATGCGACCGGATACTGGCTCAAATCGAAGCGCAGCCAAAACCAACGCCCGAGGAAATCGAGCAGCGGGACAAACAGCGCGCCGAGGAGAAGTTGGCCTACAAATGTCGGCAGCGTGCGATGTATTGGAAAGACTTGATTAACGAGCGTGGCAAGCGATACGACGAATGCCGGCTGAGCACCTACGAAATCACAAATCCGAAGCAGCAGGAGGTCGTCGACAAACTGCGGAGCTACTGCGAGAGCATGGTGGGACAAGTGAGGGAAGGCCGCGGCATCGTGCTGTTTGGACCAGCGGGAACCGGGAAGGACCACTTGATGATGACTCTGGCCCGGGTGGACATCATCAACGATCTGGGCGTCGGGTAGGAAAACGGGATGGACTTTTTTGCCACCGTGCGAGATTCGTTCGGACGTGACGACGGTGAGACGGAATCAGAGTTGATTCGATATCTGACGAAACCCGAGATTCTGATTCTCAGCGACCCGCTACCGCCGGCTGGAAAGCTAACTGAATTCCAAACCGGCGTGCTGTTTCGAGCCCTCGACTACCGCTACAGCCGATGCCAGCCGACATGGACAACGGTCAATTGTGCGTCTCGAAAAGAGTTGGATGAGCGGATGGGAAGTCAAAACGCGGCTCGGCTCATTCATGGGTCGCCGAAGCTGTTCTGCGATTGGGAAAGTTATCGGGACTGAGGATGAGCAAGAAACGCTACGCCCTGACATTGGAAAGCCTGCCCAATCGCGGCGACGAAACCGTCCGGCTGCGGAAGTTTTTGAAGATGGCGCTGCGGTGCTACGGGCTCAAGTGTACCCGGTGCCAAGAGTTGAAGCCGGAAGAGGCCACCCAATGACCACCGCGATCACTAAGCCGGCAGACATCGACCTGCAGCGCGAAGCGTTGGTTCGCGAGATAGACAGGCTAACGGGCGAACTCCACAACGCACGGCAGCGGTTACACGAGTTGAATCGAGAAGATCAGAAACGAGATTACGAGCAGGCCACCTCGGGCACGCCGGCTGGAGCAAGTGAGCTGGAATCGTTGGGGTTTGAAACTGAACAATTCACTGCGGGCGGCGACGCTCGCGCTGGGCCGGCAGGCGGGATCTAACGCTTGACGATTTTCCGTCTGCCTTTTTTGAAAACGCTTGCACAGAGACGGGTGTCCGGCGCTTGGCGCGCCGGGCATCCCGATCTGTTTACCACCAACGTAGGAGACAACCCCCCATGGCGACAGAAACCATTCCGACCATCCATGAATCCGACGTACCGGCCAACGCCGGCAGACTGCCGACGATCCATCCGCCGCAAGAGTTTCTGGTCGAGTGCGATGGGCAACCGCCGCTGCGTGGCCGTGCGGTTGATCCCGCGGCTGCTGAAGCCGGCTACCTCGCCAGCCTCGGCGCCATCGCCGGGGAGGTGCTGGTGAGGCGGATCATCAAGAATCCACCCGCCGAGCAGGACAAGAGCGTGGCGGAACTGCTCGCCGACGCCGACGCTGCCATGGCGGCTGCCGACGCCGCGCTGATGGAGGCATAACAAAAATCCTTTGCGGGCGGCGGGTTTGCAACTTCCCGCAACGTCGCGGTTGGTTTTTTCATCGCCAACCGCGGCGGCCCGTTTTTTACAAAAAGGGAAACCATGATCGATACACTCATTCAGCGTCACCTATCCCTGCGAGCTGGCACGCTGCGAGCCGATGACCGCTCCGTCGAGGCCGTCGTCAGCAGCGAAACGCCCGTGCCGGAATGGGACGACCTGCGCGGCGAAGTGATTCCCCGCGTGCTGCTCGCCGGAGGTGCGAAGATTCCGGCATCCCGTCAGATTCCGTTGCTCGATAGCCACAACCGATCCGGCATCGAAAACCAGGTCGGCAGCGTGC
Source organism: Planctomycetota bacterium (assembly GCA_022564995.1). Lineage (GTDB taxonomy): Bacteria > Planctomycetota > Planctomycetia > Pirellulales > JADFKK01 > JADFKK01. The sequence continues at coordinate 786 of JADFKK010000348.1, read as the reverse complement.
GGAACCTCCACGTCGAAGCGGGGCAAATCATCGGCCTGTTGGTGTTTTCCTCGACAGCGGAAGATGCCTGGCAGCTTGTGAGAGAGGGACACCTTACTGACGTAAGCGTTGGTTTTGCCGTCACGACCCAGACTTACGTCGAGGCCGGCGCGTCGCGCACAATCAGTGGGCGGACGTATCAAGGCCCCACGAACGTGGCGACGTCATGGATTCCACGCGAGACATCGATCGTCTCGATTGGAGCCGACTCAGCCGCCAAAATTCTGCGCAGCCTTCACAGAACGCGCCTCGCACCAACCCGCACGATCTGTTGGCGGCCGTGCGACGATTCAAGCGGGGACGATTCGCGTGAGGCAGCAAACCAAAATACCGCCGCGCGAGCGGTACCGAATGCTGGTAGAGCACGTCGCACTGAATCGGCAGCCCGGCAACATCGCCGACGTGTTGGAATCGTCCGGCAAAACGACAGACGACCTTCGGCAGGACGTAAAAGCTTATCACCGCTCGCGGCTTGGAATTCGCGACGGTTCACAAATTCGATAAAAGGAGAACAGCAAGATGGCCACCGCAACCGCAACGGCAGAACCGAAGAAAACGCACGTTGACCCTTTCGCGAAAATGGAGGCGCAGGACCGGCGGCAAAAAGACAAGGTGGCTGAGGCGTATCGGCTTGTCGTGGCCGCAATGGCGATCGACGAGGAGCCTGACGCCAAGGAATTGCGAATCGCCCGCGAGGGGAGCGATTGCCGTGATGATTTTCGCTATCAACTTGCGCAGGACGTAGAA
>JADFKK010000044.1 GCA_022564995.1 Planctomycetota bacterium | reverse complement strand
CGGCCGACCAGCGTCTTGTTCGGCCGGTCCCACAGAAAAATGCTGGCCCGATCGGCCTCGAACAATCGCGTGGCGGCCTCGGCCATCTCGACCAACAGCGGCTCCGTCTCGTGCGTCTGATACCACTGGTGCGTGATGTCGAGGATCGTTTCCAGCCGGTGGATGCGCCGCTGCTGCGCGTAACGATGGCGCACCGTGGCGAGGCCGACTGACAGCGTGGCGGCCAGGGCGTCGATGGAGGACAGGATGTTTGAAGCGTCTTCGTCGCCCGGGTGATGGATCACCAGGACGTCGTCGCCACCTTGGGACAGGCGGGCTGCGGACCAGCCGTCGTGTTGCCTGGTCTCACCGGAATCGGCGACTTCGGCCAAGAGGTCCGACGGCAAATCCGCAAGCGTGCCACATTGCCCGAGCGTGGTCCAGCCGCCGGATTCCGGCCGGACGACCGCGGCGAAGGAGCCCTCGAACGTCTCGGCCACCGCCGGCAGCACCGACTCCAGATACCCGGCCGCGTCGGTGGCCCGATGACTCTCCCAAAGCACCCCAGCGCAGCCGCCCTCCGCCGCCGTCAACCGACTCAAATCCCTTTCGCCAAGAGGCCAGTTCCGCTCTGTCATGGTGCTTGTATTCTCGCCAAACGACGACAAACCGGCGCCGTACCATTGGTCATCCAGAATCACTTCGGGCACGCACTATAAGCCCTCGTCGTCGAATTGACAAGCAGGCGGTTCAGATTGATGTCAGTGGGCAGGCCGCCCGAGTCCGTTGAGCAATCGCCGCCGAAGCGGTATGTTGCTGGGTTGGAACGTGCCGAACTTTGCCCCGAAGGGGCCTGAACATATCAGCCCAGGGCAACGCCCTGGGAAATTTGGCGGGAGAACAACCTAGCCCTGAAAGGGCGAAACAAACGTGGCCGGCGAGTTGGGTTTTGTTTCGCCCGTTCCGGGCTGCCGGAAAGTTTTCCCGCACGAGATCCCAGGGCGATGCCCTGGGCTGATATGTTGCGGCCCCTTTGGGGCAAATGTTGCGTGTAACCTGAGGCGAACATTGCCGGTGTTCGTCTAACGCGGCAAGATGCCGCGTCTACTTTGAAAACCAAAAGGAGCAAACCATGGGGCTGTTCGACGGTAAAAAGGGACTCATCCTGGGCGTGGCGAACGATCATTCGATTGCTTGGGCGATCGCTCAGGAAATTATGAGCCAAGGCGGCGTGTGTGGGTTTACGCATCTGCCGGACCGGCCGGACGATGCGCGGAAGCGAAATCATCGCCGGGTGTCGCTGCTGACCGACAAGTGCGAGAGCGCGAAGTTTTTGGTGCCGCTCGACGTGACGAACGACGAGAACATCGCCGCGGTGATGAGCCGGGCGGCCGAAGAGTTCGGCAAGATCGACTTTTTGCTGCACTCGATCGCCTACGCCTCGCTGGACGATCTGAAACGCGACACGATCGAGACCAGCCGCGACGGGTTCAAGCTGGCGATGGAGATCAGCGCTTACAGTTTGCTGGCCGTGGCCAACGCGGCCCGGGGCATCCTCAGCGACCGCTCGGCGATTCTGACGATGACCTACTACGGCGGCGAGCGGCCGGTGCCCGGTTATAACGTGATGGGCATCTGCAAGGCGGCGCTCGATTCGTGCATGAAGTATCTGGCCTATGACCTCGGCCCGAGCGGCGTGCGGGTCAACGCCCTGAGCGCCGGCCCGGTGCGGACGTTGGCCGGACGGGCCGCCGGGGTGGACGACATGCTTGCGCTGTACGAACGGATGGCCCCGCTGGGTCGCAACATCACGCACGAGGAAGTCGGCCGCACCGGGGCGTTCCTGCTTTCGGACATGTCCGACGGCGTAACCGGCGACATCCTGCACGTCGACGCCGGCTTCAACATCATGGGCTCGCCCGGCCGGCTGCTGGACGAGGCGCCGCCCCAGTGAACGATGACGCAATGAACGACGCAGCGGTCGCTATTGCCGTGGCGGTCGTCGAGCACGATGGACGCTTTCTGATCGGCCGGCGACCGGAAGGCGTCGCGCTGGCCGGCCTGTGGGAATTCCCCGGCGGAAAAATCCAGGCGGATGAAACGCCGCAACAGGCAGCGGCCCGCGAGTGTTTGGAAGAAACCGGGCTGGCGGTGCGTGTTGGCGCGGCTTATCCGCAAGTGCTGCATCGTTACGATCACGGGCTGCTACGATTGGACTTTTTTGCCGCGATGCCCGTCGATGCCGGTCAACAGCCCGCCGAACCGTTTCGTTGGGTCGCCCGTAAGGAACTGGGCGACTACGATTTTCCGCCGGCTAACGAGGCGCTCGTGCGGCAGCTTGTCGGAGGCGCCGGCGACGGCGATCAAGCGCCGGGTCGCCGGTGAATCATAGCCCGAAGCGTCAGCGAGGAAATTGCGGGTGCCGTTTCTTCGTCGCTCGCGCTTTTTGAAGTTGCGTTTTTTTAGTCCCGGAGGGACGACATCGAATAGCCTGGGGCGCCAGCCCCAAGGATAAGTCGGTTTTCCAGCGAAAAGCCCCGGAGGGGCGACACCGTGCGACGTCATCCGATGTCGCCCCTCCGGGGCTTTCAGAACTTAATTCGACCACGATTTCCTGGGGCTCACGCCCCAGGCTATTCGATGTCGCCGCTCCGCGGCTGTTTTGCGCAACTTCAAAACTCACGCTTCGGGTTAAGATATGCCCACCGACGGCGATCAGGCGCTTCTACATCGCCGTCGGAGACGCCTCCTACATCGCCGTCGGAGACGCCTCCTACAATCGGGCGCTTGCACCGCTAGCAACGCGTATCTAGGTTGGTCGCGCACATCGAATCGGGTAGCTCGTTTGCAATCGTTACAAACCACTTGGATTGCGTCTGTTCGACCGCGGATTTTTTTATGGCTGCAACACCGCACCGCGCTTTAGGTTACGTCTGCTAGCACGGGTTGCCCGGGACAGTCGAACTTTGCTTTGGCTCGGCGTTTGCTCTGCACGCGAGGACACGATGGCTGGGTGGCCGCAAGGATGCGGTTGCCGGAAACAATCTAAGGGAGCGATAGAGCATGGAAGCTCGCATCTTTCGCGCCGCGATTCTCGCGGCCTGTCTGTGTTCGTTGGGTGCCAGTTACCGCACGACGAATTTTATTGTCAACGCCAGCAGCGATCAGTTTGCCAAACAGATTGGCCAAACGGCCGAGCAGATGCGGCGAGATTTGGCCATCGAGTGGGTCGGCCGAGAGCTGCCCCGCTGGGAGTCCCCTTGTCCGATTACCGTAAATGACGGGCCGCGGCTTGGTGCCGGCGGAGCAACCTCATTCCCCTTCGACGGCGGCCCGTTGTTCTGCATGATGACGATTCAAGGATCGAAGGAGCGGATTCTCGATTCGGTCTTGCCGCACGAGGTGACCCACACGGTCTTCGCCACCCACTTCGGCCGCCCACTGCCCCGCTGGGCCGACGAGGGCGCCTGCACAACCGTCGAACACATTAGCGAACGACAAAAGCACCACAAGATGCTGGTGCGATTCTTGCGTAACGGTCGCGGCATCGCCTTCAACCGGCTGTTCGCGATGAAGGAGTATCCCAGCGACATCATGCCGCTCTACGCCCAGGGGTATTCGCTCGCCCGTTATCTGATCGGGCTGAAAGGAAAGCGGCATTTCGTCAACTTCATCGGCGACGGGATGCGCGACGAGCAATGGCATCGGGCCGCCCGGGCGTCGTATGGCTGCGAAGACCTTAGCGCGCTGCAAAAAGATTGGCTCGAATGGGTCAAGCGCGGTAGTCCGAATCCGAAAGCGGCACCAGCGCCGTTGCCGACGCTAGTCGCCAGCGGCACGCCACCGCAAGAAAACGCCGAGCCCCAGGCTCGCACGCCGCGTCCCCGTCCGAACCTGATCTATCGAGTTTCTCGCGGCGGCCAAGTGGCGCAAATCGGCGGTGCTGACATTGCCGCCGACGATCTGGTTCCGGTCGGACCGTCCGAGCCGGGCGCCGCGCGACCGGCCGGCGTAACCCTCACGTCGCACACGACTACGCCAGCGGCCGGCGGTTGGTATTCCCGCAATCGCGGTCCCGCGCCACCGCGTCCGTCTGCCTCAGCCGTTCCCAGCCGCCCCGCACCCACCCGTCACCAACTTTCGCGACCCCAGCCCCCGCAGCCCTCCCGCCAAATCATCCTCGAATGGAGCCGCCCACCCCGCCAGCCGTTTCGCGATGCGTCGCTGGGCGGTACGATGCGGCGTTGAGTCTGTAGGCCACGGCTTGCCGCGGCGAAAACGGGTGGATAGCAACGGTTCTACCTCCACCGTCGTCGCCGGCCGCAGCCCAGCAGCCCCAGCAACCCCAAGGCAGCGAGGAGTAAAGAAGACGGTTCAGGGATGTTGGGCGAATTGGCCAGTGCGTCAAGCTGGGCGTTGCTCAGCCCGGTTTGTTGGCTGAGGACAATTCGATCGACGCCCATGTTGCCTTCGCGCGATCCCATCACGAAGGTTTGCGGCGCGCCAGCATCGGCGTCAAACACGTCGGGAGATTCCCACCAATTATAAACGTCCTCCGGGCCGTCCAACTGACCGTTGCGATTGATGAAGCCCGGCGCCTCGCCGAAGTCATCCGGCGTGAACAGGCTGTCGGAACTGCCACCGCCGAAGCGCTTGTGCCGGACGTAAAGATAATAGGGACCGCTGTCGTCGCTGAAGTTCAGCACATACGTAGCGGTGCTTGCCGGCGCGCCGCCCGTGAAGTTCACGGTCGGGCGCAGCAAGAAACCCTCGCTGGGCGAATCGCCCGGGTCGTCAACGCGCTGCCAGAAGCTGGCGTCGCCCGTGTCCGCCAAGTGGCCGGCCTCGGCTTCAAAGGCCATGAAATTAGCGCCGCCAACCTGAAAGAACGAATTGTCTTCGGGATGGTCCGCTCGGGCTGTCGTGCCGAGCAAACCGACGGCAACCGCGGTGGCGGCGAAAAATGTCCTTCGAGCGATTCCAAGGCGGTTGAGTCTCCACGATGCGAGAGTTGCAATCATGATTCTATCCCCACGGTGAATGATCCCACGTAAGCTGGTGCTGCCGAATTGAAGAGAGCGGCTGCATCAAAACGAAAACAAGAAAACGAAAAGACGAGTTTGATCGAACGAGTGCGTCGGTGGCTTCGCACCGCTTGGCATCGAGACGCCAAGCGATACGGAAATGGTTCTTTCAGAAGCAGTTCATTAGCACAGGTGAACGTGGCCAAGCAGGCACCGGCGCAACGAACGTCGATGCAGCGTGGCGTCAAGCCAATAGCAACGAAATTATGGAAAAGTTTTGGGAATATACATGTTTTCTACGCGCCAGACACGAAAAGGTTCAATTCCTCAAGGAGCTTTTTTTGACCAAATCATCTACCACCAAAGCGAATTCGCGATTCCGGACAGACACTAGTGAGTGGCAAAGATATGCGTGTTTTGCGCCCTCCGTCGTCGCCGGCCGCATCCCAGCAGCCCCAACAGCCCGAGGGCGGCGAGGAGGAGGGAGGAGGGCTCGGGGATGCCTTCTCCGGTATAGCTCAAGTCATCGAAGAAAAAATCGCCAACCTGATCTAGATTACCACCCTGCGGGAGGTTCAGGAGTCCGAACGCATTAACGGTCATGCCGTCGAAGCCTTCCACGGTAGACTCAAGCGTCTGCAACCCGTCAAGCGTGGTGAGCGTGAGCATCAACCTGCCATCACCAACGGCGGCCCCGCCGTCCGCGTCCCAGTCGATCTCGAAGTTTAGCGCCGTGTCATCCGTGATATTCAGCTGGACGCCGTCGTTGCCGTCGATGCTTGACAGGACCCTCCACAGACCATTTCGCGGTTCCCGGACATGGATACCGAGATAATCCGTGTTGTTGGCTTCGGCTTGGTCCTTGTCGAAAAAGCCAAAAAAGAACTCCCCATCATAGTTGCTGTCCTGAAACTTGAGTCTGCCCGTGGCATGCAGATCGATGCTTAGGTCGTTCACGTCGCCGAGCGTGAGGTCGGCGTAATACCCGAGAGGCTCACTCCGTGCAATGCGTCCCCCGCCTTCGCCCGACGCTGTCCCTTCAGCATGGTTCGTCGAACTGTAGCCAAAGTCGAAGTTGTTGATCCTGCTTCCGAATTCCGTCCAGCCGGCGGCACTCGCCGAGGCCTCGCTGTCGAACGTCTGTGTTTCCAACAACTGGGCACGCGCCGTTCCGCTGATTGTCAGTAACAGGCTCGTACTAAGTGCCATGATGATAAGAGCAGCTTTTCCAGGGCGGTTGTGTCTGCACGATGCAAGCGTTGTGTTCATGATGTTTTCCCCACTGTGAAAAGTCTCAGGTGACGCGGCGCAGCCGAATCGACAGGAGCGGCCGCGTCAAAAGAAAAACAAGAAGAAGTGTGTCCAAGTAAACAGCGGCGCCGACTGAGCGTCGCCGCACACATCAAATTAGTCTAACGGCAAACTAATAGCAACAAAATTCTGGGAAAGTTCTGAAAATATTTACATTTTTTCGGGCGGCCGCTGACCGTGGTCTGCGCGCGGCGGCTACGAGCGGGCGGTGAATTGGTCGTAAATACTTTTGCTCGAACGACTTAGGGTGATCGGAAAGGCTCGGGACGTCGCTCGCGTATCGGCCTCAGCATGTAGGCCACGGCTTGCCGCGGCGATATCAGCGAGGAAAAACACCGATTGCGCCGCGGCAAGCCGGCGGCCTACGGCCGTTCAATACCGCGCGATGTCCTTGGCCGCTTCGTCCGGCCACAGCTCGCTGACGACTTCTTGGGCTTTTACAGTCATGAAGCGCAGTTCGCTGCCGATGGCGAGAAACTGCATGCCTTGCTCGGCTCGCATCTTGGCGGCTGCGGCGTCCATGCAGTGGATGCCGGTCGGGGTGCCGACTTTCTTGCCGGCGGCGATGACCCGTTGAATCATCTCCTCGTGGGCCTCGGGCGTGGGGTCGTTGCCTTCGGCGTCGCGCATCTGAGCCCGCAGATCGACCGGGCCGATGAAGATCGCGTCGCAGCCGGGAAGGCTGTAGATTTCCTCGGCGTTGTCGACGCCCTGCGGGCTTTCGGTTTGCAGCACGACCAGAATTTCGTCGTTGGCCTGCTTGAAATACTCGCCGGCCGGCGCATCGAAGCCCATGAACTGCATGCCGCCGCCAAGGCTGCGATTGCCGGTCGGCGGATAGAGGGCCGCGGCGATGGCCGTGCGGGCTTGCTCGACCGTGTCGACCATCGGCACGACAATGCCCCAGGCGCCGGCGTCGAGGGTGCGTTTGATGATGTGATGATTCCCCTCGGGAATGCGGGCGAGCGGCACACAGCCGGCTTCGGCCACGGCGGCGAAGATCATGCTGGCCTGCGACCAGTCGATCGGCGAATGCTCCATGTCGAGGGTGAGCCAGTCGAAACCGAGCCGGGCCATGACCCGCGTGGCGTACAGATCGCCCAAGGAGAGCCAGGTGCCGAAGGTCGGTTGTCCGTCGCGGAGTTTTTGCTTGGCAAGATTTTTTTTCATCGGGAGTCGTAATCCAGGGGAGGAGATTTGGGCAACTTTCGCCGGCACGTAGCTGAATTCGCAAGAATTCAGCCCACACGGAGGATACTGAATTCTTGCGAATCCAGCTACCAGCCCCGAGGGCGATGTGAGCTTGGCGGGTGAATTTGCATGGTCCCGCCAGCCGGCGAATGCGGTATAATGGAGCGTCGGGCAAGGCATCGTCGAATTTGAAGGAGACCTACCATGAAGTTCACCCCTACGCTTCGTTCTGCCGCTGCTCTTGCCCTAACGGTGTTGCTGCTCTGTCCGGCCGCCGCCAGCGGTCAGACGAATCTGACGATGAAGCGGGCTCGGGAGAAGATGGTCAGGGAGATCATCATCGCCGGGGGCATCAAGAACGAACGTGTGATCAAGTCGATGGGCGAAACGCCCCGGCATGAATTCGTGCGCCGCAACGAACGGAAATTTGCCTACGAAGATTGGGCGATGCCGATCGGCGAAAGCCAGACGATCTCGCCGCCGTTCATCGTCGCTTACATGACCGAGCAGCTCGATCCGCAGCCGACCGACAAGGTGCTGGAGATCGGCACCGGCAGCGGCTATCAAGCGGCCGTGCTGAGCCCGTTGGCGAAGTCGGTGTTCTCGATCGAAATCGTCAGGCCGCTGGGACTGCGGGCGGCCCGCACGCTCAAGCGGCTGCATTACGACAACGTCAGCACGAAGATCGGCGATGGATTCAAGGGCTGGGCTGAGCATGCGCCGTTCGACAAGATCATCGTCACCTGTTCGCCGGACAAAGTGCCCGAGGCGCTCGTCAAGCAGCTCAAAGAGGGCGGGCGGATGGTGATCCCGGTCGGCGAGCGCTATCAACAAACGATGTACCTGTTCACGAAGAAGGACGGCAAGCTGGTCAAGGAGGCGCTGCGGCCGACGCTGTTTGTGCCAATGACGGGCAAGGCCGAATCGCTTCGCCAAGACAAGCCCGACCCGCTCAATCCCCGGCTGTTCAACGGCGGATTTGAACTGTTCGACAAAAAAACCAAGATGCCGCACGGCTGGTATTATCAGCGGCAGATGGAGCTGGTCGAAGGCGCCGAGGCGCCCGAGGGCACGCGCCATGTGCGAATCACTAATAAGCAGGTCGGCCGCGAGGCAGGCGCCCTGCAGGGATTTCCCGTCGACGGTCGCAAAGTAAAAGAGCTGGAGGTGTCGATCCGCGTGAAGACAATCAACGTGCGGGCGGGCGAGAAGCGCCGCGACCTGGCGCGGCTGACGATCACTTACTTCGACGAGAAGCGCAGCCCGGTCGGCGCCGTCTCAATCGGCCCCTGGCACGGCACGTTCGACTGGGACCAGGTGACCGAAACCGTGAAGGTTCCGCAGCACGCCCGCGAAGGATTCATCCACATCGGCCTAAGAGGCGGCACGGGGGAAGTGTTGTTCGACGATGTGAAGGTGGGATTGGTGAAGGAGTAGGCGTAGGGTGGGCAGTGTCCACCGAATAAAAGCACGAAGCACGAAATCCTAAACAAATTCAAAATCTAAAGCACAAATGTCAGGTGCGCCGGCATCTTGCCTAGCGTTGTCCCCGTCGATGGGTTGTGAATGGCCTCGTCGAACGACTTATCCCGCGATAGAATGGCAACTGTGGCTGATCTATTTCCATGTACGTCGGCTAACGTCGTGCCTGTGCGGGATTCTAAAAATGATAACGTCCTTTCGGATACGTGGTTATCGAGGATTCGACGATTTTGAATTGTCGGAACTTCGACAGATCAATCTTCTAGTCGGCGAGAACAACGGCGGCAAGACGTCGATCCTCGAAGCGATTCATCTACTGCATTCGCAAGGCAGTCCGGCGGCGTTTCGCTCCGTGATGGACCGCCGAGGTGAAGTTCACCGTGAGGACAATGAGGATAGGCGAACGCAGACGCATTACGATGTCTGCCATTTGTTTCAACAGCATAGAATCGCCCAAGGGACATGGTTTCGTTTGGAATCAAGCGGAAGTTCGGTCAATAACTGGCTCAATGTACGCGTTTTGGTGCCGGACGATTATGAGCATGGCGACACGTATTCGACAGATTTTCGTGATAAGTTTGACGGAAGTAATGTACTTTTCTTTGAGGGATCGCCTGCCCCAGTCATAGATGCTCTGCCATTGAGTCCCAAAAACGGCTTGTCGGCCAGACAACTGGATCGTTTTGAGAGGAATGTTGACGACAACCAATGTCCCGTGTTCTTCGTTACAACAGAATCACAGTCTGCGGAATTCTTGGCGCGTCACTGGAAAGGCGTAGCCTTAACCGAAGAAGAGGATTTGCTGCTTGAGGCATTGCAGATTCTCGAGCCACGCGTTGAAAGAATTGCCGTGTTGGGTGAACGGCCATCTTCTCGAAGCAGCAAGAGCGGCGTCATCGTCCGCTTGAAAGGCGAGCGCACGCCGGTGCCTCTGGGCAGCATGGGTGACGGCATGTGGCGGATGCTGACGCTGGCCCTCGCAATAGTTCGATCAAGAAACGGCGTTCTGCTGGTTGACGAGATTGACACGGGGCTGCATCACACGGCAATGTCCGATATGTGGCGGCTGATAATTAGCACAGCACAACGCCTCAATGTTCAGGTGTTTGCAACAACGCACAGTCTGGATTGTGTCAACAGCCTCGCAGACGTAATTGCCGAGCAGGATACGCCTTCCGAATCAGTCACCATTCAACGCATCGAAAAAGAACGAAGCAGATCGATTGCGTATTCAGAGAATGAAATGGTCGTCGCTGCGAATCGCGGAACGGAAATGCGGTAGTCCATGAGTCGGTTCACCACACACATGCTCCTGGTTGAAGGCGAGCAGGACAAACGAGTTATCCCTTACCTTCTGGATGCGCACATTGTCTGGGGCGACAACAAGAGCGAATTTCCGACGAATATCGAGGCCTACGGAGGGGTCGATGATCTTTTAGCTGAAGGTGAAATAGAAACACAGCTCAAGACGCCCAAGCTTCAAGCACTGGGGATCATCGTTGATGCCAACGATTCATTGGATAGCCGCTGGCAGCAAGTTCGCAATCGATGTTTGACGGCGTTTCCAGAACTTAGCGAAACACTGCCTCGGGAAGGGTTAATCGCGATCAACGATGACGGAATCCGTTTGGGTGTTTGGATCATGCCGGACAATCAAACCTCCGGAATGTTGGAGACATTCTTGTCGCAGCTGATTCCCGAGGAAGGGGACGAGCTTTGGGATTACACAGAAGTACACCTTGACGAAGGGGTGTAATCTCGTAGGGGCGGTGTTTATGCGGCGATTTTCGCGTGATGTTGGCGCGGCGCTGGGTAAGGTCGTAGGTCGGTTGGATTGCGGGTTTTCAGATATGTGGCAAAGGTTGCTGGCCAAGTCTTGCTCAGCGAGATCACACGCAATCCCAAAACCACCTTCGCTCCTTCGTGAGTCCAACGCATTCCCGAAAGTTTCAGCCGCTGCGTGAAGATGGTCTTGCAGGCCGCTTCCGTCACGCCGCTGCCGAGTGGGATGTGGCGCGATGCGTATTCATGGTATCGCATGAATCGCGTCCGCTGCTGGATGTAACGATACGCCGTCCAAAAATCCTTGGCTCGCGGATGCGTCAAGTCGCGGCGGTGGAAATGGCTGGCCGCCGAGTGCAACAGGCGACTGGGACCGCTCGGTTTCTTCAGCGCCTTGAGCATTCGATGGGCCCAAGCGACGCCTTCCCGAGTGTCTTTGCCGAACAGCGCCGCGGCCATCGACCAGACGCGCTCGGCGACATGATAGTAATCCACCACGCGTTGCCAATCGAGTTGCTTCCCGGTACGTGGGTGAATCATGCGGCGAAGCGTCTTTTGATAGTAGCTGCTTTCGCTGCCGCCGGCGTCGGTCACATAAGCCAATTGCGGCAGCGGTCCTTGCCAACGATCGAGCAGTTCCCTCAGCAAGTCGGTCAACATGCGGTCCATCGTGGCTTGCCCCAACTCGGGCGGCCAGGCCAGATAAACCGTCGCCAACCGTTTGCCCGCCCGATCATAGACACTCACCGTGGCGGCCGTGGCCACCTCGAAGAAGCGATGCTGGTATTCCCGCAGCGTGATTCCGTCGCGTCCCACGGCCACCACCGGTTTGCGGTTTCCGCGGCTGGCGTGTGCGTTTTCCAAGGCATTTAACAATCGATCAACTTGGTGGACTTGCCGCAGGTCCGACAGCGCGTCGCTCAGTTGCGAGGTGCAGGCGCGCAGCCGCTTGACGCCCATCGCCACGCCGCATTCCTGACGCAGCAGCTCGAGTACACGCGACTGACTGGCTCCCGCGTCGGCCATCTTTCGCCCCAGCCAGTCGATCAACCCGGGCGACACGTTTGCCGTCAAACCCAAGTACATCTCCAGCGGAAAGATCGAGCGGTCCGAACCGTCCCAACTGCGATAGCCGCGTCGCCACAGGACGACGACGCCCAACAGCGTGGCAACGTGGGGATTTCGCGTTTTCTCCTTTCGCCTTCGATAGCCGCCGCATTCGAACCACAGATCGCGCGGCAACGATTCTGCTGGCCGTGATTCCAAGGCATTGATGGTACTCTCCAGCACGACGCGACCAAGTTCCCGCACGAGCGTCAGCAGGGCGACCTCCATCGCGAAAAAAGCGGAGGGGCTAATCGGCTCGCGGAGAAACGAACGGACGAGGTTGACGAACTTCGGACGTAGTCTGTCCCAAGCCGAATCGACCAGTTGTTCGGCCCGCTGCATTTGTTGTCTTGCCGTTGCGTTGGGCAATCCGAAACGAATAGAATGTTCCATGGAGGCGTCCTTGCCAAGCGAGATCGTTTGTTACCAGCCTACAATCTCGCAGAGGACGCCTCTTCATTGAAATATCAATTTTCAAGTCCCAAACGAAAATACCAACCCGCCTCGCGAAACTCCCGAAAAATCTCGCCCCAGCGAGACTACACCCGTTTCGACTCACCCGCGATGTGCTCAGCAAGGGGCCGGTCGATCTGTTCTTTATCGAATTCGCGGTCAACGACGATCAGGACGCCGCCCACGCCCGGCGCGATTGTATTCGCGGCATGGAGGGCATCATCCGCCAGTGCCGGCGGCACAATCCCCACATGGACATCGTCGTCACTTATTTCGCCAATCCCGGCATCGTCGCGACGATTCAAACAGGCAAGACGCCGCTGGCCGCGGGCAGCCACGAAGAGGCGGCCAGGCATTACGGCGTCTCGACGATCGATCTGGCCCGCGAAGTGGCCCAGCGGATTACGGCCGGCACGCTGACCTGGAAAAAATATGGCGGCACGCATCCGGCTCCGTTTGGAAACGCAATCTGCGCCGGCATGATCGAAGAGTTGCTGGGGACAGCCTGGAAAAATCCGCTGGCGAAGGACGCCAAGAAGTCGGCCCATCGCGTTCCGGAGGCGACGGTTAACGCCAATCATTACGGCGACGGTCGCTCCATCGACCCCAGCCGGGCGAAGATCGTCAGCGGCTGGAAACTGCACGTGCCGGAGTGGAAGAAAATACCGGGCGGGTTCCGAAGGCGGTTCGCCAAGACGCCGCTGATCTGCGCGACCACTCCTGGCGATGAACTCACGTTGGAATTTTCCGGTAAGGCAATCGGCGCCTACGTGCTTGCCGGGCCAAGCGCCGCAGTCGTGCTGGCCAGCATCGACGGCGGAGATTTCAAACCGGTCGATCTTTGGCATCGCCACAGCCGCGGGCTGCATTATCCGCGGACGGTGATGTTCGACGCCGACCTGAAACCGGGCAAGCACGTGCTGACGCTGAAAATCTCGGAGAAGAAAAACGCAAAGAGTAAGGGCACCGCCGCGAGGATTTTGCAGTTTGTGGCGAATTGAAATGTGATGGACACGCAGCGCGGGGCGCGACCACTGGTCGCGGCTTTACAAGAAAAGCATGAGGAGTTGAGATTATGACGCATCGAATCAGTCGTCGCGAGTATCTCCAGAGCAGCACTGTCGCGGGCACCGCGCTGGCTGTGGGATATCACAGCAGCGCGCTGGCGGTTGAATCGAAATCGCCGAGCGAGAAGCTGCGCATCGCTTCGGTCGGCTGCCAAGGTCGGGCGGGGGCCGATATCAACGGCACGTCGAGCGAGAACATCGTGGCGCTGTGCGACATCGACGCCAACTCGCTGGGCAGAACGGCCGCCCGCTTTCCCGCCGCGCGGAAGTATCGCGACTTTCGCGTGATGCTGGAGAAGGAAGCCGACAAGATCGACGCCGTGCTGGTCGGCACGCCCGATCACACGCACGCCCCGGCCGCCGCCATGGCCCTGCGGCTGAAGAAGCACGTCTATTGCGAAAAGCCGCTGACGCACACCGTCAAGGAAGCCCGCACGCTGGCTGAGCTGGCCAAGCAAAACAAGCTGGTCACGCAGATGGGCACGCAGATTCATGCCGGGGCGAATTATCGCCGCGTGGTCGAGTTGATCCAGAGCGGCGCGATCGGACCGATCAAAGAAGTTCATGTGTGGGTCAACGTCAACTATTCCGGGGCGAAGTTCAACACGGGCAAGCCGGTCCCCAAGCACGTTGACTGGGATCTGTGGCTCGGCCCGGCGGCCCGGCGCCCGTATTCCACCGGCGTCCATCCGTTCAACTGGCGAAAGTTTTGGGATTACGGCACCGGCGGGCTGGGCGATTTCGGCTGTCACTACATGGACCTGGTTCACTGGGCGCTCGATTTGCGCAACCCGACGAGCATCTCCGCAAAGGGGCCGAAAGTAGACCCGGTCAGCACGCCGCCGTGGGTTATCGTCGATTACAAATACCCGGCCCGCGGCAAGCTGCCGGCGGTGAATCTCACCTGGTACGACGGCGGGCGCCGGCCGAAGCTGCTCGGCACGCTGAAGGACAAAAACGGCAAACCGACCAACCGGAGCAGCGGCCAACTGTTCGTCGGCGCCAGCGGCATGATCCTCTCGAACTACGGTCAGCACGTCGTGCTCCGCGACGGGAAAATCACGGACGATTTCAAACGACCCGAGCCGACCATCCCCAACTCCATCGGGCATCACCGCGAATGGATCCAAGCGATCAAGACCGGCGGCACCACGACCTGCAATTTCGACTACGCCGGCGCCCTAACCGAATCGGTCATGCTCGGCACGGTCGCCTATCGCAGCGGAAAACAGATCGATTGGGACGCCAAAAACCTCAAGGTGACCAACGCCCCCGAAGCTCAGGCGCTAATCCACAAGGAATATCGCAAGGGTTGGACGTTGTAGGGTGGACACGGTCCATCGATCGCGTAGGTTATGCTTCAGCATAACAATACCGCACTAAGGTCACGTTATGCTAAAGCATAACCTACGATTCGTGGTGGGCAGTGCCTTCCCTACTTGCACGGAGCTTTCTTGATGGCCCAAACTACTACGAAGCGAAACCGGCGTGCTTCCGCCGCTACGAAAAAACGTCGGACGATAACGCCGGAGGATTTGCTGAAGTTTCAGCTTGTTTCCAATCCGCAGATTTCGCCGGACGGGCGCTGCATTGTGTTTGTGAAGAAACACGTCGGGGAGAAGAATAACTATGTCTCGAACCTGTGGATCGTCGACACGGATGGCGGCCAGCCGCGGCAGTTCACTTCCGGCGAAAAAGACAGCGCTCCGCAGTGGTCGCCCGACGGATCGCAAATCGCCTTTGTCCGCTCGCCGAAAGAAGAGCCGCCGCAGATCCACGTCATCGACTCCCGCGGTGGCGAGGCCCAACCGCTGACGAAGCTGCCGGAGGGCTCGATCGGAGAATTTCGTTGGTCGCCCGACGGCAGGCGGCTGGCGTTTGGTTTTCGCGAGACGGCGACGGAGCGAACCAAGGCGGCCGAGAAGGAGCGCAAGGAAAACGGCCTCAGCACGCCGGCCTGGGTGATCGACGACGTTTGGTATCGACTCGACGGCGACGGGTATTTCGGCGCGCAGCGTTATCAGCTGGTTATCGTCGACACCGCGACCGGCCAACATCGCAAGCTGTACACCAAAGACACACTGGGCGGTTTCAGCTTCGACTTCTCGCCCAACGGAAAACAGCTCGTCGTGGCCACCAACCGCGACAAGAAAGCGATGCTCCGACCGTGGAAAGACGAACTGCTGCTAGTCGACGTGGCCAGCGGGCGGATCAAGCCGATCGGGAATTTGCCCGACGGTCCCAAGGCCGCCGTGCGCTGGTCACCCGACGGCACGACGATCGCCTTCGCCGGGCGGATCGGCGGCAGCGACGGCATCTATAGCACCGAGAACGTCAAGCTGTTGACCTGTCGTCCGACCGGCGGCGGCGTGCGCGACTTGCTCGACGGCGAAGACTATTGCCTGCTGGCCTGTCCGATTGCCGACACGTCGGAGGCCCACTTCGAGCCGACGTTTGAGTTTAGCCCCGACAGCGAGCGAATCCTCGTCCAGTTGGGCATTCGCGGCGGGACAAAAATAGCCTCGATACCAACGCGCGGCGGCAAGCTGACCATCCACACCCGCGACCGGCTCGACCAACAGATGGGCAACATCAGCCGCGACGGCAAGAAGCTGGCCCTCTCGATCGGCAACGCAACGAAATTGGCCGAAGTGGCTGTGGCCGATGTCACATCGCCCCGGTTGGCAACCACGACGCTGACCGATTTCAACGGCCCGCTGCACAAGGAGCTGGCCCTCATCAAGCCCGAATCACACTGGATCAAGGCCGAAGACGGCCACAAGGTGCAGGTCTGGGTCATCCGGCCGAACAGCGGGCGCAACGGCAAAAAATCGCCGGCGCTGCTGGAGATTCACGGCGGACCGCACGCCCAATACGGCAGCGGATTGTTTCACGAATTTCAGGTGCTGGCCGCGGCAGGCTACGCGGTTTTCTATAGCAATCCCCGCGGCAGCAAGGGTTACGGCCGCGATCATTGCGCGGCGATTCGCGGCAATTGGGGCGGCGCCGATTGGACCGACATCCAGGCGGTCACCCGCTTCATGCAGCAGCAGACCTACGTCGACAATAAACGCCTCGGCGTGCTTGGCGGCAGCTACGGCGGTTACATGACCAATTGGGTCATCGGCCACACCCGCGATTTTTCCGCCGCGGTGAGCGATCGCTGCGTGAGCAATCTGGTGAGCATGGCCGGAAACAGCGACTTCGTCGAGGAGCAGGACGATTATTTCCCCGGCAATTTCTGGGACCGTTCCCAGCCGCGCTGGAACCAAAGCCCGATGCAGTATATCGGCAATGCCAAGACGCCGACGTTGATTATTCACAGCGAAGGCGACCTGCGCTGTAACATCGAACAGTCCGAGCAAGTCTTCGCCGCGCTGAAGCTGCTGGGCGTGCCGACCCGCCTGGTCCGCTACCCGCGCTCCACCAGCCACGGCATGAGTCGTCAGGGCCCGCCCGACCTGCGCATGCACCGACTGCACCAGATTCTGGATTGGTTTCGGAAATATCTAGGGTGAGCGTGTGACGCGCCGCCAGCCATCCCTACTCTCGTTCCACGTTCCTAAACCACCCTTCAGAGCGCAATCCCGTTGAAACGAGGGTCTTCGTCACCTCGCCTTCCCGCGTCATTACAATCGCCTCAATGCCGCAGCGTGCCTCGACGAATTTCATTCCCCGCCGCGGCCCCAACACGCTAACGGCCGAGGCCAGGCTGTCGGCGGTGATGCAGTCGGGGGCGATGATGGTCACGCTGCTGCGCACGGTGAGGCCCAGGCCGGTGTGTGGATCGACGATGTGTGAATAGCGGCGACCGTCGATCTCGACGAACTGATGCGCATCGCCGGAGGTGGCCACCGCGACGTTGGAAAGCACGAGGTGTCGGCTTGGCTTGCCATCGGCGCCAGCCAGCGAAGCTACCCCAATTTTCCAGCCCTTGCGATCGGGCGGCGCCGCGCCCAACGCAATGTCACCGCCCGCATCGACCAGGGCGCGGGTGATGCCGTGATGTTTCAGCACAGCCAGCGCTTCATCGGCCGCGTAACCCTTGGCGATGCCGCCCAGGTCGAGCCGCATCTTCGCAGCGGTGAGCTGCACGGTGCGGCGATGTTCGTCGAACCGCAGATGCCGATAGCCGACCGAGGCTTTCGCCTCCGCCAGCAGACGCTCCGTCGGCATTTTCTTGTTGCGTCGCGCCCGGCGCCATAGCCGCACGTAAGGCCCGACCGTCACATCGAACGCGCCGCCGGTCTCGCGCGACAGCGTCTGCGCCCGGCTGAGCACAGTCCACAATTCGTTGCCGACCTTCACACCCCTGGGGGCCGGGCCGCTACGGCTGAGCCGGTTTAGTTCGCTCTCGGGCTTGTAGTCGCTGAGGATTTCGTCGAGCCGCTTGACCCGCGCGAAGGCGGCCGCGGCGGCTTTGCCGGCGGTCTCGCGGTCCGGGCCATAGAGCACGATCCGAAACGGCGCGCCCATGTGGACCTGGGTGTACGCAAACCGCTCAAGCTCCTCGGCGGGGGCAGCGGCCGTTGCGGCGAGCATCAGCAGCGTGCCGAGGCAGGTTTTGAGGAATGTTATCATGTTGGGGGTGCGAAAATCCCGAGCCGCCGTGTCCTCACGGCGATGGTTGTGCGGGACGATTTCATATTGGGAACGTGATCCGGGCGACTATACTGTGCGCGGATGAAAATGGCACATTTTTCGTTTAACGGCAAGCCGCAGGCGACTGCGTTTTGAATAGACGCCTGACTCAGAAACGCAGTCGCCTGCGGCTTGCCGTTAAACGAGCCATTCATGACCGTGCGAGGTATAGCGCGACCCACGGTCGCGGCTTTATGGCTTTATGGGCTATTCTACTCGAAAACGCGGCCCGGCCGCCCCCGTTTTTCTACGATTTTTCCCTGCTCAACCCCCATCCAGACGGCTGCAACGATTGAATCGTTCAATTAGAATCGGTACATTGAAGCCTCTGCGTATCACGCCAACCATCCACTCCGGCACACATTGCCATCTGACCCGAGGAGAATTTCAAGATGAGTGACAAGACCCAAAAGACCGATGCCGGCGATCCGTCGCGTCGACAGTTTCTCAAGACGTCGTCCGTCATCGCCGGCGGCGCGCTGGCCGGCGGGCTGAGCATCGCCCGCAGCGCCCACGGCGCCATGGCCGACGAGACGATCAAGATCGGTCTGATCGGCTGTGGCGGACGCGGCACCGGCGCCGCCGCGCAGGCCATGAACACCGCCGGCCCGACCAAGCTGATCGCCGTGGCCGACGCCTTCAGCGATCGCATGGCCGGCTGCCTCGGCTCGCTCAAGGGGCGTCACAAAGACAAGGTCGACGTGCCCAAGGACCATCAGTTCGTCGGCTTCGACGCCTACAAGAAGCTGCTGGCGATCAAGGACATCGATCTGGTGCTGATCGCCACGCCGCCCGGCTTCCGCCCGATTCATTTCGAGGAAGCGGTCAAGAACGGCAAACACGTCTTCGCCGAGAAGCCGCTGGCGGTCGACGCCCCCGGCGTGCAGCAATTTCTCAGCGCCAACAAGATCGCCAAAGAGAAAAACCTGCTGGTGCAGATCGGCCTGCAGCGTCACCACGAGAAGCGCTACATCGAAACAATCAAGCGGCTCAAGGACGGCGCCATCGGCGACATCAACATGATGCGGGCCTACTGGAACGGCGGCGGCGTCTGGACCCGGCCGCGCAAAGCGGGCCAAACCGAAATGGAATATCAGATGCGAAACTGGTATTACTTCAACTGGCTCTGCGGCGATCACATCAACGAGCAGCACATTCACAACCTCGACGTGATCAATTGGCTCAAGGACGGACCGCCGGTCGAGGCCAACGCCCAAGGCGGACGCCAGGTGCGCACCAGCAAGGAGCACGGCGAGATCTACGATCATCATTTCGTCGAATACACCTACGCCGACGGCTCGAAGATGTTCAGCCAGTGTCGTCACATCCGCAACTGTT
Source organism: Planctomycetota bacterium (assembly GCA_022564995.1). Classification (GTDB taxonomy): domain Bacteria; phylum Planctomycetota; class Planctomycetia; order Pirellulales; family JADFKK01; genus JADFKK01. The sequence continues at coordinate 15,512 of JADFKK010000044.1, read as the reverse complement.
GGAACAGCGTCTCCGAACATGCCCACGGCAGCAAGGGGTCGGCCAACATCAGCGGCACCATCTACGACAAGGCCGGTAACAAGACCTGGTCGTATGGACGCGGCGGCGGCGGCGGACATCAAGAAGAGCATCACGATCTGTTCGCGGCCCTGCGCAAGGGCGAGCGGCCCAACGAAGGCGATTACGGCGCCCACAGCACGATGACCGCCATCTTCGGCCGCATGTGCAGCTACAGCGGCAAGAGCATCAAGTACGAGGATGCGCTGAACTCGAAGCTCAGCCTGGCCCCGGCCAAATACGACTTCAACGCCACCCCGCCGGTCACCCCCGACGCCGACGGATACTACAAGATCCCGCAGCCCGGCTCGGCCAAGGTGTTGTAAGCGAATTGGCAAGCATCGCGAAGGATTTGAACCGGCCATGCCCAACGAGGGTGTGGCCGGTTTTTTTGGGATGGGCACTGCCCACCAAAACGTATCTTTCGTCCTCGTACTCGTACCTCCTACTCGTACTCGAGCGTAAGGGCCGGCTTCGAGTACGAGTAGGAGGTACGAGTACGAGGACGATATGGTGCGAGACACGTCAATTCTCGGAGTATTCGCAAGGAAAGCTGGTAGCCTCAACCTCGATGATGTAATCTTATGGATATCGAACATCGATTCCCCTTCTCCCGCCGGAGATCAACCATGTCCATTGACGCAGATGAACTGAGAGCACTTCCACCCGCCGAGAAGATGCGTCTCGTAGAAATGCTCTGGGACGATCTCGGCGAATCGACCGAGCCGATTCCGCTCCCGGATTGGGTCGATCAAGAGGCAGCCCGTCGTCGCGAAGAGATGCGCGATTCCTCGTGTGGCATTTCGCACGAAGAGGCTTGGCAGCGAATCGAACGGCGTAATGGATAGGCAGCTCCGCTATCATCCGCTCTTCGATTGCGATGTTCGCGAAGCCGCTCGTTAGGTACGATCGACGTTCGCCCGGTTTGGGCGACGCCTTTGTCGAATCGGCCCGCCAATGCGTCGCGGACGTTATCGCCGATCCCAGTCGATTCGCGTCGTCTCCCGGAGGAATTCGCTACCGCCGGCTGCGGCGGTTTCCGTATGTCGTCTTGTTCGACGTCACCGACTCAGAACTTCTCATGTTGGGCGTGCTTCACACCGCGCGATCGATGGAACGATGGAGAGAACGGCAAGCGGACAATTGATAGAGTAACGCTGGTTGCCATGGCTCGCTTGTCACCGCTCGCTTCCTTGCCCGGAGAACAGACTGGCGGACGGCTGCGGAATGCGACCTGAAGGGCTGCCCTTCGCGACTCGCGTGCTAGAATCGCCGTCGCCAAGCGGGAGCATTATTGGGCAGCATCGCGCCCCCCCAATTGCATTCTCTCGTTGCTCAATAATCAGCAACTCGGCGGAGAGGCGACCCTTCAAAAAGATATGGAACGCGTCACAATCAAAAAGCCGGAAATGCGAACCATCGTACTGGTCGACGCAGTGAACTTCACGAACGAGTTGAAGACTCACGGGCGAGGGGTCATTGCACCTAAGATCAATCGGCTACAAGAATTCGCCGAGTTCTTTTTTGTGTACAAATTGAAAGGGAAGTTGATCGGAAAGCTAGGTGACGGATTTCTCATTTTATGTCCACCGACGCCTCCCGAGGCAATTGGCGAAGCCCTGTCTTGCCAAGGATTCATCAATGCCTTCAATTTTGGCAAGGCGGAACCGCTCACGCTAAACACACGAATCGCGATTCACTACGGTTTGATCGCCCCGCCGGAGCGAGGCAACTACATTGACACGAATCTGAATCTTACCGCGCGTCTGGAAGGTGCGACTCCGCCAAATTGCATTTGCATCTCTTCTACGCTGCATGACATCGTGGCAGACACACTAAAGGATTTGGAATTCAAAGAATTACAATCAACCTTTAAGGGACTTGGTGAGAACAAGTATTACGTCGTAAGCAATCCTTCCGGTCGAAAGTCGGTGCCGAACCGACAAGAATCTCGTCTGAGTTTCTACTTTTCAACCTTGTCTGCACTCAGAGACGCCGATGATTGGGATGCGACCAAAACGACATGTGAACAAGCTCTCCTGGATTTTCCAGGGAATCCAGAGTTTACCAGTCAATTGGGTTACGCTCATCTCATGGTGGACGATTATCCGGCTGCGATACGGGCGTACGAGCAGTGCGTGTCGAAAGACTATGAGGTTGGCAGTTCTTTGCTGTTTATCGGTCGCGCTTACGACTATATGGGAAATCAGACGCGTGCTATCGAGGTTCTTGTTGAGGCAACTGAAAAGGAGCCCAAGCCATTTTACGCTTTGGGCGATGTCGCGGACATTTATCTTGACCGCGGCGATTACAATGAAGCGATCAGGTGGGCCAAGCGATCGTTGAAGGCTAATCGGGGATACATCGTTCCTATGGCGACTCTCATAGCGATTTACATAATCAAGCGTAACGATGACGCAGGCGTGCGAGTGATCAAGAAACTCGAAGCCGATCGACGGGAGTATCTTTACGAGCACGTTGAGCGTCGCCTAGAACTTCTCAGGCACAAGCGATATAAGACGCGGCTTCGCGCCATGTTTCGCGCGGCAAAGAAGGCTTAGGTTCGCCGGGTCAGGTCCTTGTTTAACGGCTTCGGATTCTGTGCCAATACGTTTCTGTCAGGCGAGCGAACGAAATAAGCCACGGGGCAGGCGTCTGTTCCCCACCGGGCTTGCCCCGGTGGCTTGCTGGTTTGGGGACTACGGCGAGCGCCGGGCCTCCTGCGCGCTTCGCCCCTCGCATCCGCCGCCTACGGCGGCGGATGCGAGGGAAAGAGGGGGTGAGGGAGGCGTCTGTGTAGTTGTCAAACCAATAAACCACCGGGGCAAGCCCGGTGGGGAGGGAACGCGCACAACACTTTTCCAACCGCTCCCGTGCTGGTGTCCCGCCGGTTTGGCAACTACACAGCGCCACGATCATATTCCCCGATCGTTCCGACGTAGTAGCTCATCCGGAACACCGGTTTCATCCCGCACGCATACGCACAATTGTTGAGGTATCCCAGCGCAATTTCCCCGGGCGATTGATCGATCGGACAACCCAACGTCAGATGCAGATGGTCGGCAAGCAGCCCAACGCGTGAGAGGCGATGCGCGTGCTTGGACGCCGCCCTTTGGACCATGTCGAGCAGGTCGCGCAGCACCTCGTGGCGGATCTCTATCCATCGCTCAGCGTTGACGATCACGAGATGCAGGTTGTACCAATACTCGCCGTGCGCGCTGAAGGCCGGTTTACTCAGGTCGACCCGAGGAAAGCACCTCTGAAACTCGGCCAACCGCTGTTGCACTCGCGGGTCGGCCATGCGGTGGTGGCCCAGTTGACTCGCCACGTACTCTTCGACGATCTCCCGAGTTGCCGAGCCAATGCTTCGCAGGCAATAGTTGCGACGAAACGCCTTTGGTAACCGTTGTCGAATCAAGTGTTGCAAACGCCCCTTGACCGAACGGATCAGTTGCGGCGGCGACACGTCTGGCGTCGTGCTAACGAAAAACTGGCTCGCCTCGTGGCTGGTGAATTGATGCTTGATCACACGGACGCCGTCCGCCTCGGTTGCCTCTTGCAATTCCGGTAGCCAGTCTCGATCCGCGACCGGCGTTTGTCGCCAGAAGAGCGTGAGGCCCCAATTGAGTTGGTAGGCCGGTTTCGTGTTGTCGGCAGTGTAGATTGGCTCCATGATGGTTACATCCTACCATTCCTCGGTAGCGGCTCCGAGCGGATTGCCTCGCGTTGTTGGAAGCCCGACAAGCCACCGACACCTGATCCCCACCGGGCTTGCCCCGGTGGCCTGCTTGGTTTGGGTACTACAACGCCGGCGCTCCGCGAAGCGTTTCCCCACCGGGCTTGCCCCGGTGGCTTGCTGGTTTGAAAACTACGGCGCCCCGCTTTCCCTGCAAACCTCCCCAGCCTGCCAGCCGCCGGAGGCGGCTGGCAGGCCCCTTTAGTTCCAAAATCAAAAAGCCACCGGCACAAGGCAGGCCGGTGGGGAGGGTCCGTTTTCGTCTTTGCTGGCTGGCGTGGCCCGAACCGCATAGAATCACCGACGTGCGCGGCGGAATATCGCTTGCTGCTCGATCAGGCCGGAGGTCGGCTCGGGCGGATGAAGCGCGACGGCGGAGCGAAAGGCGTCGTTGAATTGCGGGATGATTTCGCGCAGCGGTCGCGCGTCGGCGGCGGGATCGTCCAGAGCTTCGAGAATGGGAGCAAGGCAAATCCATCGCTGGACCCACGCTTCGGTCGCGGACTGATTGGCGTGTTGGTCGTCCATGCTTTCATCGTACGGCGGAACGATCGGCGCGGCAATGCCGGCGATTGATGATCGTCTCGTCACGCTAATTCAACGGTCGTACTCGTCCTCGAACTCGTACCTCCTACTCGTACTCGGGCGTTCGAGCCGGCTTCGAGTACGAGTACGAGGACGAAAGCTGCTTGGCCCTAATCCGCTGACGGAGCTATCGCCAGTTCCTTGAGCGCTTCCAGCGTCCCCAAAATTTCTTCGAGCGTGACTTCTTGCCAGCCCGCCGATTTGTGGCGGAGGATGGCCAGCTTGAAGGACTCGAAGGCTTCGGTCAGGTCGTCGGGCAGCTTGCCGAGGTCGGCGAACGGGCGGACGGTCTCGCGGGGAACCGCTTCGACCGTGCCGGGCGAGGAGTCGTCGTCCGGTTCTTGGGCGTCGGACTCGTCGTCGGACTCCGATTCGCCCGTGGCGTCGTGGGCGACGGCAACGCTGCCGGTGAGGGTCTCCGGAATCGCTTCGTCTGCCACCACGTCTTCGTCTAACTCCGCAGCGACGACGTCCTCTTCGCGCGGTTTCAATTCGGCCGAGCCGCCGAGCGTCTCCCACCGCTTGGCGCGCATCTGGGCCACCGTCCACTTGCTCTGCACGGCGCCTTCCAGCCACATCTCGGCGTCGTCCCAGTCGAGGGCGGCTTGGAAATGGCTCCAGAACAAGCCGTTATACTGATCCTGCACGTCGCCGAAGCGGTCGTGTACCCGCCGCAGCCGGCCGGTGTGTTGGCTGCTGACGCCTTGGACGAGCTGCGCCCAGGCTTCGTCGGAATACTCATTCACCGCGGCCTCCTGCTCTTCGAGCGAGGAGCGCCACTGCGAGATGATCCGCCCCTTCTCCCAGTTGGTCGTGCTGACGAGCGTGTTCCAGCGCCCAACAAACGGCACCGAGGCCGATTCGAGCGCCGACTGCTGCGAAGTCGCCTGTGCGATATTTGCGTTATCCATCGTCTTCATTTCCTTTCGTGAAGTCTCTCCGTCACGTCGCATAGGGCGTCGTATTGGTCGCGGGGCGGCAATTCTAGCAGCGCCCCAGCCCTTTCACCAGCGCTCGCGAAGGCTATGAACATGGGCCGCAGGCGGCCTGAGGGCGTTGGTGAAAGGCGGCGCAGCCCTAGCCCTCGAATTCGTAATCTGCCGCGTGCTTCGCGCCCGTGGAAAACTTGTCAGCAGAGTGTCAACGCCGCCGATGGCCGAGTGGCCCTGCGCGATTTCAAGCGCGCGAAACCAACATTCGCGGAACGCTGTTTGCACTACGCCCACGTGACGCGTTGACACGGAGGGCGGGAAAATGTTGGTGCTATCACGAAAGGCGGGCGAGCGGATTTACATCGGCGACGACATCGTCGTGACCGTGATCGCCTCGGGCAACGGCAAGGTGAGACTCGGTATCGAAGCGCCGTCGCACGTCTCGATCGATCGCGAAGAAGTGCGGCTGCGCAAACAGGCGCGGCCCGAGTACGAATGGGAAATCGAACCGGCCCAGATGGTGGCCGTCGGGGCCGAGTCGTAGATTCGTAGCCGGATTCGCAAGAATTCGAACCACCCGGGCTGCAAAGCGTCACCTGGGGTCGGGCTCCCTCGAAAATGACGAATGTCTAATGACGAAAGAAGCCCGAATGTCGAATGTCCAAAACATTCGGTCGACATAAACTCGAATTCACAGTAGCATTCCATTCGGACTTCGGACTTCGGACTTCGGATTTCGTCATTCCTTCGTCCTTCGTCATTCGTCATTCGTCATTCGTCATTCGTCATTCGTCATTCGTCATTCGTCATTCGTCATTTCCTCACCGGCGCCATGTCGTACTCCAGCACATAGCTGTGCTTGGGGTCGTCGTTGTGCTTTTTGAGCGTCGGTGAGTAGGCCTTGACGTAAATTTTATTCTCCGCCGGTACGAACCGCATGGTGCGCAGCCAGCCGTCGCCGCCGTTGGCCAGGCCCTGGTAGTCGGTCAAAATCTGATGCACGGGGCGGCCGGCGTCGTTCTTGTCGCTGCGCAGTCCGACGCCGATGATGTGGCCGCTGACGACCATGTGGATATTCTCGTGCTTGCGGATCAGCTTTTGCCACATCTGCTCGCCCGTGTTACCCTTCAGGCGGTAACTCTGCGCGCTGCTTTTGTCGCGCTGATTGTTGGACAGCAGATAACAGTGCGTGGCGACGATCACGCGGCGGTCTTTGTGTTTGGCGATCACTTCGCCGGCCCACTTGAGCGCCTCGTCGGTGGGCACGAATTCGAGGCTAACGACCATGAATTTCATGCCGCCGCCCTCGAACAGGCAGTAGTTGTTGTCGTTGGTCTTGCCCAGGTGTCCGCCATACCAAGGGCGCTCCTTGTATCGCGACGGCGGAAAGTATTTGTTGTAGCGCGACGTATCGCGGGTGAGTTGCTGCTCGACGTTGGCCATGTCGTGATTGCCCGGCACGACGCTATACGGAACCGCCCCGTCGAGAATCTTGTAAGCCTTGTCGGCCGCTTCCCATTCCTTAACCGTGTTGTTATGCACGATGTCGCCCAGGTGAATCGCGAAGCGGATGTTGTCTTCTTTGGCCCGCTGCTTGATCCAGTGCATCTGGGCCTCGAATCGCTCGGGGTATTTGAGCGAGTAGAATTGCGTGTCGGGAACGAGGGCGACGGTGAAGGGCGCTGCCGGCTTGTCGGCGATCGCCGGCTGCGACCAGACGAGTAACAGAGCGGCAAGAATCAGCAGCGGGAGAGGGCGGAGAGAGATGCTTTTCATCGTGGGGATATCCTCGTTGGCTGGGTGGAGTTGATCGTCGTTGATCGCTCCGCGATCGAGACGTTTCGTTCGCGGAGCGAACAACGACTATTCAAAATCGTATCATGCCCGAGGGGCGATTGCGAGCGAAATGGGCGGCGCTTGAGGGTCTGCTTCGCGGCCAGCCGCACGCGCTACGGTCGCATGGCCCGCTCGACGATGTCGCGATCGAAATAATTGATCGACATGCCGGCGTCGACGATGATGTTTTGGGCGTTGATTCCGCTGGAGCGTGGGCTGATCAGAAAGGCGGCCACCTGGGCGGCCTCTTCGGTCCGCAGGGCCTCTTTGCGGGGAATCACCTGCTCGGCGTAGAGATAGGCGTCGACGTAACCGGGGATGCCGGCCGAGGCCGAGGTCTTCAGCAGCGACGCTCCCACGGCGTTGAAGCGCACGCGCGAGAAGCGGCTGAACGACTTGGCCAAAAACGCCAGCGACGAATCGAGCGCCGCCTTAATCGGCGCCATGTAACCGTAACTTTCGCTGGCCATGCGAGTGGTCGAAATCGAGATCGTCACCACCGCAGCGTCTCGGTCGAACATTTCCTTAAAGGCATTAGACAGCGCCAACAGCGAATAGCACGACACGTCGACCGACCGCAAGAACGCCGCCTTGGGCGTCTCGTGAAACGGCTTGGCCCCGCCTTCGTATTCGGCTAGGGCGATTGAATGCACCATGCCGTGCAGCGTGTCATACTGCTCGGCAATTTCGTCACGCAGCCGGGCAATTTGATCTTCGTGCTCGACGTCGCAGACGTAGACGGGCGCCTCGCCGAGCAGCTTGCTGAGCGATTCTTTTCGCTCGGGCGAGCGGACGACGTAGACGACCTCGGCGCCACATTCGCTGAGCGTGCGCCCGATGTGAAAAGCCACGCTCTTGCGATTGGCCACGCCGAAGACGAGGACCGTTTTGCCGGAAAGTTGTAGCCAGTCCATGATTTTCGTGTCCGCGGGAGTCGCTCCCAATCGTTGTCGCATTTCGACGATCGTCAGGCGAGCCCCGGGGGCGTTAGCCCGGGGGTATTACGTTCCGTCGGGATACGGCTGAACGAGATCGAGGAATTACCATCGGCCTAACGGCCGACGCTCGCCGGAATTCGCTTCGTGATTCAATGTGTTTAATCTTCCTGCCTCGGCGCCATCATGCAGACGAACTGTAGCCGAACCGCCACTTGCCCGTCGACGGTGACCTTGCCGCTGAGGTAAAACGCTCCTCCAACTCGTTCATTCAATTCAACTTCCATCGTGATCGTTTCGCCCGGCCGCACCATGCGTTTGAACCGCACGTCGTTCATCCGCGTGGCCACCGGCACGCCCTCGCCGCCGCCATCGGCCATTAGCGGAGCGAGCAGCACGGCCCCGGCTTGCATCGCCGCTTCGCACAATAGCACGCCGGGCGTGATGGGAAAATCGGGATAATGGCCGGCATAGAAATACTCGTCTCCGCTGAACGTCTTGCGGCAGACGATGTGTGTCTCGTCGCGCTGGACGATCTCATCGACCAGCAAAAACGGCGGCCGGTGTGGAATCGCGGCTAGGATTTCTTCGCGGGACATAACTCATCCTTCATCAACAACGATTCCACGTCGTTGGCGACGATCACGCCGTAGTTGATCGCCCCCAGCCAACCCGACATGATGATGCCAACGCTGCCGGCGTGCAAGAGGCCGGTAATCTGCTGCGGCAACGCCCGGCTGACCGCCAGCCCTTCAAACTTCGTGCCGAAGCTGGCCCCCTGGGCATGTCGAGTATAGTGCTGAAACGTCCGCGGCGTCGAGGCCTCGGCATGAACGATGATTTCCCTTGCGTTGGGAATGTATTTCTCCAAGGCGTCGAGCGTTGTTTTCACCAGATCCCGCTTACTCGCCTCGTATTCCTCCTCCGGCAAGTCGGCCCAGTCTTCGTGTCGCGCGTTGGTGCTCGAAACCACCATGCAGCGATCCGTGCCGGGCCGAGTCCGCGGATAATAAAACGAAAACGTGCGGCTGGTGATGTCTCGCGACAGCAACGCCTCGGTGCGAAACAGCGGGGCGGTCGAACTGAACAACAAATCGCCCTGGCTCTCGTCGATCATCACCCCCGGCTTAAATGCCATGTAGACCTGGCAGCTCGAATTGTTCAGCCGCACCGCCCGGGCCTCGTCGATGAAATCGCGATCGAAATGTTCCTCGCCGACGAGCTGAAAAATGGTCGTCACTAGATTGGAGTTGGAAACGACCGCCCGAGCTTTGATCGTGCGCGAGCCAACTTGAACGCCGCGCACGCGGCCGCGCTGGACGATGATTTTCTCAACGTCTGAGCGGATGCAAACATCGACGCCGCTGCGCTCCAGTTCGCCCGTCATCAATCCGATCAGCCGGTCGGTCCCGCCTACGAACGTGTAGACGCCCTTCGACATAAAGTTCGAGAACACAATCCCGTAGCTGACCGCCGGATCCTCGAGCGTCGATCCGTTGGCGTAGGTGATCGGCTCCATCAACAGGCGGATGACGTCTTCGCGGCCCGGGAAGTGTTTCTCAAATAACTCGCCGGTGGTCGTCCGCTGATCGTCGTAGAAATTCATCGCCCGGGCGGCGTCGAAAAAGGCCGCGATGTTTTCGGCCGGCACGTTGAATTGGCCGGTGAGCAGCCGCGTAAAATCCTCGCGATTGAATGTGGTGGTCAGGCTGAACATCGGGTTATCGAAGCGAATACCCTTGAGCTGCACGATCGAGTCGGCGATTTCGCTGTTCCAATATCGTCGGCAGCTCTTAATCATGCCGACCGGAAACCCGTGCAGCGAGACGTCGAAGATGTGCCCGCCGGAGCGACGAAACCAGGTGGCCATTCCGCCCAGCTTGTAATGCTGCTCGAGCAACAACACCGACAGCCCGCCCCGCCCCAGCATATTGGCCGCCGTCAACCCGGCCAGCCCGCTGCCGATGACGATCACGTCGTACTCGTCCTTGGCGTGTTTGAGAAAGTCTTTGGGCATTCACCCCTCCCGCAGCGCGTATCGATTCGCGATCATAATTCCGCTGATGATCGTGCCGATAATGCCGACCCAGCCTTGGTCGGTGCCGCAGATGTAGAGGTTTTTCAGGTGTGTGGTGCCGTCGGTTTGTTTGTCGGGGGCTCCGTAGACCGCGCCGTTGTCGTGGCCGGTGAAGCGGCGGATCGTGGTCGGCGTGAACATGTCGGTGTCGGTCACCGCCCGGCGAAAGTCGGGCATGAAACGCACGGCCGAATCGACAATTCTGTCGTACCAGGCAAGTTTTTCCAGCCGGTAACGCTCCTCGGGCAGCCCGGCCCAGCGGTCGTAATTGGCCAGCGAAGTGACGCGGATCATGCCCACGTCGAGCGGCTTTTCGTAACAAAAATTGTTCGGCGAACAGATCACGCCGCTGCGCACGTCGACCAGACCGTCCGGCTTTTCCCAATGGAACTCGTTCGAATCGTTGAAGAAGATGATCGTCTCGTGGTGGCCCAAGTCGGCCGGCTGCCGGTCGAGCACCGAAATGGTCTCGGTGAAGGACAGCTCGCCGGAGGCCCGCTGCGGCATCAAATCACTCTTCTGGCACATCCGCATCGTTTCCGACCAACCGGCCGATGAAAAAATGCGCCGGCTTTCGAGCAGCGTGCCGTCGTCCAACTCCACGCCAACCGCCCGACCGTCTTCTTCGACGATCCGCCGCACGCCGGCCCGCAGCCGCAACTCGCCGCCCAGTTCGCGGTAGCGGCGAACCAGATTCTTCAGCAGCACCCGCACGCCGGCGAACGGCCGCGAGAAGCCCTCCAAGAAAATGCTGCGAAACATGATGCAGAATTGCCCGTAATCCATGTCCCGCGGCCGAGCACAGCCGTAAAACATCAGCGGGCACAACAGCATGTCGACCAGCAGCGGATCGGTAATGATCTCGCCCACGATTCCTCGGGCCGACTCGCCGGCGGCCTCGTCGATTTGGTCGTAGTCGATCAGGCCGTCAATCAGCCGCAGAAAGTTATCGGTCTGATCGGGAAAGGCCCGGGTGACCTCGCTGGTGAGCAGTTCGATGTCGTTGTTGAACTTCAGCTCAATACCGGGGAAGGCGACCTTCGAGCCGATCTGTGGCACCAGGGCGAAATCGTCCCAGCGGAATCGCAACTGCCGCAGCAGCCGGGCCAGCGGGCCGCGCTTGGTGCCCTTGGGAGTGAAGTTGGTTACCGCGTGCAGCCCGACGTCGTAGTTTCGCCCGCCGAGTCGGTAGAAAGAATTCAGCCCACCGATGGTCGTGTGGCGTTCCAGAATGCAAACGCTCTGATCGTAATACGCCAGCCGAATGCCCGCCGCCAGCCCCGACATTCCGGCCCCGATGATGATCGTGTCGTACATGGTGGCTGGGTGGCGTTCTTGCACCTAGAGTGGCGTGACGATGACCAGGGTGGGCGGCGCGACGGCAGGGCAGCGAAAGGGGCTGGGGACTGGGGACTGGGGGCTGGTGAAGCGCAAGGCGACGAGCCACAGGGTAGCGCGGGGGGCTGGGGGCTGGGGGCTGGGGAAACAGGAGCCGACGAGCACAAGGCTGCGCTGGGGGTAGGGGGCTGGAGGCTGGAGAAGCGAACGCTGGAGTTTTCCCAGTCCCCAGTCCCCAGTCCCCAGCCTCCAGTCCCTTGCCTGCCACTGTGAAGACGCGAGCAGTTCCATAACGCACCGTCCCCTTCCCCTCCCCTACACCTTCTCCAGATCCTTCATCATCGGCTCCAAGTAAGCCACCGTGCTGGCCATGCTGGCGAGTTGCTCGTAATCCTCTTCGGGAACCTGCACGCGGTAGCGCTTGCGAATTTCCATAACGATGTCGAGGAAATCCATGCTGTCGAGTTCCAATTGCTCGCGGAACGGCGCGTCGTCCTTGAGTGTCGTCAAGTCGTCGTCGGGAGTAATCCCTTCGAGAATGTTCAGAATCACGTCACGTATCTCGGCGTTCGTCATTGCCGGCTGGCTCCGTTGGTTGAATTTGGGATTTGGGATTTAGGATTTAGGATTTGTAAAGCCGCGACCATTGGTCGCGCCGGCGACGAGGGGTCGCGAGAATTCAATACGGAGACACGGAGGGGAATTGAAAATTGACAATTACAAATTGACATTTCTAACTCCTAACTCCCAAATCCTAAATCCTTTTCACACCCGCTTAATAATCACCACTGAGTTAATCCCCAACATTCCGAACGAATTGTTCAGGATATACTCCACTTTTTTCATCTCGCGCGGCTCGCCGATTACCAAACCGGGCAATTCGCATTCCGGGTCGAGCCGGTCGACGTTGATCGTCGGATGGCAAACGCCGTCTTCAAAGGCGGGCAGGTTTCCGGACAATTCCAACACGCCGGCGGCGCCCATGGCGTGGCCGATGTAGCTCTTGGTGTTGTTGATCCGCGTTCGCTGGCTGCCGCCGAACACCCGCCGCAGGGCTTCGCACTCTTGAATGTCGCCCAGGCCGGTTCCGGTGGCGTGTGTGCTGACGATGTCGATCTGTTCGGGAGCCAGTCCGGCCCGTCCGAGCGCCTTGCGGACGCACTGCTCCTGCCGATCAGGATTCGGCAGCACGAAGTCGGTCGCGTCGCTGTTCATCGCGTGGCCGACCAACTCACCATAAATTTTTGCCCCGCGGGCTTTCGCATCGCTCAGACGTTCCATCGTATAGATGCAGCCGCCTTCCGCTACGACGATGCCGTTTCGATCCGTGTCGAACGGCCGCGAGGCCCTGGACGGGTCGTCGTGTGTGGCCAAAGCTCCTTGGCTCTTGAAGCTGGCGAAGATGCCGAACGTGTGGATGCTTTCCGACACTCCGCCGGCCAGCGCCAAATCGCACTCGCCAAGCTGCAACATCTGCGCGCCTTGAATCACCCCGGCGTTACCTGCCGCACAGGCCGCGCCGATGCAGTAATGCGGCCCGGTGATGCCCAGCGACAGCGTAATCTCGCCCGCCGGATTGTTGGCCACGGTGCGTGGGTTGTGATGGTGTGACCAGAAGCTGATGTCGTAATCGTAACCCTTGAGGCTATAAACCTCGTTCTCGGTCTCGACGTTACCGTGTTCGGTCACCCCGATATAAACGCCGACCTGGCCGCGGTCAACATTTTCCCAGTCGATGCCCGCGTCGGCAATCGCCTCGTGGGCACAATAAATCCCCACGCTGCCGGCCCGCGTTCCGCGGCGGACTTCCTTGCGTTTTTGATACTTTAGGGCGTCGTAATCGCAAACGCCGGCCAGCGTTTTGCCGACGTAGCGAATCTCATAATCGCTCACCCCGCTCCGCCCGGCCAGCAGCGCCTCGCGATATTCGCGCAGCGTATTGCCGTTGGGCGAAGTCAGCCCAATTCCGGTAATCACGATTCGCTCAACTTCACGTGCGGTAGAGATCATGCCCACAGTCCGTGCGGCTAGCTAAAGTCCTAAAGCTACCGGGTTTAGCGAAGATTGGCAAGGGTGGGAGCGGCGCTCTGGGCTCTGTCTTAAAACATCAGCCGGGACGCGCTAGCGTCCGGTTCTTGCCGCAATCTGAAAGAACCGGGGGCTAGCGCCCCGCGGCTGATGAGAAACACGAACCCAAGGTGTTTTGAGACAGAGCCTAGTAATTCATTTTCACGCCTCGCTGTCGTAGTGCATCGACCAACTGCCGCGTGCCGGTAAATAGCACTGCATCGAATCCGGCGGCGCGGGCCGCTTCGACGTGCCCGGCCGTGTCATCGGTGAAAAATATCTCGGCCGGTTCGACGCCGGCCATCTCGGCTGCGGCCCGATAGATGGCCGCATCCGGCTTCATTGCGCCGATTTCAAAGCTGAGGGCGTGCTTCTCGAAGCCCGTTTGCAGCAGCCGAAATTGAGCGAAGCAATACTCCCAATGGCTGCGGCAAGTGTTTGACAGCACGCCGATGCGATTTCCGGCCGAACGAAGCTGATTGATGACCGAAAACATCGACACGTTCGGCCAGAAAATATCGCTGCCGGCCCGCTCGAGCGCGTCGAAATCTGGCTGTTTTCCGCTTAGCGCGCAGAACTCATCGTGAAACTCTCGCGGCGTGATTTCGCCACATTCAAATCGTCGTTGCAAATCGTCGCCGAAAACAATCTGCCAAACTTCCGCCTCGTTCATGCCGGCCACCTCGGCCATCTGGCGGGCCGCCCGACGATGGTCGAAGCAGAGCAACACGTTGCCCATGTCAAAGTAAATGAATTTCGGCGGCATGAGCGTAGCGGAATTCGCAAGAATTCAGAGTGTTGCCAATCGAGCGGTTCCTGAATTCTTGCGAATTCAGCTACCATCTGCTCTACAACTCCTTGATCCGAATCTCCTTGTACGACGCCTGGCTCGGCGCTCCGCCGTGAATTTGCAGGCCAATGATGCCGCGTCGCGGAATGTCCTTTTCCTGCTCGGTGTAATCGACCGTCTGCACGCCGTTGACCCAAAACTGAATGCGCGGGCCCTGGCAGCGGATCACATATTCGTTCCAATCGCCGATCTTGAGCACCGCCTTCAGTTTCGCCGCGTCAATCACCCCGGCCAGCACGCGGCGCCGTCGCGACTCGTCGTACAGCTTGCCCCACCACATGCCGCCCATGTCGGCTTGATAGCCCTTCACTTCGTGATGATTGGGGATTCGTTCGCTGCGAAACTGAATGCCGGCGTTGTCGCCCTTGCCGACCAGTTTGACTTTGAGCCGCAATTCGAAGTCGCCGTAGCGCTTCTTGGTACAAAGGAATTCGTTACGCGGAACTTTTCCTTTGAGCGAGCCGGCGACGATTGCCCCCTCTTCGATACGAAAGTGTTTGAGGTTGCCTTCCCAACCGGCGAAACTCTTGCCGTCGAAGAGCGCGGCGGCGGTGTCCTTTTCGGCGGCCATCGCCGGCCAGACCGTGAGCATCAGCAGTAAAGTGCAGGCGTGTCTCATCTTGACCCTCGCATTGTGTGATGGAGTTGCGACTCAGCGTCGACAGTTAGCATACGTTGTCGACCCGCCCGTTTCCAGCAGGGCGTTGACCCTAGCGGATGAGCGTGCCAGCTCCTAAAATAGATCGTTTTGACGCGATGTCGGCAGCGGGGCGGGCGATGTTCTGCTAAGCCGCAAGCGGCAACACAGCCTGTGCGATTCAGCCCAGCTTCGAGGAAAACCCATGTCTCAACTCAACAAATACAGCAGCCGCGTGACCCAGCCGAAAATTCAGGGCGCCTCGCAAGCGATGCTCTATGGAACCGGCATGACCGAGGAGGACATGAACAAGGCTCAGGTCGGCATCGGCAGCATGTGGTACGAGGGCAACACTTGCAACATGCACCTGCTCGATTTGGCGGCGAAGGTTAAGGAGGGCGTGCTGGCCGCCGGGCTGGTTGGAATGCGATTCAATACGATCGGCGTCAGCGACGGCATCTC
>JADFKK010000347.1 GCA_022564995.1 Planctomycetota bacterium | reverse complement strand
CCTTATTCCAGTTGGCCAGCAGGATCGTCAAGTCCTGGAAATCGACGTAGCCGTTGTCGGTCAGATCGGAGAATTGGATCGTCACTTCCAGTGCGGGGGAGTCGAAGGAGAAGGTATCCTCGTCAAACACGTTGGTTGCGCTGGCGCGGATCGTGAAATCGTAGGTGTCGTCGTCCAGCGGCGCGGCGGTCACGGTGTAGTTGCCGTTGGCGTCGACCTGGTCGGGCGAGCCGGTCTTAACGGGCCCGCTGCCGTCATCGGCGTACAGCCAGACCCAGGCGTCTTTGACCGGCACCGAATCTTCGAAGATCCCGCGCGTCAGCGTCCCGCTAAACGTCGGCGTATCGTCTTGCGTAATGTTGTTATTGTCGACGCCCGTATCGCTAGCGGCGTCCAAGTCCGGCGCGGCGGCGGGGGTGAGGGCGGTGAAGTTGCGGTACTGTTTGAAGGGCCGCGAATCTTGATCGGCGACCGTGAACAAGATAAAGCTGTCGGAAGTGAAGGAGAAACCTTCGGGCTTGGTCATGCTAACGTCGATTTCGACGGGTACGCCGCCCGACTTGACGACGGCGGCGGAGAGGGCATTGGGATTGCTATCGTCGACGTCTGCCATGATGATCTTCTGGCTAGGATCACTCATCAGAAACAATCGCCCGCCGGCGCCGCCGACGTCATCGGTGAAATAGATTTCGGAGATATCGTCGATCAATCTATTTTGTTGGGAGGGGTTGTCGGTAACGCCGGGAATGTCGACCACTTTCATGACGGCCGTGGCCACGTCATCGTCAAAGCGCCACAGGCGAACGCTGTCCTTCTCTTTCGCGACGTAGAAATAACCGCCGTCGGCGTCGTAGGCGACGCCCTCGGGGCCGCTGTTGTCATCGCCTCCCTCGTCAAGGTCGGCGTGCGTCATCACGATCGTGCCTTCGTTGGGCAGGGACTGGGTCAGGTCGTTCTTGTCGATCGTAACCTCGAGAGTTGTCGGTATCGTCAAGATGTTGAGGTGAAAGCTAAAGTTAAAACCGTTTGCCGCACCCTGAGTGTCTTCTTCAAGGACCGCAAAGCGAGTTCCGCCCATGTGGACAATGCCTTCGAGATCGTTGAAATTGTCAAAATCGATCGTACGAAGGAGCGCGCCGTCCGGACTGTATTCGAGCATCTTCGACTGGGTGCCATCATCGACAACATAGAACGTATCGGTCACGTCGCTGTAGGCCACGCCGGAAAGCTCCGTGGCATTGCCCAAGAGCGTGCTGCTGATGTTCAGATCATAGCTCGCCAGGTCGAAGGCGGAGAGCAGGCGGCGCGATTCCAATGGTTCTAGCCGGCAAAGACGACGGTCGAATTGCTTCCTCCTGGAATCACTGCGCTGACGGGAATGTTTCTGGGTCTTTTTCGAGCGAAACAACATGGCAAAACTCCCTTTCGCATGACTGAGTGAACTAACGAAAAATGACACAACTTGAATCGCATCGCATCTATCAAACCTCCTCGCGGTGACGAACGTGGTGTCGGGCCGCTCGTTGCAGTCGCCGCTGACCAATACAGAGGAAGGCGATCAATGCCAAGGCGGCGAGCATCAACGAGTCGGGCTCGGGGATAGCTCTGGCGAGTATGACGGCCCGACTCAAGTCCTCAAACTCCGCACGAAACACCACGTCGCCGTGGTCGTTGATGTCGAAGTTGGTCCGCAGGCGGCGAATGACCTTGCCGTCGATGACATCCCCGTCGGCTATAATGCGTTCGCCGTCGGCGAATAAGATGCGTTGGGGAGTTCCGTCTTCTCGATTGAACTGCCCGAGAAAGGCGAATTCCAAATCGTTGTTTATGGCGACGTTGCCGCCCCAGATACTCAGCAACGGAATGCCGTCCAACTCACCGGGGGTCTCGAAGAGGACTCGATCTTCGGTAACCACGGATAAACCGAGTTTGCCGTCCTCCCGAACAATAGTAAACACAACATCACCACCATCGGTGATGCCGGCAGAATCATTGATCTGAGCTACTGGTCTACCATGAATCGTGTCGCCGGCTATGGCAATAATGCGATCGGGCGCGAGCAGCGCGTCGGTACCCACTAGGGTAACTGCCGCACGGAAGACGATCTCACCCGCGTTGTTGATGTGCGGAAGTTGGAAGCTCGTCATGGCATGTCCGTCATACACTCGGCCGTCTTCAACCACGAGGCGGTCCTGCGTGAAGATGCTCCAGCCTGCTACGAATTCGGCGTTACCGCCTTGAAACGCCACGGTCCCATGGTCGTTGATCGCCGGATTGCGCCCGATTCGTGCGAGCGTGATTCCGTCGATCACGTCGCCCGGTTGCACCAGCAGCGTCTCGTCGACAAACAGCCCGCGGCCCCCCTCGGGCAAAAACGCCGAGTAGGTCACCTGCCCCAGGTTATTGATGGCGACCCCGTGATCTTCGTCGTTAAAGAACGGCAGCCGCCCGTCGACCAGCTTGCCCGCCCCGGCGATGAAACGGTTCTGCGTCATCACCGACCAACCTTCGCCCTCCGGGGAACTGACCTTCGCGTAAAACGCGATCTCCCCGTCGTTGTTAATCCGCACCATCGTCGGATCGCGGCTGAATTGAATAATCGTCCGCCCGTCGATCACGTCCCCCACCTCGGCGACAATCTCCAAAGAGTACGGCCCGGCCCGCGCGCTGCCATGAAACGCGAACACCGCCGCGACGAAGAGAAGTAAGCTGGTAGATTTCATCGTCGTACCTCATGCGTCTATGCGTTAAGATCGTTGTGTGATGACTCAATCACGCGTGCGTTTGGTCTTCTTCGAGCGAAACAACATGGCCAAACTCCCTTTCGCATGACTGAGTGAATTGAAAGAAAATGACAAAACTACAATCGCATTGCATCTATCGTCCCTTCAAGTGGTGACGAACGTGGTGACGGGCCGCTCGTCGTAATCGACGCTGGCGAATACAGACAAAGGCGATCAGTGCTATGGTGGCGAGCATGATCGCGTCGGGCTCAGGGATAGCTCTTGCTACGATCACTGCGCGACTTAAATCCTCGAACTGGGCACGAAACGCGACGTCGCCGCGGTCGCTGATGTCGAAGTTGATCCTCAGTCGCCGAATCACCTTGTCGTCGATCACGTCACCTTCCGCCACGACTCGCTTGCCATCGCCGAATAAGATCTTTTGGAACGATCCGTCTTCTCGCTCGAACGCCCCGAGAATGGCAAAATCCAGATCTCTGTTGGTGATGATGTCCTCGCCCCAGATATTGTCCAACGGAACGCCGTCCAGCTCGCCCGGGATTTCCAAGAGGACACGATCTTCGGTCGCAACATATTCAACAAGTGTGTTGGGTACTGCTGGGCAAGGTGCGCACGACAGAGCAACAAACAGAACCTCACCGCTGTCGCTAATACCGCCAATATCGCGGAGTTGAAATACGGGCCTGCCGTCAATCGTGCCGCCGGCGATTGCAACGATGCGATCGGGTGTGAGCACTGCGTCGATATGTGCGTTTGAAGAGCGCGCACCGAAGACGATCTCACCCGCGTTGTTGATGTGCAAGTCCGAGAAGCTCACCATCGTATGTCCGTCATACACTCGCCCGTTTTCAACCACGAGGCGGTTCTGCGTGAAGATGCTCCAGCCTCGGCCGACTTCACTGCCTTGAAACGCCACGGTTCCACGGTCGTTGATCGCCGGATTGCGCCCGAATTCTCCCAGCGTGATTCCGTCGATCACGTCGCCCGGCTGCACCAGCAGCGTCTCGTCGACAAACAGCCCGCGGCTCCCCTCGGGCAAAAACGCCGTGTAGGTCACCTGCCCCAGATTGTTGATGTCGACCCCGTGATCTTCGTCGTTGAAGAACGGCAGCCGCCCGTCGACCAGCTTGCCCGCCCCGGCGATAAAACGATTCTGCGTCATCACCGACCAGCCTTCGCCCTGGGCCGAACTGACCTTCGCGAAGAAAGCCACTTCCCCGTCGTTGTTAATCGCCACGGGCGCCGGGTCTCTGCTGAATTGAATAATCGTCCGACCGTCGATCACGTCGCCCACCTCGGCGATAACCTCCAAAGAGTACGGCCCGGCGTGCGCGCTGCTGTGAAACACGAACACGGCCGCGACGAAGAGAAGTAAGCTGGTAGATTTCATCGTCGTACCTCATGCGTCTATGCGTTAAGATCGTTGTGTGATGACTCAATCACGCGTGCGTTTGGTCTTCCTCGAGCGAAATAACATGGCAAAACTCCCTTTCGCATGACTGAGTGAATGAACAGAAAATGAAAAATCTACCCGCGCATCTCTTCTAACGTCCTTCCGCAAGGTAACCAACGTGGTGCCCCGGGCGCTCGACGCAATCGCCGCGGGGCAATACACAACAAAGCGATCATCGCCATGACGGCGAGCACCAACGCGTCGGGCTCCGGGATGGCCCTGGCGAGAATGACGGCCCGACTCAAGTCCTCGAACTCGGCGCGAAACACCACGTCGCCGCGGTCGTTGATGTCGAAGTTGCCCCTCAGACGCCGAATTACCTTGCCGTCGATGACATCCCCGTCCGCTATGATTCTCTGGCCGTCGGCAAATAACACGCGTTGAAGTGTTCCGTCTTCTCGCTGAAAGGCCCCGAGAAAGGCAAACTCCAGATTGTTGTTTATGGCGACGTCATCGCTCCAGATATTCACCAACGGAATGCCGTCAACCTCCCCGGGCAATTCCATGAGGACGCGATCTTCGGTAGCCACAAATTGACCGGGAGTGTTCGGATCCGGGTCAATAACCAAGAGAATTTCACCGCTATCAGTAATCCCGCCGATCTCAGGCAGCTGAAACACTGGCCTGCCGTGGAGCACATCGCCGCCGATTGCAACGATGCGATCGGGTGCGAGCACGGCGTCGATATGTGCGTTTGAAGAGCGCGCACGGAAGACGATCTCACCCGCGTTGTTGATGTGCGGAAGTTTGAAGCTCACCATCGTATGTCCGTCATACACTCGGCCGTTTTCGACCACGAGGCGGTCCTGCGTGAAGATGTTCCAGCCTCGGCCGACTTCACTGCCTTGAAACGCCACGGTCCCACGGTCGTTGATCGCCGGATTGCGCCCGAATTCTCCCAGCGTGATTCCGTCGATTACGTCGCCCGGTTGCACCAGCAGCGTCTCGTCGACAAACAGCCCGCGGCTCCCCTCGGGCAAGAACGCCGTGTAGGTCACCTGCCCCAGGTTGTTGATGGCGACACCGTGATCTTCGTCGTTAAAGAAGGGCAGCCGCCCGTCGACCAGCTTGCCCGCCCCGGCGATAAAACGATTCTGCGTCATCACCGACCAACCCTCGCCCTGGGCCGAACTGACCTTCGCGTAAAACGCGATCTCCCCGTCGTTGTTGATCCGCACCGGCGTCGGATCGCGGCTGAATTGAATAATCGTCCGCCCGCCAATCACGTCCCCCACCTCGGCGATAATCTCCAACGAGTACGGCCCGACCCGCGCGCTGTTGTGAAACGCGAACATCGCCGCGAACGCGCAACCCACCAGCAACATCGCAATGACGTATTTCATAACGAGCCTCCTTCGCAAAGAATGAGACGTGCAATCGCGCCGCGCGGGAGAGCAGCGCGGATCGCGTGGGCGAGACGCCGCGGACGGCGGGTTCGCCAAGCGAAGAGAATTCCAGTAGCGTGACATTGATCTACCTCCTGAGGTAATCCGACGCTGAGAGTAATCTTATTCTCTCGCCCCGCCTACTTGTCAACACCCCGGGGGACCGCGAGCGAAGTTTTTTCAGGTTTTTTTCCAGTATGACCAAAAAGAGTGGCCGCCGCCAAATATGAGTAACCTGGGCGACCTGCGTAGCGCCATCGCATCCCCCGCCAACAACAAATCCCCGTCCGAGCCATTTTCGCACATTCAACTGCGAAAAATGCAACAACCCCCAGTCGTCCTACCATCGAATTAATGGGTGGCCGATTCTTTGTAGGCCGTCGGCCTGTCGCGGCGACGCAACCGATCGCGCCGCGGCAAGCCAGCGGCCTACGCAGCTAACGCATACCCCGACCGAACCGCCCCCGCGTCGGTCACGTTGGCGCCGGAGGCCATCGTTTTCGTGACGTCGTTGATGGACAGCTTCATGTTGTTGGGCGAATCCTTCTCGATGAACAACGTAAAGGCGTCCGTCTTGTCGTCCGTGACGTAGGCGAAGATCGGCACCCCCGCGTCGGTGCCCGCGGTGATGTCGTCGGAGACGAAGGTCACTTCGACCGTCACCGCGGTCGACGACAGCCCCAGGAAGTCGGCCGCCAGGGCCACGTCGCCCGTGCCGTCCTCGTTCAGCCACAGCCCCGGATCGACGACGAACGACCAGGCCATCGGCTCGATGCTGTTGCCGGCCATGTCGGTGATGTCGCCTTCGCCGAGGGCCAGGGCCGCATCGACCGCCCCGGGCAGCAGGCCGCTGACCGGGAACTGCCAGACGTCGGTGAACTGAATATTGGTGGGGGTTCCGACGGTGGCCTCGATGCCGCCCAGGCCGAACAGTTGCAGGTCGCTGGCGTCGACCCCCTGCACCTCCTCGCTGAAGCCGACGTAGACGTCGATCGAAGCCGAATAGACGGTCACCCCGTCCGCCGGCCACAGGCTGGTCGCCTCGGGGCTGGGCGCCCCACCCGCCCCGCCCGGCCCGGTCCAGGCGGCCAGCAGCACGGTCAGGTCGTCGAAGTTGACCGGCGTGTTGGCCGCATCGACCAGATTGCCCTCGGCTTCCGTAGCGTTTTGACCCCAGTGGGCCAGCAGGATCGTCAAGTCGTCGAAATCAACGAAGCCGTCGCGGGTCAGATCGGCGGGGCTGGTGATGATGGTGTCGCTGCCGGTGCCGGCTTGGTAGAGATGGACCTGTTGGACGATGCCGCCCGAGCCGAAGCGGTTGGAACTGGTCGCATGGCTCGAATCGTTGGAGTCGAATTCCGAGACGGTATAGAAGTCGGTACTGTCGTTGTCGAAGGCGATCGACTCGCGATTACCCCGTTCGTACACGGCGATCACGGCCACGGGATCACCTTGGAGCATGTCTAGGATGCTGGTGCCCGTCGTGGCGCGCTTGTAGTGATAAATGGTCCGGTCGGTCCGCAGCAACACCTCCAAACCGTCCGACGAAATATCCATCCCGGAGATCGCAAAGCGGGAGTTGATGTCTTTATTGATCGTCCACACCGCTGGAAAGTCCAGCGCTCCGAGGTCCGTGGCGGTGATCGTCGTCGGGGCCGTAAGGTTCGTTGCCTTCCAGTCGGAGGCTCCCGTAATGTCACTCGACGCATCAATCTTATAGAGATGTGCCACGTCTCTTTGATCTTCACGCTTGGTCACGATGTAGATGTCGCCGGTGTCTGGGTCAACCATCATCGCCTCAGCGTCGGGTTTGTCCATTGGATAGTCGATCATGATCCGATCGATGTCGGCGGCGGCAATCGTACCGTGATTCCCGCTGCTCGTTGGTTCGCTCGTGGGCTCCTTAACGCGATAAATTGTTTGCACGGGATCGTCTATGTTATTGTCCCCGATATCACCAATATAAATCCAATCGGTCCCGTTATCGTCGAAATACGCCAGATCTTCCCAGTCATGGTTGTCGGGGACGTCAAGGGTAAAATAGCCCAGGTCCGCACCATTCGTTTTGTTATTCGCATAAAGCCGCTCGTTTTGACTCGGCGTTCCGCCGCCTTTGCTATCCTCAATCGTCCACAGGACACCGGGATGGGTGCGCCCGATCACCAAGCCGGACGCCTCGTCCAATTCCTGGGTTCCTGTGCCGGTGGCGAGGGGGCCTAGCTCCTGATGGTCCTTGTACCCGTTGCCGTCGACCACATCCAGGCCCGATCCGGCCGAGATCGTATCGTTGCCGTCCCCGCCGCTGATCACGTCGTCGCCGTCGTCGCCAAAGATAGTGTCAAGCCCCGTCGCCGCCGTTGATCAGGTCGTCGCCGTCGCCGCCGTGGATGGTGTCGTTGCCACCGAGGCCGCCGATGACGTCGCCGAAATCACTCCCGGTGATCGTGTCGACGCCCGAGCCGCCGCTGAGGATGATGCGGCGGTCTACAAGGCTGGTGAAATCCGTCGAGGTCACCGCCGACAGATCGATCGTGTTAACGCCGTCGCCGGCGTCGACGGTGATCGCCTTAACGGACGACGCGAGCACCGTTCCTGCGCCGAACGGCGCGCCGCCGGACCAGGCCTTGAAAATCTGATCGCTGGGGCCGCCGCCGGTGTCGATCGTGACATTGCCACTACCGTTCACGCCGATGATGATCGTGTCGTCCCTATCTTCCTGTCCAGCTACCTCTACGTCTCCGTAAATGAAGAGCCGGAACTCTCCATCGCGATCGAGTTCCATGAAATTGTCGTCGATGGTCGTGTCAAAAACAGCTACCACCGCCAGCATTCGACGCTGCTCCAAAGGCTCCAGGCTCAGGCGAGCGCGATAATCGACACGCGAACGAGAGGTCATGGTGGCCGCACGTGGTCCGATACGATTCCAAAGTTTTCGCAACATGATCGACTCCTTGAAATGGGATTCAGTAGATAAAACGTGCTAGCCCGCTACATTCAACCAACCTGGGCAATGACAACACTTGGTCTCCCGCCCTTAGCCCCAACTCAACCCCTGGATGCTGCGGTTGGTCGTAAGCTTCGCAGGAACCCATTACAATGACCTGGTTGAAAAAATATAAGAGTTTTTTGAGGCCGCTGGCTGAGTGTCATAGTGGGATGAATGAGTGCTCTGCGGTAGCTGTTTTATGGCGCCGGAACTGCGCCCAACGTGAGCGGTGACTTTTAACTAGCCCAGGCGTTTACGCCTGGGATCCAACGCCCCAATCCCCATTTTTCTCGCCCCTTTAGGGGCTTTTTTTCCTGGATCACCAGATTGGCACTGTCCCGGCACGGTAGGCCGCCGGCTTGCCGCGGCGCATAAAACTCGCTCGATTGACAATGCCGCCGTGCTCGCAATGGTGGGCAGCGCGGATGGCGCCGCGGATTGCGCCGCGGCAAGCCGGCGGCCTACGGGGCTTTAATGGTCCACTCACCACCCGCGCGCCAGGAAGTTCCGCTCGTTTGCTTGCCATGCTGGGCAACGGTGTTTATAATTCGGCTGGTGGCCCGTTTGG
>JADFKK010000346.1 GCA_022564995.1 Planctomycetota bacterium | reverse complement strand
CGCTGGAACGCCCGTCCTGCCCGTCGTAGTGGCGGGCGAAGAGTTGCCGCAGGAACCAGGGCAACGCCGGGTGGATGGTGTAGTACGCGCGACCTATCTGCGTCAGCAGGCCGGTTTCACACGCCCGCTCCAAAAGGCCGGCTAGGTCTTCTTTCGTCCTGCCCTGCAATTCCGGCAGCGCATGGTCGACTGCTTTTCCCATAAGGTCCAGCGCATCGACATCAACCGCACCTTGAAAGAGATGCAGCAGTGCGATGACCGGCAGTTCGTCTTCGCTGAACGCGTTGCGGAAGCCGTAGTCGAGCGAGGCGCCGAGGGACTTGGCGCGGCCTTGGGCCTCGTCGGCGTCCTCGATGTGTTGCTCGCCGTCGCGGACGGCCTGGATGAACTGCTCGATCTGATCGTTGTCCTGCAGGCCCATTTTGACGGCCTGACCGGCGATGACTCGCAGGGTGAGCGGATTGCCGGCGCAGTAGTCCAACAGCGGCTGCCACTGGCCGATCTGGCTGCGGGTGAGCTTCTTCTCCTCCCCCAACTGGAGCGCCAGCCCGGCGGCGTCGGCACCGGACATCGGCGGTATCTGCACGCGGTGCGGAATCCCGCCCAGCCATTTTTGCTCGTCGCGGCGGGAGGTTAGCAAGATTTTGACCTTGCTGGCCCCATCCAGCTTGAGCTGCTTGAGAAACTCGGCCAACTCCGCCTGCTCCTCGGCGGTCCACGACGACTCGGTGCCCTCGGGGAATCCGGCCACCGGCTCGACGTTGTCCCAGATCCAGAGCACCGGGATCTGCCGCAGCAACTTGACGGCTTCGGATCGCTTTTGCCCCGGTTTGTTCATCGTCAGCCAATCCTTGCCTTGCGACGCCAGCAGGGAAAGCAGCGGCTGCTCTTGCTCTGATCGAACCTCGACGAGCCCGTTGAGCGCCTCGTCGAGGGTGACCGGATGCTGAAACGACGTGAGCACCACGACCGGCTGCGGGTTCTCTGGAGAACTTAGCCCGCCGGTCTGGGCGTACCAGCGGGCGAACTCGACGGCCGTGGTGGTCTTGCCCTGGCCGGCGTAGGCGTGTAGCAGGACGATCGGGTGATCGTCGAAGGCCCGGTCGAGCATCAGCAGCGTCTCGTCGCGCCCGACGAAGCCGCCGTCCGGCAC
This sequence comes from Planctomycetota bacterium, assembly GCA_022564995.1. Classification (GTDB taxonomy): domain Bacteria; phylum Planctomycetota; class Planctomycetia; order Pirellulales; family JADFKK01; genus JADFKK01. The sequence continues at coordinate 8,000 of JADFKK010000346.1, read as the reverse complement.
GTAGCGGAGCAGGGCCGGGTTGATCTGCAGCGGGTCCGTTTGCGGCCGCTCGTCGAGTGTGAGCGGCTGGTCGGCGGAAAGCAGTTTGATCGGCGCGGCCTCGTAGACGATCGGCACGAACCAGTCCTGCAACGGCCGCGGCTGCAGGCCGACCCAGCGATCCGGGTTGAGGTGCAGGTGCTTCCTGCCCTCGCTGGCGGCCTCTCCGAATCCGCTGCCCGTGGCCAGCGCCCGGTAGAGCTGGCCGATGTACTGCGCGGCGGTCACCACAAACACGCTGTAGCGCATTCCCAGCACGGCCGGGATACCCTGGTCGACGACGCTTTGGGCCAGCGAGCCGATGGCGCGGACCTCATCGTGGACCGTATCGGCTGCGTCGGGCTGTTCGTCGGCCTCGTGCATGGCCGACTGGCAGGCGTTGAGCACGAGGATCGGAACGCCGGCATCGTGCAGCAACTGGCCCAGCGTCTGGCCGTCGACGGGCCGCATCTTGTGCTCGCTTTCGGGACTCTCGAACAGCAGGAATCCGTGCTTTCCCGTCGCTTTGCCGCCCAGGGTGAGGTGATTCAGGGCAGCCAGCCAGTCCTTCAAAATGGACTTCTTCAGGTCGGCATAGACGCCGTGGCCATCGAAGTGAACGATGTGGTACGGTCGACCTTTCTTCTTCGCGTCGCCGAGTTCTTTCTGCAGGGCCTCGAACGTCGGGGGTCGCAGCGCCTTGATGTCGTAGCGCCCGAGGTCTTCGCCCAAGTCCTGCAAGAGCCGGTTTGCCACGGCGCGAAGCTGGACGTCGTTGCGGCCGCTGGGACGGCAGACGACGTAGAGCAGGCGGACGCGGCCCTGGTGGACCTTGGGAACTTTGATGTAACTGATGTTCGGGTTCGACTGCACGCGGACGAACGACTTCACCCGCAGGGCGATGGCCGAATCGAGCTGCGGATCGCGCATCAACTCCCACGGAATAGAAGCGGCTTGGGCGATCGCGGTGGTGATCTCGATGCGTAGCTCGGCGAGTTTTTCTCGGACCGCGAACCAGATGGCCTGGGTGTTCGCATTGTCGGTGAGCATCTTGGCGTAAAGCTCCTCGCCGCGCTCGCGCATGAAGCTTTCAATCTGCTCGACGTGGACTTTCTCGGCAGATTCGGCGTGCTGCAGGTAATCTTCGAGATACCAGCGGAGGTCATTCTGTTCTTGCGGCGTGAGGCCAAATTCGATGGTGGCCTCGGCTTCGAGGTCCGTCTGGCGCGGACGCTTCAACCTGAGACGGATGAGGTGCTTCCCGTCAACCGGGGCGTGCTGGCGAATGTGTAGTATCGTATTGCTCGCCATCGCTGATCTCTCGATGCTGCGCTGTACAAGCCAAATTCCGTCCAATCGACATGCATTCTAGTCCCCCGTTGGATCAAATGTAACCACCCCGCCCTTCCTGTGACTTGGTCTGTTTAGTCGGCCCTCATAGTGACGCCCTGGGCTTTCATGGGGCCGCTCCTGCGGAGCACAGATTCGGGCCACCCATCTTTTGCGTGTCTGATCGGTGAATGGCCCCAGAATTCCCAGAGTTGTTCTTCATGGAGGCTGCGGTTGTTGTACAATTGACTCGGCTTGATTCGCGCCCGGGGGAAATGACATCGCATCAGAAGAATCAAGTGTCGCGGCATCAGGCGATCGAACTTGCTTAAAGGGTTACCATGAAACATCAAACTTCTCGGATTCGCCGTCATTTAATTCAGGCTGTGTGTTTCGCGCTGGGCGCGATTTTGTTACACGTCGAAACACCATCATTCGTCGCCGCGGAGGATTCCTTGGGGCCATGTTGTCGGCGTCGACTTCTGCCGCGACGATTCGCCCGACGTAGCCGCCGATCGACGGCATCGGTCGCCCAGAGTTCGCAACCTAAGTGGATCTATTTGGTCGACGGCAAATCGCTTAAGAACTGGGAGGTCACCGACTTCGCCGGGCATGGTGAGGTGCGCGTTAAGGATGGCGGGGTGCAGTTAGAAGCTGGCGCGGGGCTGACCGGATTGACATGGAAGGGCTCGCCGCTGCCGACCACCGATTACGAAATTCAGATCGAAGCACAGCGCGTCGATGGCGTCGATTTTTTCTGCGGAGTCACCTTTCCCGTCGGCAAAACGTATTGCAGCTTCATCTGCGGCGGCTGGGGCGGAGCGGTGGTCGGCCTGTCAAACATCGATGACTTCGACGCCTCGGAAAACGACACGACCAAGTATCTCGAATTCAAGGACAAGACATGGTACAAGTTTCGCATCCGCGTGACCGACACCCGAATCGAAACCTGGATCGACGGCAAGCTGACCGTCAACCAGCCGCTCAAGGACCACCGCGTCGGCATTCGCTTCGACATCGAGCAGGCCTGCCCGTTTGGGCTCTCTTGTTGGCAAACCACCGCGGCGATCCGCAACGTGCGGATGCGCAAGCTCACGGCGGCGGAGGTGAAAGAGGCGGAAAACAACAAAGTGAAAGAGTTTATGTTCGAGTGAGCCGCTTCTACTTGGACCGCCGACGCCCTTCCGCTTCGTCGACCGTGTTGAGCATCGCTTGGGCCAGCAGAAGGTTGCCCAGAGTCCGGCTCGATGCGGTGATTTCGCCGGCCTGGAACGGTTCGGGCGAGGCGGCGGCCAACTGGTCGCTGAGCTTATCGGCCAGGGGCAATCCCTCTGCCACGTCGCGCCGCATCTCGGCTAGCAATTCGTCGAGTCCCGGCGGCGGCTCCGCATGGCGGGCCAGCTCCTGAAGCCGCCGGCAGTTTTTCGCGCAGCGCAGCGATATCTCGCTGAGCCGCTGGAATTCGTCGGCAGATGGTTCGTTCTCATGTGTCACGTGGTGCTGACCTCCGATGTCGGTGTCTCGGTGTAGCTACGCTCGCCAGAGCGTGGATTGAGCGTATCCACCGTCTGGCGACGGTAGCTACGACAGGTAAATTGTCATCTGCCGCGCCCTTCATGGCGGCCCACATTCTAATCGGACTTTGGCATCGACCGCAACACTTTCGCTAACCGGAACAACCGTTTCAATCGGTAATTTCTTCCATCCCGGTCGCGGCGATGGACGATATATGAGATGTGAGAATTCAACCTGCCATCTTGCTTGCCGCCGCTTCAACGGGCGGGATTCGCCCCAGCCAGCCCACGGCGATCGACGTCACGCGGCGGGGCGAGCGGGCGGGCGGCTCAGAACCATCCGCTCGAGGTGATGCGGCCGGCGAGATTACCGATGAGCTGACCCTCTCGCCGCAGGCGGCGAAGCAGGCAGATCGGCAGTTGTCCGAACAACAACTTTCAGACGAGCAGCGACAACAGCTATTGGAGCTGCAAGCCCGCGACCGCGAGGTGCGCCAACACGAACAGGCCCATCTGGCCGCCGCCGGACCATACGTCAAGGGCGGGCCGAAGTACACCTACCAGAAAGGCCCGGACGGAAGGCAGTATGCGGTCGGCGGTGAAGTGTCGATCGACACGTCCGCGGTTGAAGGCGATCCGGAAGCCACGATCGCCAAAGCCCGCATTGTCCGGCAAGCTGCGTCCGCGCCCGTCGACCCGTCGTCTCAAGATCGGGCCGTCGCCGCCGCCGCCAGCAAGATGGAATCTGAAGCCCGCCAAGAGTTACGTCAGCAGGAGCAGCAGGAGCGGCGCGGGGAGGAAGAACCGTCGAGTGATTTGGTGCGGATCGACGTTTATGCTTGAGGCCGGGCCGTCATCGGCTGCGGCATCGTTTCGTATTTCTACGCAGGCCAGCGGGTCACGCCGATCGGCCCGTTGGGATTGGCGGTGGCCACCGCTGGCGCGTTCACTCTGTTGTTTTTCTACCGCCTGTTGGTTGGCTACTGGTTCGTCGAAGGCGATGTGCCGACACCCCAATACCGTCGGCGTTTTCGCCGTCGTCGCAGGCGCGACTTCGCCCACTACGAAGACTGAGCGTCGTTCGAGAAATTAGTGTCTCATTCTTGCATGGCGAGCCGCGAGCGTTAGCCCGGATTATTCATGAGCGTCGCGGCATTCTCTTTCTGGTTTTCACGTTGCGTCGATGACACGAAAAACAGTCTGTCAATCAGCCGCAGGGCGTTAGCCCTCGGTTCATACCGGCTTGGGGCAGGAACCGGGGGCTAACGCCCGGCGGCTGATGAATAATCCGGGTTCGCTCCGGGGTAATACGACCGCACGCGAAGAGCTTGACGCCCAGCGAGGAATTACCGGCGGCCTAACGGCCGTCGCTCGCCGATTCGTGAGACACTTATTTCTCGAACGATGCTAAAAGGCTCATCCGCCGATCACCCACTACCGACTTTTTCGACAAAGTTTAGAATGACACCCATCTGATTCGCCGCCGCTCGACTGAAGGAACTCATGCGATGAACGTCACACACACCGATGCCCCCATCACCGAGATTGACGTCGACGCCGTGGTCGTCGGGCTGCACTGCGATGGTCGATTGAGCCCCTCGGCCACTGCGGTGGACGAAGCTGCCGGCGGATTGATGACTCGGCTTTTCGAGCGCAACGAGATCACGGGCAAGGCGGGCGAAGTGACGCCGCTGCTGGCCGTTGGCGGAGTGCGGGCCGCCCAGGTTGTGGTGGTCGGATTGGGCGCGGCCGGCGATTTCGACAACGGCGTTGCGTTTCGGGCCGCTGCTGCCGCGGCTCGCCGTTTGGCGGCAAAAGAGCGCCAGCAGGTCGCATTTTACGTCGACGACGATTGGTCCGCGCGGCAAAGCGAAAGCGGTATCTGCGGAGCGATGGTCGGCTGTGTGGGGCAGGATCTCTATCGGGCGGAAAAAAACCGCCACCCCATCGGCGAGATTCTCTGGGCCGGCGCCGACGATGCGACGACCACCTCGGGCCGCATCATCGGCGAAAGCGTCAACCTGACGCGGCGATGGGTCAACGAGCCGCCGGAGAAGATGTATCCCGAATCATTCGCCGAGCGGGTCGTCGAGTTGGCCGGCACCTGTCAGTTCGACGAGGTCGTCGTCTGGGACGAGAAACGCCTTGAGGAAGAACGCTGCGGGGCGCTGCTGGCCGTGGGGCGTGGCTCGGTGCGCCCGTCGCGGCTGGTGATGATCCGGCACATGGGCGGTGCGCAGGACGATCCGCTGTTGGCGCTGGTCGGCAAGGGCGTCACGTTCGATTCCGGCGGGCTGTCGATCAAGCCGAGCGATGGCATGAAAACGATGAAGCTCGACATGTCGGGCGCCGCGACCGTGTTGGGGGCAATGCACGCCATCTCGCGGCTCAAGATTCCGATCAACGTCATTGGCCTGATGGGCTTGGTCGAAAATCTCCTCAGCGGCGATAGCTACAAACTGGGCGACGTGCTCACGGCGCGTAACGGCAAGACCATCGAAGTGCTTAATACCGACGCGGAAGGCCGGCTCGTGCTGGCCGACGTGTTGTGCGTGGCGGTCGATCAGGGCGCCGACAAGATCATCGACCTGGCCACGCTCACCGGCGCCTGTGTTGTGGCCCTCGGCGAAGACGTGGCCGGGCTGATGACGAACGACCAGGATTGGTGCGACGTGGTATCTTCGGCGGCGGCCGACTGCGGCGAACGGGCCTGGCAATTACCGATGTTCGCGGAGTACAGCCAGCAGATCAAAAGCCCGGTGGCCGACATCAAGAACATCGGCGAGGGCCGCTGGGGCGGCGCGATCACCGCGGCCAAGTTTCTCGAAGAGTTCGTCGACGGCAAGCCCTGGACCCACATCGACATCGCCGGCCCGGCCTTTGCGGAAAAAGACAAGCCGCATTGCGACGGCGGCGGAACGGGGGCGTTTGTGCGGACGTTGGTCGAGGTGGCGCGGGGGTGGGACGGGTAGGCTAAGCCGCAAGCGGCGGACGGTCTGTTTTAGTCGGTTGATAACTCTCGCACTTGGATACAGGCTTACCTATGCCCTGGTTTTCTGAAACTTCGCCGTCGATCGGTCTCGAACGTCTCCAGGCCCTGATGGAGCAAACCGTGGCGGAGGCCCGGCGGCGGATTTGTAATTCGCCGAAGCGGGTGCTGCTGCTGCCGCCGGACATCACGCGGATGCACTCGGGCGCCGGCCTGCTGACCGAGATGCTCTACAAGCTTTTGGCCGACGAGGCCGAGGTCCACGTTATCCCGACGCTTGGGCAGCATGTGCCGCATACGCCCCAGCAAAACCGCGAGATGTTCGGCTCGATTCCCGAGCAGCGAATTCACGCCCATGATTGGCGCGACGGGGTGGTTCGCGTCGGCGAGGTGCCGGCCGATTACGTGAAACAGGTCTCCGGCGGGGCGGCCGATTGGGCGATCCCCATTTCGCTCAATCGAATGTTGATCGAACAGCCGTGGGATCTGATCATCAACGTCGGCCACGTCGTGCCGCACGAGGTGCTCGGTTTTGCCAATCACAACAAGAATTATTTCATCGGCCTGGGCGGAAAAGAATTGATCTGCGCCGCCCACATGGCCGCCGCTTGCTGCGGGATCGAAAACAACCTGGGCAATCTGCTCACGCCGGTGCGGCAATGCTTTAATAAGGCGGAAGACGAGCTGCTCGGCGATTTGCCCGATCTGTACGTGCAGGTCGTGTTGGCCCGTGGCGAAGACGGCGCGTTGACACACACCGGCGTGTTCGTCGGCGACGATTTGGAGACGTATCTGGAAGCGGCCCGACAATCGCGCGAGCAGAACATCACGGTGCTCGACGAGCCTTTGGAGCGCATTGTCTGCGTCATGCAGGGCGACGAATTCTTCAGCACCTGGGTGGCCAACAAGGCGGTCTATCGCACGCGGATGGCGATTGCCGACGGCGGAGAGCTGCTGATCCTCGCGCCCGGCCTGCGCCGCTTCGGCGAACAGGACGACGTCGACGCCTTGATTCGCAAGTACGGCTACGTGTCGACGCCGCAGGTGATGGAGCAATATCGCCAGAATGCTGACCTGCAGGATTTGGCCCACGCCGCGGCCCACTTGATGCACGGCACGTCCGAAGACCGCTTCACGATCCGCTACGCCCCCGGACATCTGTCGCAAGACGAGATCGAAGGCGTGAACTTCGCCTACGCCGACCTCGACGCCATGATGGAGCGTTACCAAGGAAAGGTAGGCTTGTTTCGCGCCACGGTTCCTTTGGGAATCGAGGTCGATAATCTTCCCGAGCCGAACAATTATATTGACGAGTTGGTTTTTGAAAAGTTGAAGGCGCTAGGCTTGCCCTCTTCACAATTGTGCGATGAGACAACTTTCCTGCGCCGCGTAACCATCGACATTGCAGGCCGGCTGCCTAGTCTTGCCGAAGCGGAAAGTTTTCTAGCGGACAAAAGTTCCAGCAAACGCGAGCAATTAGTCGACCGTCTATTAGATAGCACCGACTACGCTTCGTATTTTGCTAACAAGTGGAGCGCTGTGCTGCGTAATAAGCGACGCAAAAATGAAGATCGACTTGGTACTTTTGCATTCCATGGGTGGATTCGTCAAAGTTTGCACGAAAACAAGCCTTACGATCAATTTGTGCGCGAGCAGTTGGCGGGTGACACAATGAACGCCGGCGTGGCGACGGGTTTTCTGGTCTCAGGGTCTCATGTGCCAGCGGCGACGGTCGGCTTTGAGGCCTCGGCGATTCGGCAGGCGCGGGCGGATCGCATGGATGAAATGGTGACAACCGTAGGCGCTTCGATGTTGGGCGTGACCATGGGTTGCGCCCGATGTCACAATCACAAGTTTGATCCGGTTTCAATGAACGACTATTACGCGATGTCAGCGGTGTTTGCGGGTGTCGAATTTGGCGGTCGAACCCCGGAGTTAAAAAAAGATCATCCCCGGCGGGTGCGCGGGGAGGAGCTTTGGAAGCGAATCCATGCCCAGCGCGATATTTTGAAGCAAGTGGGCAGTTGGCAAGAGGATTGGGGCGGCTACCGCGAGCTTCACTTTAAGGCGGTCAAAACGCAGCGCGTGCGGGTGATGTTTATGTCGCCCAATGTATCAATCGATGAGTTGGAACTGTTTGGGCCGGGGAA
>JADFKK010000345.1 GCA_022564995.1 Planctomycetota bacterium | reverse complement strand
CCATGCCAAGATTCCTTGCAAAAAAACAACGTACCGGCTGTCGGCGAGCCGCGTACCGTCCGGCGGCGAGCCGCGTGCGTTAGCACGGGGGTAATACCCGACCGAGTCGGACGAATCACCAGCGGCCGCTCGCCGGGCCGCGCAGCGGACCACTGCGCCGCGCGTTCTAATCCGCACATTCCACTTAATCGGCAAACTTCACCACAAGCTTTGCCCGATTTTGAGGGTTTTGGCCATTTTGAAGCACTTGGCCGGCCGGGCAACATGGGCAGGGACGTTCGTTTGCTCGAATGCCCCCCATAAATGCGGCACGCGGTGTGACAAGATGCTCCGCAGTGTGCTATTTGCGGAGCAATCGTCACCATGTACCTGGGGCGAAAAAAAGGGGCGGAAAACACGGCCCCGACCCCGCCGATTGTTTGACAGCCTGCGGCAACTCGGATATCGTGAAACTTAAATCGATCCTCATCATCCGAATCGATTCTCCATTGGGTCTTTACTTGGCGTGCCCGTTCGGGATGGATCCGCCGCTCGCCGACTCGATACCCGCCCCCGCGACGTGGGCCATTTTTGTGTCCAGCCGCCATGGGTGGGCCGGCGGTTAATTCGACACTTCGAAACGACAACACGATGAACACTGAAAATCGCACCTCGCTCAGCGACGAGCAGCGCCAAGAAATCGTTGCCTGGTCTACTTTCGGCGCGCTGACGCTGTTGTTGCTGTGGGGGTATTGGAACACGCTTGCGCACGTTGCCGGGGGTTGGGACAACGCGCAGTATTCGCACGGCTATCTGATCCCGCTGTTTGCCGCGGTGCTGATGTGGCTGCGTCGCGAGAAAATCGGCGAGGTTGCCCCGGCGGCCCGTTGGACCGGCGTGGCTCTGCTGAGCGGATCGTTGCTGGTGCGTGGGATCTCTTCCTACTACTCGATTGCCACCTTCGATAGCCTGTCGTTCGTTTCGGCGCTGGCCGGAATTCTGTTGATCGTAGGCGGCTGGCGGATGATGGTGTGGGCCGGGCCGGCGGTCGGTTTCCTGGTATTCATGGTGCCCTGGCCGATGGCCATGGAGCGGGCCATCCTCGATCCGCTGCAAAAATTTGCTTCGGTCTGCAGCACGTACGCCTTGCAAACCATGGGGCTGGACGTCTACCGGGAGGGGACCAAGATCATGCTCCGAGCGATGCCGCTGAACGTCGTCGACGCCTGTAGCGGACTGCGGATGGCGACGATCTTCCTGGCGCTCTCCGTGGCTGTCGTGCTGATCACCTCGCGGCCGTGGTGGGAAAACGTCGTAATCCTCGCCAGCGCGATTCCGATCGCCATCACGGTCAACGTCATTCGGATCATCATCACCGGGCTGTGTTATGAGTTCCAAAAAGAAGGCTCCGATTTGGCGGGCATCATTTTCCACGACATCGCCGGCTACATCATGATGCCGATCGCATTGGGCTTGCTTTACTTGGAATGTGTCATCTTATCGAACCTGCTGATCGACGTGGAACCGAAGCAGCACGTGCGGTTTGGCGGTGGCGCGCCGCGGCCCATTTAATTCAAATCAGCGGCCGGCACGTTGCATCGATGCAACGACCCGGTGGCGGCATGTTGACAAAAAACATCAAACTGGCCCGCGAGGCGTGGCTGAGACTGAATGAACCTCTTTACCCGCTGGTTGCTGGTCGCGCAGGTCGGTGCTTTGGCCCGCCGGTTGCGTGGAGAGGACTGACTCGTCGAATCCCTGAGAGAACCTAATCATGGCATCAGCAGACAACAACGACCACGGCACCGCTACTTCGGTGTCGAATTCGGACGCCAACGGGCGCGAAGACGCCTTGGTGCCGGTGGAATACCAAAACGGCGAGATGTCGGAGATGGGCTGGCCGATGGCTTATCCCGTCAAGCCCGAGATTCTCGACGCCGCGCCCACGCTCATGACGATGTGGGCCGCGTTGCGTCGCCGTTGGGCCTTGGCTCTGGGGCTGGGCATCATGTTGTCGGTGGCCGGCATGTTGCTGACCATGTTTTTCGTGCCGATTGAGTACACGGCGGTCGCTCGGTTGCGGGTGTCTCAGAAACAAGACCAAATTCTCTCCGACGGCACTGGCATACGGACCGATCCAACGAAAGAGTGGCCGGCCTATCGCGAAACGCAGCGTGCGCTGGTCAAGAGTCAATTTGTGTTGCTGGCGGCCCTGCGCAAGAACGACCTTATGCAGATGGCGATGATCCGCGAGCAGGGAAACGACTACATCGCCTGGCTGCAGGAAAACTTCAAGGCCAGATTCACCAGCCCGGAGTCGGAAATTCTCGATCTCAAGATCAGTTACCGGGACGCCGAGGAGGCCAAGCGCATGGTCAACGCCGTGCAGGCAGCCTACCTGCTCGAAGTCGTCGACGCCGAGCGATCGAAGCAGTTGCAAAAGCGAGAGAAGCTGAAAGCGGCCCTGTTCCGGAAGAATGAAAACCTGCTCACGTATCGTGTCGACCTGGACAATCTGATGAAGGAACACGGCGATCCCGACGGTCCCGCGGCGCAGGCAAGAATGGCCACTTTCATCCAGCAGATCAAGCAATACACCCTGCAGAAGGCGCCGCCGCAGAGCATGTTATTCGAACTCCGGTTCAAGCGGCGAGGCATCATTCAGGCCAACATAGAAGGCACTTGGCCGCCCCCGCTCGATCAAGCGTTGGTCGGCTATTATGTCGGTGCCAATCAGGAAGTGCAATTCCTGAGCAATCAGTTGTTCCAGTATCGACTGCTCCTTGAGGAGGAGAAGCTGAGATCAAACAATCCGAATAGTCGCGCGCTGCGTCAGTGGCTGGTGAAGATTGTAGCCGCGGAAGATAATCTTGCCGAAACCCGCGCTCGCGTTCAAATCGAAATCGAACAACAGATGAGGCAGCAACAAGGTAACTACGACAGTGCGGCCGACGCTATCGAGGCGATCGACAAGCAGATTAGCCCGCTGCTAGATAGCATCAAGGAGATCGATATAGATATCGCCAAGGCGAGCACGATGTTGCAGGGCATGAGGGCGAATGCCGTCGCGATCAAGCAGAAAGAACAAGAGGTCGAGCAGCTTGAGGACATGACCAGAACCATGGATCGCCAAATGCAATTCCTGGATCTGAGCGTCGACAGCCCTCCCCGGGTGATCAAATTGGAAGGAGCCTACGTTCCCGATCAGAACGGTAGCTGGTTTTTCAAGGTGGCGATCACCGTGCTGGTCGGCATCATCGGCTTCGTGCTGGGCACCGGCGGCGTCAGCTTCGCGGAATTCCAGGCTCGCCGCGTCGGCTCCAGCGAAGACATTTCGCAGGGTCTGGGACAGACGGTCGTCGGAACGCTGCCGTCGCTCAGCGGCGGGTTGCTCCATCGTGGCGCTGGCCCGCATCTGCAGGCGATGCTCGCCGACTCGATCGACAGCATTCGCGCCACGCTGATCCACAACACGTCGGCCGATTCGATGCGTGTCGTGATGATCACCAGCCCGCTCGACCGCGAGGGCAAGACGACGCTCGCCAGCCAGTTGGCCGCCAGTCTGGCCCGCGGCGGCCAGCGCACGGTGTTGGTCGATGCCGACGTGCGCAATCCGAGCTGTCATCAATGGTTCGATCTGAATTGCGATCCAGGCATGAGCGAAGTGTTGCGTGAGGAGGCCGAGGTGGACGACGTGGTGCGGGCGACGCGAATCGCCAACCTGTGGTTGGTTCCGGCCGGTCGTTACAACAGCGAGAGCATCCAGGCGCTGGCCAGGCCGGTTGCCGCGGATCTGTTCGATCAGCTTCGCGGTAAGTTCGACTTCGTTGTGATCGACGCTGGTGCGGTGCTCACGGTGGCCGACGCGCTACTGATCGGCCAGCACGTCGACGGCGCTGTGCTGTCGGTGTTGCGAGACGTCAGCCGCACGCCGGACGTCTATCAGGCGGCCGAGCGATTGAAGAGCGTCGGCATCAACCTGATGGGAACGGTCGTCAGCGGCGAGGACAACCGCAGCCAAAAGCGCATGTACCGACGACAATTGGCCAGCCCCGTTGAGTCGCACCCTGCTGAGTCGAACCCAATTGGGTCGAACCCCGGCGAATCGAACGCCTGATATTCTAACCACGTGAGTTTGAGATGTCGAAACCATGGATTCCGGTCGCTGTCGCGGTGGTGGCGATCATCACCGTCTCGATCCTGCAGGGCTTATTTGTCGAGCGCAACGATCTTCTCTTTCCCTGGGGAGGACGTAACCGAGCGCCCGACCGCGACATTTACGTCAAGCGTGTGGAATCGATCCCCATGAACTTCGGCGATTGGGTTGGCAAGGACACCAATCGCGAATTGGACGAGAAGGTGAAGGAGGTTGCCGGCATTGAAGGCAGAATCTCGCGAACTTATCGCCATACGAAAACTCACGAAGAAGTTTCGGTTGAAATCGTCTGCGGTCTTCCGCAGCACCTTTCCGAACACACGCCCGATCGATGTTTCGTGGCCAATGGCTACACGATGCCCAAAGACGATCAACCGTACACCGTCACCATGATCAACGGCCAGAGCGCCGAGTTTCGCCGGGCCAGATTCAGAAAAGAAACGCACCAAGGCACGAGCCGCTTACACATTTTTTGGTCGTGGCGCACCGACAATACCAAATGGTTCGGCGGCACGGTGGGTTCATCCCGTTTTGAATTTGCCAGCAAGCCGGCCCTGTACAAAATCTATGTGATCGACGGCAACCCGCGGCCGAAGCAGCCCGCGGCGGAAAGCCCCGTCGTGTCGTTCATCGAAGAGGTGCTTCCGCAGATCGACGCGTATCTCAGCGGCGAGTTCGACCCTAAAGAAAAGTCGGGCGAGGAAGAGGAAACGGACGACGCCCAGACGGATGACTAATCGCACCGACCAAGTGGCCACCTTATTTCGGCCGCAAGAATCCCGCCTTGCCGCTTAGCGGTTGGCTGCCTTTGCTTTTGGCGGCGCTGTCCGAGGCATATCCTCCGAAGCGAAATTTTGCCAGCACACTGCGTTCGGGTCGACCCTGAATGTCGATCTGGTGCAGCCCACGCGCCAGCGAAAAGGGAATATACCGCTGAGTGAAGTTTTCGTGTTCGGATGAAAACACGAGCCGGCCGTCGATCGTTACCTTCAGGCCGCCGTTTTGGCGGGCCTGGATCTGATATACGCCTTCGTCGGCCACCTCGAAATAGGCCGACAAAACATAGGTCTGGCCCTCTTTGACGCCCGCCGCGCTCAGCCAACTGCGGCTCGTCGTGTCGTCGACGGCAACTCGCTTGCCCGTGGGCAGCCGCAACTGCAAACCCGACTCCAACTCCACGCCCCGCCGCGGCTTAATCGCAGCCAGCGGCCGCGAGGGAAGGATCTCAATGTCAAGCGGCGCGGAGATCGCCAAGGGAATCGTGCCGCCGGCAGCGAAGCTCTCGGCAACCAAACGCAGCGGTCCGTAGCCAAACTGACGCACGTCGATGGTCACGTTCCCGCCGGTCCCGTCAATCTGGCGAATGATCTCCCCGCTCTGAACCAGGCGGATGTGCGCCGCGCCGGGCGCCCAGATCGTCAGACGCAACGGCTGTCCCCAGCGGATTTTGGCGGCCCGGGTCGATGTTAAACGGCAGCTGCGGTTGTGATTGTTGACGATCACCGGCACGATCACGCGCCCCTGAGAGCGAATCGGGCTTGATTCGATCGCCACCACTCGCAGCTCGTGATGTCCGTCGGGCAGCGTCGTGGTATCGAACCGCAGCGCGCCGCCCGGGCCGCCACGCCCTCGTCGCCGACCATCGACGAACAGTTCGTAGTGATCGATCCGTTGGTCCCGCGCCAGCCGCGCCGTGGGCCGTAGATTCAGTTGACCGGAAACCTTGGCGCCTGCCTCAACGCCCGCGACAGAAACCAGCGGGATCGTCGCCCACGGCCGGCAGAGTGGATCTCCGACGATCAGCAGTTGGAACGGTCCCGCGACCGATTGATAAAACGCTTCGGCCACCGTGCTGCCTCGGGCATAGTGAACGTGCATCATGGGACTGGGAAATTTTGCGGGGTTTGCCGTGGGCTCAGAGACCGTTCCGCTGGCGGCTGTCGCTCCGTGGCGAAGCAATTCAGACAGTCGAGATTGCCGTGTCTTCTTGAGCGATTCGTCCATCACCCCGCCGAAGCTGGTGAGGTGTTCGCAGATGGCCCCCGGCAGAATGCGGCTGCCCGATTTTGACCAGTTCAGATGCACCGTCCCGATCATCGCGCCCTGCACGTCACGTTTTCTCATCGGCACGTTGCCCTCGACCGTTTCCGCCCGAACGCCCAAGCGGCGGAGCTGCCTTACGGTCGTGTCGAAGGCCCCGTTTTGGTGTCGGGTCACGGAGCGAACGTCTTTGTTTTTGACGAAGTAGATCGTTCCCGGTGGATGGGTTCCATCGGCCAGGGCGCTGCGGCGCAGGTAGCGGAGCGCCTCGCTAATGGTGTTGCCGCGCCCGCTGGTAACGGCGAGCATCGTCGACAGATAGTATCGTCGCCCCGCGGCGGGCGAAGGCATTCCCCTCGCGTCCCATCCGAGCGAGCGACGAAACTCGTGGGAATTGGCGCCGCGCTGCATGTAGTTATTCGCCGTTGACTGGACGTACTGCGTGTTGCCCGCCATGACGAGATCGGACAGATAGGTCAGTCCGGTGATCGAGGCGTAACGAACGTGTCGCCTCTTCGTGTCGACGCCGGGGAAATCGCCGGCCAAGCTGACGGCGAAGGGAAAATCACTCGAATAGACGATGTAGTCGATCTGCCCGCTTAACTGGCGCCTTTTGATTTCGTTAAGCACCGGCCGCAAAATCGCCTTGCGAAACTGCGCGACGTCGACCGAAACGAAGCTGTCGGTCCACTTCAGCAAGAAAATGTTACCCGCCGGAACAGCGCGCCAAGCGGCGTAGTGATTCGCAATGGTTCGAGAGGCCCAGCTCTCGCTGTTGACAACGAGAAAGACGTTCTCCGGGCCGCCTCCACCGCGGGCCGTGGCAGCTTGTAAGCAGAGCAGGCACGACGCCAGCAGCATCAACGCACGATGGCGCAGTGGTCGACAGCGTAGAGTTACGGAAACTCCGAGGGTTCGCCAGACACGTAGATCGGGCACGGGAGGCTGAGGGTCCGTTGAAAAAGGTCTGATGTAGGAGGCGTCTCCCGTCGCCGATGAATTGAGGCGTTTCATGCCGAAATCGGCGACAGGAGTCACCTCCTACAGGTTTTTTCTAGCGCCTGCGAAACCCAGGGTAATAGTGCAAATGGTTCATAAACTGTGTGGCATGACCCGTAGGGCGAATGCCGATTCGCTGACCGCGGGCCGATTGTTGAGAGGCAATGACGGAGTTGAACTGGTTTTGCACCTGACGAATGGCCAAGGCTTGCTGCTGATTGGTCGCGCGCTGCTGTAGCGACGGTCGAACCGTCGTGTGGTAGGTTGGCAGTCCGATGCCATCCTCGCGAAGCAAGTTCAAATACGGACTGACGGTCGGTCGCGAAAAACTCTGGCGAAGGAAGTTCGTATTGTGTCGAAACGACGATCGTCCCAGGCTGAACTGGTTGTTCTTGCTAGTAAACTGCCGGCTCAAGCCCGTCTGTGCCAGGGCTGGGCCAGCGGCCAAGACGCACGTCGCGCCGGCAAGCAGAATAACAACGAATTGAAAGCTGCGCATCGAACTTTCCTTTCTTAAAACGGAACCATTGGCGACACGACGCTCCGCAGGGGAGTGTAGCCAATTGTATTATAGCGGACTCTTGGATTAAGGCCAGCGATCCACACACGCGTTAGACCCCGGTTCTTACCGCGATCTGCACGAACCGAGGGCTAACGCCCCGCGGCTGATGAATAATCCGGCGCTAGCCGCCGGTAAAATACGTTGCGTTTCCCGCACAAAACCCGCGGCTAGCGCCTTGCGGCTCACGCTGACTGCGGCTGGGCCGGTACGGTTTTCAAACATCGGTTTTCAAACAATGCCTAGAACGATCGTTGGGTGAATCCCAGGGGGAAGCGGTTGGCGGTTTGGATGGTTTGGAAGCCTAGCAGGTTGAATCCGAGCAGACGCTCAAACGGGGTCAGTATCTTGGCCAGCAGGCGGTCGGCGCTAATCAAGCGGTCTTCCTGGATCACCAGCCGATCGCCCGGCAAGATCTGATAATTCGTGGCCATCGAGGCGTGTCGAGTAATGTCGATCCAATTGACCGGCAGCTTGGTGAGCGTGCCGGAATCGCCCGGCGTGGGCCGCGCGATCCACATTGTCTTAGACGAAATCTGGCTCATGCCGCCCAATTGGGCGATCGCGTCGAGCACCGTCTCGTTGCCGGTCACCGGAATGCGGATCACCTGGTCGCCCCCGCCGGCACCTTCGATGATGATGTAATAGACCTTGCTGTTGTAGGCGAACACGTCGACCGCCACCTGGGGATCTTCCAGCTTTTCGGAAAGCCGCTCTTCGATCGCCGCGGTCGTCTCTTCGATCGTCAGGCCGGTCACGTAAACCTTGCCGTAACTGCCCAGGTTGACCGTGCCGTCGGGGCCCACCAGGTGCTCGCCGATGATCTGTTGGATGCCGGCGCTTTGGGCCAGGCTGACCGAGACCTGCGGATCGTTCAAGTGAAAGCGCAGGTGTTTGTCGATCGCGGCCGTGGCCTCCTCGACCGTCATACCCAAAACCTTGACCCGACCGTAAGGTCCGCCCAGGTTCACCGTTCCGCCCGGCTCGACCGGATAGTTGTTGAAGATGGGAAACTGGGTGAGGGTGCCGTCGACGATGATTTGCAGCAGATCGAACGGCTCGATGTGATACGGCGCCTTAGGCACCACCTTCACGGCGTCGATCAGCAGGATGTCGGGCGGTTCGATCACATAAGGCGGATGCGAAACCTTATAACCCTCGACCGGCACCCCCCGGGCGCCGGGAGAATTCTCGGGCAGGATCGGCTCGCGCGGATTGCGCACCACCTGACAGCCCATCGCGGAGCAGAGCGCCAGCGTCAGCAGCACCCGGATCGGTAAACCGCAGCGGTAAATTCGAGCCATGCCAAGATTCCTTGCAAAAAAACAACGTACCGGCTGTCGGCGAGCCGCGTACCGTCCGGCGGCGAGCCGCGTGCGTTAGCACGGGGGTAATACCCGACCGAGTCGGACGAATCACCAGCGGCC